>CAYWKE010000057.1:0-1736 GCA_964459075.1 uncultured Candidatus Saccharibacteria bacterium | reverse complement strand
CTTTAGCCACGACTTATGGACCTTAGCTGTGGGTCTTGGGTTCACACCCTCTCGGCGCAGTTGCGCAAGGGACGGATCCCTGCAAGCACCTTTCCCCACCGCTTCCACTCGGAAGTATAGCACAGGCGATCTCATAGGAAAACCGGCTCGCGTAGCAAGCCGGTTTTCCTGTTCCTAGGGCCTAGAGCCTACTGCCTAGCGCCTGGTTACGCGTTGATCTTGGTGACCACACCCGCGCCGACGGTCTTGCCGCCCTCGCGGATCGCGAAGCGCTGCTGCTCTTCGAGCGCTACCGGTGCGACCAGCTTGACCTTGAAGGTCACGGTGTCACCAGGCATGACCATCTCGACACCGTCTGCCAGGGTCACCTCGCCGGTCACATCCGTGGTGCGGATGTAGAACTGCGGCTTGTAGCCGGTGAAGAATGGCGTGTGACGGCCACCCTCTTCCTTCTTGAGGATGTAGACCTCAGACTCGAAGTCGGTGTGCGGGGTCACAGAGCCAGGAGCGGCGAGGACCTGTCCGCGGTGGACATCCTCTTTCTTGGTGCCGCGCAGGAGGATACCTGCGTTGTCACCCGCCTGACCTGAGTCGAGCGACTTGTTGAACATCTCAACACCGGTGACGGTGGTCTTGGTGGTATCCTTGATACCGACGATCTCGATATCCTCACCCACCTTGACGATGCCACGCTCAATGCGACCGGTCACCACGGTGCCGCGACCTTCGATAGAGAAGATATCCTCGATAGGCATGAGGAACGGCTTATCGGTCTCGCGCACCGGCATCGGGAAGTACTCATCCATCGCGGTGATGAGCTCGATGATCTTGTCACCCCACTCACCGGAGGGATCCTCGAGCGCCTTGAGGCCCGAACCCTTGATGATAGGAGCTTCCTTGCCGTCGAACCCGTGGAGGTCCAGGAGTTCGCGGATCTCTTCTTCAACAAGCATAACCATCTCCTCATCGTCGACCATGTCGACCTTGTTGATGAAGACAATGATCTTCGGCACACCCACCTGCTTCGCGAGGAGGACGTGCTCGCGGGTCTGCGGCATCATACCGTCGGTCGCCGCAACAACGAGCACCGCGCCATCCATCTGCGCTGCGCCGGTGATCATGTTCTTGATGTAGTCGGCGTGACCGGGAGCATCAATGTGCGCGTAGTGGCGGTTTCCCGTCCAGTACTCGCTGTGTGAGAGGGAGATGGTAATACCACGCGCCTTCTCCTCAGGCGCCTTGTCGATGTCCTCGACGGCCTTGACGTTCGCTCCGTAGTCGCCTCCGCGCGCGTTGAGCGTCTGGAGGATCGCTGCGGTCAGCGTCGTCTTGCCGTGATCAACGTGGCCAATGGTGCCAACGTTGATGTGAGGCTTCGAACGATCGAATGCTTCTGCTGCCATATCGTGTCGTTATAGTAGTGAATAATGACTTGGGTCGCGCCTGAGGGCAAAGCGACCGCACATACAGGCGCGAGAAAAGCCGTATGTCCGATCACTGTGGTTCCCTGCACTCAGTTCATGTGCTGCAAAAAGCATCACGACAAAAACGAGCGCGAAGCGCAATACGGAGAAGTGTAGCGGGAAGGGGGGCTGGTGTCAATAAAAATGAAAAGTGAAAGATGAAACATGAAAAAGGCTCACTGCGGGCGCGGCGGCTACGCCGCCACGCGTATGTGGCAGAGTAGAAAAGGTCGAACCACCGGCGCGCATGCGCGCCGGTGGTTTACTTACGAA
>CAYWKE010000056.1:0-1815 GCA_964459075.1 uncultured Candidatus Saccharibacteria bacterium | reverse complement strand
CCAGGGTACCTCCACCAACGACCTCCTCTCCCTCCACGCGTCCTCGGGAGCGGCCGTGCTGACAGTTACCGATACCGGTCGTGTTGGGCTTGGTACTACCTCGCCGTGGGCAAACCTGGCGGTCGTGGGAACCTCCGGTCAGCTCACGCCGCTCTTCTCCATCGCTTCATCAAGTAACGACTCGTTCGTGCACGTCACGAGCGAAGGACTCCTGGGGCTCGGTACCACCACCCCGCGGGCAATGCTCTCCCTTGGAGATACCTCAACCGGCGCCGATGGCTTCATCGGTATCGATCAGCTCTACACCGTCAACCCCACGGGCGGTGGCACGCAGTATGTGAACTTCATGAATATCAACAACCAACCCTCGAGTGTCGCAAACACGTTGGTGGGTTCGATCATCCGCGTCAATGATTCAACGGCTCTCGCCAACACGGTGCGCGCCCTTGAGATCCAGGCATCGCGCGGAAGCAACGTGCTGGGTGAGAATACTGCAATATCTGGCATCGGGCGCACGTTCGGTGTGCGCGCGATCACCGAGGGGAATGGCGGCTCAACCTTCGTGCCGGCCGGCCTCTTTGCTGAAAGTAAGGGAATCGCACAAGGAAATGCTATTCGCGCATACTCGGGCTCCTTGACCGGAGGCGAGCTGGTGTACCTCTTCCACGAAAGCACCACGTTTACCGGAGACGCGCTACGCATGAACATGGGTGTGTCGGGAGGATTCACCGGCGACTTCCTCGACCTGCAGATCAATGGTACGAGCAAGTTCACCGTTTCCTCGCACGGCACCACAACCATCGGTGACGGCAGTAACCAGGCAGGATTGCGCATCGGGTTTGGTGGATTGTGTGTCGACAACGACGGCTCCTGCTCGGCCTCGACGACTGGTCGCATTTCCTACATCGATTCCTACGTCGGCAACTCCGACCTCGCGGAGCGCTACTTCTCCGATGATGACCTTTCGCCGGGCGAGATCGTGATGACCCGTGGTGGGCTCACGGTAGAGCGAGCGAGCCTGGGCGCGCGTGGTGCGGTCATTGGTGTGGTGTCAACCAAGCCAGGCATCATGCTGGGTGCGGATGACTTGAGCGAAGCTGAACACGCGTACCCCGTTGGGTTGGTTGGTCGCGTCCCGATCCTCGTCTCAACCGAAAATGGTGACATCAAGCCGGGTGATCGTATCACGCTCTCCTCGCTCGATGGCGTGGGCATGAATGCGGAGGCGACCGGGGGCACGATCGTGGGGGTTGCGCTTGAAGCCTTCGACACTGGGAGCGAATTTGAATCACCCCTTACCTGGAAGATGATCGAGGATGGTACGCCACGCCCTGAGCTTGATCCCTCGCGCGTCGCACAGACCGCAAACCGCGCACGGCTCGACGGTGGCGTGGCGCTCGACGCAAAAGACACGCGCACCAACCCAGGGCGTGAACGCACTCCCCGAGTGCCCGCACCAGCGCCTGAAACTCCAGAACAACCCACTAGCGATGCAGAAACGCGCCTGACCCCAGACGGGGAGCAGGTAACCGTGGGCAAGGTGATGGTGTTCATCAATCTTGGCCTGTATGACGCGTATGCCTACAACCGAGTGAAGGAAGGGGGTGCGAGCCAGGGCTTCATTGATGCGGTCTTGGGCGCGATCGAATCGGTCGGGGTCACTATTGCGGATGGAGTCATTTCAGCGCGCGAGATGGTAGCTTCGGTCATTCGAGCCGACAGGGTCGAGACCAACGGTATTCAAATGAGGGATCAGGAAACGGGTGAGACGTACTGCGTGGTCGTTTCTGGCGGAGAGCTGGTGCACCTGCCGGG
>CAYWKE010000055.1:0-2119 GCA_964459075.1 uncultured Candidatus Saccharibacteria bacterium | reverse complement strand
TCACGCGCTCTTCGGGTATGAAGTCGAGGAGCTTCTCTGCGGTGCCGCCGTGCGGGTCGATGAAAGTCAGTCCCTCCCCGCGCTGAATGTCCTGGATGGCAAGGTTCTCCAGCAAGGTCGATTTTCCCATGCCCGTCTTTCCGATGACGTACATGTGGCGCGAGCGATCGTCACGCTTGATGCCGAACGGAACGTTCTTGCCCCGCGCGTCGGTCTGCGCAAAATAGGTCACCTGATTCGCATCCTGCATTGCGTCTATTGTAGCACTGGTATACGGTGAGAGAAGGAGAAGTGAGTGGGAGAAAGACGATGGAGCGACCATTCATAGAGCGGTTCGTCATCGCTTTTTGCAAGATACACACCGAAGCGTACAAGCTTTTTGAGGAGCAATACCCGGAGGGAAACATCCGTGAGCAACCACTCGACTTCATCGCTATACTCAGGCAGTACTGCGATGAAGTTGCCCAGAACGATCCTGACCGGGCACGACAATTCGCAGCTCTGGAGATCCAACAGAAATCCATCGGGTTTTATCGTCGAAGGGTGCCCTGAAAACGTGGCACCCTTCTACTATGTCATGCCGCTGTCTCAGCTACGCAACGGTATCGAGCATGAGCACGAACTCCCCTTTTTGTTTGACCGACTCACTCTGCAATCGAGTTGCGACCTCCTCGGGCGTCCCTGCGATGACCTCTTCATGCAATTTGGTCAGTTCGCGCACCACAATGACGCGGCGGGTCGAGGTGAGGGCTGCGAGCTCCACGAGTGCTTTCAGGATGCGGTGGCTTGACTCGTAGAACACGACCACGCGCGGCGTGTTCACCGCTTCACGAAGCATGGTCTGGCGACCTTTCTTGTGCGGGAGAAAACCCAAGAACAAAAAGTCGCTCTCATCGATACCGGCGATCGACAGCGCCGCGGTAAGTGCGGACGGGCCGGGCACACTCTCGATGCGCACGTCGGGCAACTCTTCTCGCACCCGAGCAATGAGCCGCGCGCCAGGGTCGGATATCGCCGGCGTCCCCGCGTCAGAAACGAGCGCGACCGACCTCCCTTCCGCAAGCGCAGCGAGGAGCTTGTCGAACTTGAGCGTGCCGCTGTGCGCGTGGAAGCTCACGGTGGGCGTATCGATCTGGTGGTGCGAGAGCAGCTTCTTGGTGACCCGCGTATCCTCGCACGCAATGAGGTCGACCTCTCCCAAGATCCGAAGCGCGCGCAACGTGATATCCTCGAGGTTGCCGATGGGGGTAGCGACGACGTAGAGCACTGCCATACATCCGTGAGTATACAAGGTCACATGAAAATTAACAGGATGCGCACAACGACCGACCGCCGCTTCCCTTGCGGAAAGCGGCGGTCGTGCCTCTAAGCTGCTACCCCTATGGAGCAGCATTCATCACGCACTCTAATGGATCTCAGTGAGAACCCCACTTAGGCTTCCATTAGAAAATAGGAGTCGCGACGTACGTCAGCGATGCGGTGTACTCGGTGCTGGCCTCTTGCAGGTCAGAGACCTGCGCCTTGAAGCCAACCCGGGTCGCACCATCGTCCGCGGTCGTACCATCACCCGGACCCGTGTTGTAGAAGACCTCGCGGGGCGTACCGACGAAGTCGCCTACGTAGAGCGCCGCCCCGAAGGAGTCGCCGTCTGAGAGCGTCGTATCCTCCGTGGTAAGGCCCCAGTGTCCGTAGGTGTTCTCCGTCCCGAACTGAGCGGTCGGTGCCGCCCATGCGTTCGGGGTCGAAGTGCCCGAGCCATCAATGAAGGTGTCAATGTCGGCCAGATCTGCGGTGAGCGTCTGGTCCGCAACGACCGTGACCGTGAAGCCGTTCGCAGCGTTCGTGGATACTGCGAGGTCCTGCGCCAGAACCCCCGGCGTACCGGAGGCCAGCGTACCGAACTGCAACTCGGTCGCAGTCGAGGCGCCGGTTGTCGTATCAGTGTCAGCGTTCACGGTTTCTCCCCCGATCACTCCCGAGACCGTGAAGGTCAAGGTCGTGTCGACGGAGGCCGTGACGACCACATCATCGATGATGGCTACCTGAGCAGAGCCCGTGTCCCCAAAGGAGCCGGCGATCGCGATCTCGTATGAGCCCGCGGATCCCGGGTTGCCCACGA
>CAYWKE010000054.1:0-2141 GCA_964459075.1 uncultured Candidatus Saccharibacteria bacterium | reverse complement strand
GGCTCATTTGGGCAGTTCGTAGAGCGGGTCGTGCGCGAGCGTACTCCTGAGATAGCTGTACGTGTCTGCTCGCGCAGGTACGAGGCGGACGGTAAGCGATTTGTGACCCTTGAGGAGGTAGGCCAGTGCGACGCCGTTGTACTTGCGTGTGCCATCTCCGAGTTTGAGGAGACGCTCGAGCGTGTACAACCGCACCTTTTGCCCACGACCGTACTCATCGATATCGCAACCGTCAAAGAGCATACGGTCGCGGCACTCAAGCGCACTATGCCAGCGCAGCCCTTCCTCGCCACGCACCCGATGTTCGGGCCGTACAGTTACGATAAGAAGGAGGGAGACATGACCGGTTTCCGTCTTGTCGTCGCCGAGCACTCACTTGCAGATGACGTGATACACCACCTCACACAGCGGCTCACCGCACTCGGTCTCGTCCTCCTTTCCATGACCCCCGAAGAGCACGACCGCCTCCTCGCCGAGACCCTCTTCCTCACGCACTACGTCGGACAGGTCGTTACCGAGGGCGGATTCACTCGCACCGACATCGACACGGTCTCCTTCGGCTTTTTGATGGATGCGGTCGAGAGCGTGCGGCAAGATACCGCACTCTTTCGCGACGTGTATCGCTACAACCGCTTCTGCGAGGAGGTCCTGAATCGCTTTGATGAAGCTGAAACACGCGTGCACGAAGGGCTCAAGCGCACCGTGCGGTAAGCCGTGGGGTATACTGTACGTCTTAATATGGGTATGCGTATGGGTCTTCGAGGGATGCTCCTCACGGCGGGAGCGGTACTCGTGGTTATGTCTGGTGGCAGCGGCGTAGCACTCGCGGCCGAGTGTGAGAATGTCATCGTGCACGATGAGCGGGTACCGCGTGGGTTTGGCGTACCGTACGACTTGGCGAGCGAGCAACTCATTCTGCGTGCCCTCGTGTGCACCGACACCTCTGCAGCTATCAAAGCGGGCGAGGACGGCGAGCCCTACTTCATCTACCCGCGTGGCTACTACAACGATGGCTCCGGGTGGCAGCAGTTCTCGTTTGTCTCCAGTGAGGGGAAGGCGGGGCCGTGGATGACCGGAGAGGCGCAAGCGCTCGTGCCGCTCGAGGAAGGGATCATCGTGGCGACCTACATGTGCAAAAAGACCGACGAAGGCTTCCAGTGCGGCTGCACAACACCCGCTTGCATTGGCAACAAGTGGACGTACCAGCGAATCGAACGACCTATGAACACGCAGTATGAAGAGCAGTGGCTCATGGGGTACTACCCGAGCTTCGACCACTCGCGCATCGAGCCGGATGAGTTGTCGTGGGATGAGCTTACGCACGTGGCGGTGGGATCAGTTGGCGTGGTGAGTGAGAGTGAGCTAAACCTTGCGCTGGGATTCAATGATCCGGACGATGCCGAGGATTTTGCGAAGGAGGTGCGGCGCAAAGCCGTTCGTGAGGGTGTCGTGCCGATGCTCTTTCTCGGTGGTGCCGCGGGGGGCACACTGGGCTGGTATGAAGCGACGAGTGAGGAGAACGCAGGGACCTTCGCACGCACCATCATTGACGCAGTCGAGGACTGGGGTTACCAGGGAGTCGACATCGATTGGGAGCCACTAAAGAATGAGGATGTTGCCTCAATCATCAGACTCGTACGTGAGCTCAAGCGGCGGGAGCCCGAGTTGGTGGTGACGGTTGCTATTCCGCACGTCAATGGCAATTCGCTTGAGCCAACCCGAGATTACGCAACGCTCGCTCGCTATGCCGACCGCATCAACTCCATGACCTACGACATGTCGGGCACGTGGCCGGGCTGGGAGAGCTGGCACCACTCGGCACTCTCGGGTGATGGCGGGGATCATCCTTCGTCGATCGAGGACACCGTTGAGGCATTTCTGGACGCGGGTGTTCCACGCGAAAAACTTGGTATTGGCGTGCCCAACTATGGGTACTGCTGGCAAGGAGTGGACGGTCCGCGGCAGGTACAGAACGCGAATACCCGCAATATGGGCGCGATGAGCTACCGGCTCATCATGCGCGAGTACTACGAAAAGAGCGCGGAGGAGTGGGATAGGGAAGCGGCGAGCGAGTACCTCTCGTTTGATGAGCCCAAAGGCACCGATAACTGTGAGTTCATCACCTACGTCGGGGAGCGGGG
>CAYWKE010000053.1:0-2976 GCA_964459075.1 uncultured Candidatus Saccharibacteria bacterium | reverse complement strand
GCCGACTCCTTGGATGCCGGGGACCATATCGGCGCACGGGGGAAGACGTGATTATCCTTTTTAGTATTAGCTATGAGTCGACAAGCACCACTTGAGAAGATGCGTAATTTCGGGATCATTGCCCACATCGATGCGGGTAAGACCACGACCTCCGAGCGCATCCTCTTTTACACCGGCATGAGCCACAAGATCGGGGAGGTTCACGAGGGAGAGACCGTCACCGACTGGATGGAGCAGGAGCGAGAGCGCGGCATCACCATCACCGCTGCTGCGATCAGCTGTTCCTGGGCGAAGACCAATGTGCCGCAGGACGAGAAGACGAAGCCTGAAAACCGCACGACCTTCAACATCATCGATACCCCCGGTCATATCGACTTCACCGCTGAGGTGAAGCGCTCGATGAGTGTGCTGGATGGCGCGATCGTCGTCTTTGACGGCGTTGCCGGCGTCGAGCCCCAATCGGAGACGAACTGGCGCTACGCCAACGACGCGATGGTCCCCCGCCTGTGCTTCATCAACAAGCTCGACCGCACGGGTGCATCGTTTGAGCGCTCGTACCAGAGCATTCTCGACCGACTCTCTCCCAAGGCCGTGCGCGTACAGATCCCGTGGGGCGAAGAGGATCAGCACCAGGGCGTCGTTGATCTCGTTGAGATGAAGGCCTACACCTTCGAGGGGCAGATGGGCATGGATGTCATTGAGCAGGACATTCCCGAGCACCTCAAGGCGGATGCGCAGATGTACCGCGCTGAGCTCGTTGAGCGCGTTGTCGAGCATGATGACGAGCTGATGAACGCCTACCTCGAGGGCACTGAGCCCGAGAAGCAAGCGCTCAAAGAGACCCTGCGCAAGGCTGTCATCAAGAACGAGATCTTCCCGGTCTACTGTGGCTCTGCGCTCAAGAACAAAGGCGTCCAGAAGGTGCTGGATGGGGTCGTCGACTACCTCCCAACGCCGCTTGATATCCCCGCAGAAAAAGGAACGAACCCACTCACCGGTGAGGAAGAGGAGCGTCCGGCGGACGACAATGCACCGTTTGCAGCGCTCGCGTTCAAGGTGCAAACCGATCCGTATGTCGGAACGTTGACCTTCTTCCGCGTCTACTCAGGCACCATCGAGGCAGGCTCCTATGTTTACAACGCCACGACCGGCGAGAAAGAACGTCTTGGACGCATCGTGCGTCTCATGGCCGACAAGCGCGAGGAGGTGAAGGCAGTCTATGCGGGTGAGATCGCCGCGGGTGTCGGTCTCAAGAATACCAAGACCTCCGACACGCTCTGCGACGAGAAGCACCCCATTCACCTCGAAGAGATCACCTTCCCAGAGCCGGTCGTGTCACTGCGCATCGAGCCCAAGACCAAGGCAGACCAGGAGAAGATGGGCATGGCGCTCAAGCGCCTTGCGGACGAGGATCCGACCTTCCGTGTTTCGACCGACGAGGAGAGTAACGAGACCATCATCTCGGGTATGGGTGAGCTCCACCTCGAGATCCTCGTTGATCGCATGAAGCGTGAGTTCAACGTCGAAGCGAACGTCGGTGCTCCGCAGGTCACCTACCGCGAGACCATTCAGAAGCCCGCCGATGCTGAGGTGAAGTATATCAAGCAGACTGGCGGTCGCGGTCAGTACGGGCACGTCAAGATCAACATCAAGCCGATTGAGCACGTCGATCCCGAGGAGCGAGCGAATCTGCCCAAGAACACCAAGCACGAGGATCACTTCGAGTTCATCAACAACATCAAGGGCGGCGTCATTCCACAGGAGTACATCCCTGCGTGTGAGAAGGGATTCCGTGAGGCGATGGACCGCGGTATCGTCGCCGGCTACAAGATGGTGGATGTCTCTGTCGACCTCTTCGATGGTTCTTACCACGATGTCGACTCGAGTGAGGTCGCCTTCAAGATCGCTTCAAGTCAGGCGTTCCAGGAGGCCGCTCGGAAAGCGGGGGCGGTCCTGATGGAGCCGGTGATGAAAGTTGTGGTGACCGTTCCGGATGAGTTCATGGGTGACGTGAATGGCTCCTTGAGCGGGAAGCGCGGTGCCATCGAAGGCATGGAGGGTCACGGCAACATCCAGACCATCACCGCGAAGGTCCCCTTGGCTGAGATGTTCGGTTACACCACCATGCTGCGCTCCATGACCGAAGGCCGAGGCAACTGGACGATGGAGTTCGATCACTTCGCCGTCGTCCCCAACAACGTCGCCGAGGAGATCAAGAAGGCGCGGGGGGTGGTGTAGATCCTGAATTCCTTTGTCGTTTCGAGCGGCGCCGTCCTCTTGGTGGTGCTGTTTCGTGTTGTCAACCACTAGGGTCAGATCGAGGACTCGCGTGCTAGTATGTTGTGCATGGAGTTGATTTTGGTCACCGTGGCTGCGGGGCTCTATAGGTTCATTTTTCCCCTCTTTATAGCACAAGGTTTTTCTGCGGGTGGGAATATTCTAAAAGAGACCGTGCTTGATGTGTGGTGGCGGCGTCCACTTGGACCTTGTGTCCTCGGTGCCACCATAGTATGGCTCGCGCTTGCGGTTGCTGGTGCGGTCTATGGTGTGAACGTGTTTTCGCTTACGGCTGGTGGCGAGGGGTCTCCCGTTATTATTCTTATGAGCGCGGTAGTGTTGTATGTTGTGTATCAACTTCTCCGCAGAGCTCCAGATGCATTTCGCTTGTGGGTGGATGAAGCAACCTTTTGCTTGTCTGTAATGGTGTTTGTTGCTTTCCTCGCAGGTTTTAGCATAAGTGTTCTGTTTTCGGGGCTGCTCGCCGCTCAATATGCGATAGACCCATTCCTGAGTGGTGTTTGGGAGAGTATCCCGTATGTGACAATATTCAACCTAGGAATCCTGGGGGCTGTTGCGGTAGTGGGCTATCGTTGTGTCCGCTCTGTTGATAATAACTCCGCAGTAGCAAAAATCACCACTTCGCAAGCGCGCGCAGCATGGGGCAGCGTAGTGGCCATACAGGTCTGCATTATGGCG
>CAYWKE010000052.1:0-3548 GCA_964459075.1 uncultured Candidatus Saccharibacteria bacterium | reverse complement strand
TATGTTTCTCTCGATACGTGAATTCGTCCAGCAGCACGAGAAGTGGTTCTCGTGGGGCGCGTTCTTGACCGGCTTTACGTGGGACAACGTCACGCTCGATCGGATCGACCAGCTCCTCGATAACGTCATCCTCATCGGTCTGTTGACGGTAGCGACCGTGGGCATCGTCCTCTGGAATCGGCTCGAAGAGAAGCGAGAGGTGGGCACTCGGCTCACCCTCATACAGCCCTTCATCCCACTGCTGTTCCAGTTCGCCTTGGGGGGCCTCTTCAGCGGTCTCCTCGTCTTCTACTCGCGCAGCGGCACCATCATCTCTGCGTGGCCGTTCCTCCTCTTTCTGGCCGCACTCCTCATTGGCAACGAGTTCTTTCGCCACCGCTACCAGGGGGTGACGTTCCAGCTCTCGATCTACTACATCGCGCTGCTGTCGCTGTGCGTGCTTCTGGTGCCGGTCTTCCTCAACGCGATGGGGCCGGGCGTGTTCCTGCTTTCAAGCGCACTCTCGCTGGTACTCATCATGGCGGTTGTTGAGCTCCTCAAGCGGATCTCGCCGGTGCGCGTCACCCGCGCGTACCGCGGCGTTGTGTTCTCGGTCGTGGGGATCTGTGTTGCCTTTCAAGGACTCTACTTCACCAACATCCTGCCGCCCATTCCACTCTCCCTGAAGTTCATCGGTTCCTTCCACGATGTGGAGAATACGGGGGCAGGGTACCGGGTGACCTACGAGAGGCCTGCGTGGTGGGAGTTTTGGCGCACGTCCGATAACGTGATCCACTGGCAGGAAGGGGAGGCGCTTCACTGCTTTGCGGCAGTGTTCGCGCCGACCGATCTCAATACGCGCATCCAACACCGCTGGCAGTACAAAACGGATGCTGGGTGGCAGGACCGCGGGGTCATTCCGTACCGCATCGTGGGTGGGCGCGACGGTGGCTACCGAGGGTACACATTCGCAGAGAATGTGGTCGATGGAGAGTGGCGCTGTCGGGTCGAGACTGCGCGCGGCCAGCTGATCGGCCTGCGCACATTCCGTGTCGAGGTGGGAGCACCTGCGCGTGAGCTTGTCAGTGAGCTGCGGTAGAGTGGTGGTATGACCGAAGCGACCCTGGTGTATCTGATCGATGGAGAGCGAGTGTGCTTGGGCTACAAGACGAGCGGCTTTGGTGCGGGGAAGTGGAATGGTTTTGGCGGCAAACTTGAGGTGGGCGAGACACACCAAGAGACGGCGATCCGCGAGCTTCAAGAGGAAACGGGGGTCAGCGTCTCTCCACACGATCTCGACTACGTTGCCGAGCTCTACTTCCACAACGGTGCGGGCGAGGCGGGGGACATGCATGTGCATGCCTACCTGGCAGGGCGGTGGGATGGAGAGCCTCGGGAGGTAGAAAAGATGCGGCCGCACTGGTTTGGCTTTGGTGAGGTGCCGTACGCGGCCATGTGGCCGTCGGATCCGCACTGGTTCCCGCGGGTGTTGCAAGGTGAGCGGGTGCGGTGCACGGTGTGGTTTGATGCGAAGGGAGAGCGTGTTGAGGGATACGAAATCGAGGACCTCAAGTGAGGCCCTCGATCGTGTACCGGTTGAGCACGTGGAGCACGTACTCGAGCGTCTCTTCTTTGCTCCATTCGGGAACAATAATGACCGGAAGATCACGCCAGCTTCGCACACGCCCATACCAGCCCCTGCTCTCCGCTAAGCGTTGCTCGATTTCCTCCTCAGTCGCGTTGCGTTCTGTATCTTGCTGCATCCTGCGCCTAAGTTCCCCCTCCTCGGCATGGAGGTAAACGCATAAGAACGGGGAATGGTGTTTTTTGGACAGGCGGTAGACACGCACGACTTTTTCATGATCAGGTGTCATTACGATCGTTCGCGGCGACGACCGCGCTTCGTTGAGCTCTTGCCGTCTAGTGGCATACAGCTCACCATGGACACGCACCACCCACGCGAATTCGTCACGAACAACCGCGGTGTTAAAGGCGTGTCTCGGGAGGAACTCATACTCGAGCTCGTCTGCACCTCGCGGTTGACGGGTAGTGGTATTCACCACGGGCATAAATCCTGCGTGATTCACCAACGCTTTCGCGAGCGTGGTCTTGCCAGCTCCAGGTCGGCCAAGGATCACTACGATCATGGCGGCGCTCCTTCCCGGTTGCCGTCTTCCTAGCCGTGCACTATAGTCTTCTGTATGAATGAGCGCAACACCTACCGCACGTTCCTCGACGAGTTCATCGCCTTTCGTAGCATCTCAACCGACCCGTTGTGCAAAGACGAGATGACGAATACGGCAGCATGGCTCAAGGAGCAGTTCGCTTCCCGCGGGTTTACGGTCGACGTGATCGAGGGATACGGCAACCCGATCGTTGTGGCGCGTTTTGACGCGGGGCGTGAAGAGACCGTCCTTATCTACGGCCACTACGACGTGCAGCCGGCAGAGAAAGCAGATGGCTGGAGCGGCGACCCGTTCTTGGTGCGCGACGACGGCGAACGCTTGTACGCACGCGGTATCGTCGACAACAAGGGGCAAGTCTTGGTGCACATTGCGACGGTCTTCGATCTCATCGAGGAAGGCACACTCGGTCATAACATTGTGTTTCTGATCGAAGGGGATGAAGAGACTGGCTCCGATCTGCTGCCCCAGTTCCTCGCCGACCATCGCGACCTTTTGGCGTCTGACTGGGCGCTCATCTCCGACGGCGAGACGACCGGTGGCAAGATGACCTTGGAGCTCGGGTTTCGTGGTGGGTTCAATGCGACCGTCTCCGTGACCACCTCCCACACCGACCTCCACTCTGGTCTCTACGGCGGCGCTACCCCCTCGGCTGCGTGGACGCTCTCGCACTTTCTCGCCGGACTCCACGATGATCGCAACGTGGTCGCGATCGACCACTTCTACGACGATGTCGACCCCATCGATGAGGCGACGCGCGAGAAGAACCTCCACATACCGTTCAGCGAGGAGGAGTTCAAGCGGCTCTCCGGCACCAAAGCGCTCAAACTTCCCGAGGGTGCTGACTTCCACAGCCAGGTCGGTCTCCAGCCCACGGTCGAGATCACCGGCGTGCAGTCGGGCTACACGGGCGACGGGTACAAGAATGCCATCCCCGCGCGCGCCACAGCCAAGATCAATTTTCGGCTGGTCGCGAGCCAGGACCCGCGCACAATCGCTGAGCAATTTACCGTGTATGCGAGACGCATGATATCGGACTACGCAGATGTCACGGTCGAGATCGGTGGCATGCACGACTCGGTCAAGCTCACTGCCGACGAGCCGTGTGTGGAGCGTGTTGCCGGCATCATCAAAACGATCACCGGCGAAGAGCCCCTCAACAAATTTTGCGGCGGCGGGCTTCCCATTGTCGCAGAGATCAAGTGCGCGCTCGGCATACCTCAGGTCCTCCTGCCACTTGCCAACGAAGACTGCGCGATGCATGGCGTGAATGAGAACTTTAGGCAGGTTGACCTAGCTCGGGCGTGCATGGTGAGTCGGGCTGTGTTGATCTAAAGCGTCTTATCCACACCAACACGCGGCGTGTTGGGGGTAGTGCTATAATGA
>CAYWKE010000051.1:0-3588 GCA_964459075.1 uncultured Candidatus Saccharibacteria bacterium | reverse complement strand
TACTGATGCGCCTCATCGATCAGCATAAAGACCGGGTGCCGGTCGTTGGTGGTTGCCCGCTCAAGGATCGCGTAGAGCACGAGGGCGACGAAGATCCTGCCAAATGCCCCGCACTGCTCCTTGAGGTACGCCTGATCGGTGTCGATGAGGAGGATGGAGCCATTCAGCTCTTTCGAAAGGTTGAGCTGCGTCTTCTTCTGCGTGAACAGCCGCTCAAGCGTGGGGTTTTCGAGGATGCCGTTGAGCCGGTAGCGCACCTGCTCCTTGGTCTGCCGGAACTCCTTCCCGTCGAAGTCCCGCTCGAAGAACTGCCGCTGTACCGTGGGCAAGCTGGCGACGATGTCCCGGTAGGGGGAGATGTCGTCGAGCGCCGCAAGCATATCGAGGAGCGTAGCCGGCTCGCCCCGCACCTCCGGGAAGGCCAGCATGAACCGACACAGAAAGCGGAAGAAGATGCCCTGCTTGGCGGTGAGGTCGGTCCCGAGAATGCCGGTGAACAGGTAGGTGAGGGTTTGGATGGCGCCAGCCGCGAGCTGCTCATCGCCGCCCGTGTGAACGTCGAACACGTTCACCCCTGGTGAGTACCTGGGGGAGATGTGGATCACCCTACGGTCGCTCTTGAGCGTGCTCAGCTGCCTGATGAAGTCGCCCTGGCTATCCACGACGACGATCGAGGGCAGCTCCTCGTCGTGAAGGAAGTCTAGGAACAGCGCCGAAAGGAGCTGCGTCTTCCCTGCTCCTGAACCGCCGACGATGTGGCAGTGCGCAAAGAATGTCTCTCGCGGAACGGGGACAGGACTGAGGAAATATTCAAGATACGGCTCAGGACAATGCTTTTGAATGTACTCATGCAATGTGCACTTAGCGTCGGGCGGTTCGAGCCTTTGGTTTTCAAAAAGGCCACGAACGAACTCAAGCGCAGGAAGGTGCGTGTAGAGCGGGAAGGTGAAGTGCCCAACATCGTTAGGCACGTCCACCCACAGCGTACGAACGAGATTGGTGATGTTAGCGCCGCATTCGACTAGGTATTTCTCTGGATCACTCCGA
Organism: uncultured Candidatus Saccharibacteria bacterium; assembly: GCA_964459075.1. Taxonomy (GTDB): domain Bacteria; phylum Patescibacteriota; class Minisyncoccia; order Phycocordibacterales; family UBA12088; genus CAYWKE01. The sequence goes on along the minus strand of CAYWKE010000051.1, from coordinate 2,541 downwards.
TAGTCCGCTAATTCCTGGAGAATTCTTTTATGCTTCACATAAGCGTCGATAGACCAGGGTGGAAGCGGTGGCAAGTCTTGAAAAATGGCCGTATTCCGTAGAAGCCTTGCCAGTAACATGGTGAGCGGACCGGTGAGCGGAGGAAGGTCGGTGTGCTCCGCGAGCGCGTCGAGTTCGACAGGCGTCCAATCAAGAAGGCGCCTGTGCAAGTCAGCCAATCTCTTCTCGTCATTGGAACGAGACTTCCACACCTGTTCGGGTGGGCTGTAGTTACCCGCCCCCCAGGTAGCTCCCTTCCAGAAGCTATCCCAAATCTTCTCCAAATTAGACTTTTGAGGCATTCTCGATTTCGATCACTTCCTCCTGACCATCGAAGAAAGAGGCGTTGGCAATATACGCACGGGCCGCCCTGCAACCTTGTTCGATCGCATCATCCGCTGTAATCGCTTCATCCAATGTCTTGCACTCTAGGTGAACGCCCTTCTTCAGGTCGTTGATAGTGACCTTGAGGGAGAACTGGGTCCGAGCCATTGCGATCATACCAGCGAGCGGGTTGACCGCACCCGTCGTCGAAGCTGCCCAGTCTCCGAAGTGCTTCTTGAAGGCATCAGACGAGTAGACAACTTGAGAACCGAGGCGGTACTTGTTGATCGCCTCCTCTTCTTCGGGTGTGAACTCAACGCGGGCGTCGACTACCCACACGATACCCCTTCCGATCATCCCACTCTTCTGATCTCGACATATCTTGAGCTGCATGTGTCCTCACATACCCAGAGCTGTTGAGCGTGCGACGCGTGCCAGGCGCGTTCGGGAAAACGCGGCATCGGCGTGTCACCTGTCAAGCTGGCGGTTGGGTGTGACCGAGGTCGTCAGGAGCGGGGAGGTTCGGGCGGTCACGTCATGAAGCGAGCGGTCCCAGGCGTACGCGTGGCGCGGCTCACGGGTGCCGACGAGGCTGAAGTGAGCGAGCGTAGCGAGCGCGACGAAGGAGGTCGATTTTAGACCGACGTCGGGGGACCAAGGCCTCGTTACAACGGCGACGGCATGGCGTGGCATGTGACGAACTGATCTGGGGACACAGGATGCACCGTCGATGGGGATACAGTATATCGCCTCGTATCCCCATCATTGAGCGGCACTAGACACGAAGAAGCCCCCGCAGCAAAATGGCTGCGAGGGCTTCCTATTGCTCCCGAAGGAGCGTCAGTCGGTGTGCTCCGTCTTGGCGCGTCTTGCGATCCGCTCCTCCAGCCACTCCAGGACCTCGCTCTCGATCCACCCAACCCGTCCGGGGCCGAGGGGTACCCGCTTGGGGAATTTCCCGGCCTTTTCGAGGCGGGCGATGTGCTGCGGGGTGTAGAGGACCAGAGACCGAACCTCACGCTTCGATAAGAGCCGCATTGCGACCACTCCTTGCTGAAGGAGCGGCCGCCCCTTGGGTTACCCCTAGGGACCGGGGAGGATACTCGGTTTGGTGATGTTCGACAAAGGGCTAGTTGGTCGGCAACCGTGCCGGCGCTGTCGCGGAACCGGATATGAGCCAGGCTATGCCGCTTCACGAAGGTGCTCGTCGCTGAGCCACACCCACGCCATCGCCGCCGCCTCGAAGATCGTGATCCGGTAGTCCTCGCTCTGCCACGGCTTGCGAGCGCTCGGGAGCCGAGGCCGGAGAGCGGGCGTCTTCTTGGCGATGTGCGCCGCGATCTCATGCTTGCGAATGGCGCCGTGCTTGCCGAACCTCTCGCGAACACGCGCTCGGCTGATCTGAGCGACCGCGATGCCCTTTCGGCGGGCAAGTGCAACGAGCGCGGTGATGAGGTCGCGGACCCGGCGGCAACGCTGGGTACCAGCGACGTCCTCGAAGATGAGGTGGTCGGGTTGGTACTGCTCGATGAGCGCCGTAGCCTTGGCGATCGAGCCCGTGTTCTTGTCGCCGTGCACGCGCTTGATGCCCCAGTCGAGCGGTGACTTGATGCCCTCGTAGACGGCGAAGCCGAAGCCCTTCGAGTGGGGCACGATGGCGAGCACGCGGTAGACCGAGGAACGCAGGGAGGGCATACGCGAGGTCAGTCGTCGGGTTCGAGGGCGCGCTCGTATACCCGCTTGAGTGTGCGGAGCTTCAGGCGATTCGCTTCGTCGTCGGGGAGCTGTTCTATCCTGCGCGCGAGGAGGTAGGCGTAGTTTTGGGTGCGCATCTCGACGTCGACGTACGTCCCCTCGAAGAGTTCGTGCACGGGGACGTCGAAGATTACCTCGAACGCAAAAGCCGCTGGCAGGTCCGGCGTCTGACTTCCGCGCTCAAGGCGCGATATCGTTTGCGGGCTGTCGGCGTTGAGGAGGTACGCGATCTCGGTCTGGGACAGTCCCGAGAGCTTGCGGTGGGCTTTGAGGTAGCTGGCGAGAGGTTCGGCAGACATACGCTTGAATTACGGCTGGCCAGGCGGTGCGTATACCGACGGCTCAGGGTTCAAGTGTATGCTACGGCTCGACGTTGTATCAGGCGTTCAACTGTGCGTCATACGAAAGTTATGACGTATTGAC
>CAYWKE010000050.1:0-3630 GCA_964459075.1 uncultured Candidatus Saccharibacteria bacterium | reverse complement strand
CAAAACTCCAGGACCGCGAACGTCCCCGACTTGTTCAGGTCCCACACCAGCTCGATGTCCTCAAATGATTTTTCCGTGCGCGCGTACTCACCAAGGTGGAAGACGAGGTCAGGAGTCTCGGTGACATGCGCCTCGATATCTTTCGTGTGGCCGGTGCGGTACTCCACTCCCTCAACGTGATTCTCGGGCGTGCCGGTGAAGTAGTTATCGAGCGAGATGACCCGGTGACCGTCACGCACAAGTCGCTCACACAGGTGTGAGCCGACAAAGCCCGCCCCTCCTGTAACCAGGATGAGTTTTTTGACGTCAGCCATGCGTGCACCCAAGCTTACGTGCTTTTGCCATTCTCTTCAATGATGGTGAACTCCTCAGCAAAGGGAAGAGTTTCAGCCGCATCGAGAGCCGCACCCTGCTCATCAGTGCGTACCTCTTCCCGCGCAGGTCGCGGACCCATGAGCAAGCCTGCCGACGCGACACTAATGACCAGGAGGAGCGCCCAGTACCAGAGTGAAGAATTAAATGCGGCAGGCGGCATGTTCTCACTCGCGTAGGCGACGGATGCCAACTGCGCAGTCGGCTCAGCTTCCACGGAAGGAAGTGCGGTTTGCGCCTGTGTAGGAGCGGTAGCTGCGACAACATCATTGGTGGGGGTGGGCGCCGCGGCCGTAGGCCGCGGCGCCTCACCCGCAACACGTACCACTGCATCGGGAACGCGAGTGCTGGGATACGTTGCCACCACCACCTTGTCGGGAGAAATAAGCGCCGCGGTCTTCACATCCTCGTGCGTCTCCACCGCAACACGCACCGACGCTCCCGGCAAAACGTACGTATGCGCGGGCAACGTCGCAATACCTCCACCGCCTACCGCGTGCCAGTGCGACAGGTCGAGCTCATGCTCACCCGTGTTGGTCACATCAACGTATCCCTCACCCAAAGCACTCACGGCAACCGTCGCCGGTACGACCTCAATGCTGCGCTTCTCTTCATGCCGGTGTACCTCATCGAGGTGGCGACGTTCGATGGAGACAAAGACGACGTACTGCCCCGGCGCACGGTAGCGATGACGCACGTCACTGCCGCGATAGCTTCCCCCATCTCCCGTGGACCATGAGACCTGGGCAGCGCGCTCATCCCCATCCTCGTCACGCACGCGTGCACGCATCCAAAACGGTGTCCCCTCGGTCACGACCTCAGGTATCTCGAACGACACCTCACTCCACCGCTCTTTCTCATCCTTGAGGATTATGGGTTCATCGTGCTCACGCGTGACGATGACGGGGCGATCTGAAATGCGCTGCGTGGGTGCCGCTCCCGCTTCTGTACCTGAGGTCCGCGCACCCCCCGCATACGCTCGACCGGGCGTCGCAGGCGCGGTCACCCACCCGCTGCCATTTCGCTGCAGGGTATCATTGGTCTCGTTGTCACCCCCGATATCCCACCCATCACGCCCATCGACCGTGTCCACGACCGTGCCACTCGAGTCGTAGAGGGTGAGCCGCTCACCTTCGTTACTGAGTGAACCCGCATATATGAGGAGCGCTGAGACACCCGGCACACTCTCATCATCAGTACGCTCGAGTGTTGCAAACGCTGCAGGGGCAACACTGCCAGAGAGAGCTATCGACGGCGAGCCATCCTCGGCCTCCAAGACCCACCCTGAGAGATCGACCACGCTCGCGCCCGTGTTCTCGAGTTCTATCCACTCATCGTTCGCGCTCTCTGCGCTTCCCATCCATGCCACCTCGCTCACTCGCACCGATGCCAGCGCTCCCAGAGGCGCAAGCGCAAGGAGCAGGCAGGTAGCGAGCAAGCGGGTCATGAGCGCAAAGTTGGATCGTCATCGACGTTCAGTACCCGCTCCAACTCTTCAACGGTCACACCCGCATGCGTCTGCGGTCGGACAGGGGGCTGCTGGGGTCGCTGCGTTTGAGGAGGTGTCTGCTGTTGTGGCTGTGGTGTGGGTGAAGTGGCATGCCCCTGTTGCGACCCGCCTCCATCAGTGCGCTGTTGCTCTTGAAGCGCATGTGGTTTTCCGGGACGCACGGGCTCTGGTGGCGTACCCGCGGGTGTATCGTGTGGTTTGACCCCAAGCCCATGAAGCGCTGCACGCAATCCCTCGCGAATGGGATCTGGTTGATCTCCCGGCGGGGGCGTTCTTTTCTGCTCGGGCGGACGGGTACCGGACGTTGTGCGATCTGTGGGTCGCTCATTGCGGGCACGTTCTCGTGGCTCCTTGCGCTCGGGGTGCTGCGTGTGCTGTGGACGCTCACGTCGCTCGGGACGCGCGCGCTCTTGCTTCTCCTCCTTTTCCTGCTCGCGTTTTGATATCGCGGCCAACGTCGCTTTGAGGTCGTTCTGTGGCTTTGTGTCGCTCTCACGTGCACCAGCGTTACCCGAAGCAGGTGCTCTCCCAGACTCGCCCGTCGTTTTTGAGAGCAATGCGCGCAAACCTTCTCGCGGCGCTGGAGCCTCATTTGAAGAGGGACGCTTGCGCGCGGGGCGCGCGGATGGGTTCTCAAGTGGCATCTCACCTATCTCTGGACCGTGCCATGTTCTTATCTCTTCCTCCACTTCAGCACGCGGCCTCGAGTAGCGTGCACGCGAAGCGGCAATTGCTTGGGTTCTGAATGAGACCTTCGGTTCGTCCGGTGAGGGTGTCGTGGTCGCCGAGAACGGCTGACTCGCCACACCATCGATCATCAGCTTGAGGTATATCTGGAACCTCCCGAGATTCACGATGTCGGTCATGGTAAAGATAGGCGAGAACTCCTTCTCGAGCACTTCCGCGTCATAGGAACCGACCCTGAACGTTATCATCGTGCCGACGTTCCCGAAGACCGCTGCACGCACCTCCTCCTCCATCTGCTCGATGTACTGGTGTGCGATGGTGAGTGCAAGCTTGTACTTGCGGGCCTCAGAAAGAATGTCGGCGAAGGAGCGATTCGCAAAACTCTGGAACTCATCCACATAGAGGTAGTGCGGTGGCAGATCGCGCATCTCACTCGCTGAGGCATCGGCGCGCGACATCGCTGCGAGGTAGAGCTTGGTGATGAGCATCGAGCCCAAGAGGTTGGCATTCCCCTCCCCCACGCGCCCCTTGGAGAGGTTCACGATGAATATCTTCTTCTTGTCCAAGATCTCCCGCATGTTGAAAGAGGACTGCGGCTGACCAATGATGTTGCGCACGAGGGCGTTGCTGGCGAACTGTCCGATCTTGTTCTGAATGGCGGGCGTCGCCTCCGCTGCGAACCGGTCTGTGTACTTCGCGAACTCCTCGACCCAAAACGCTTTCACTGAAGGATCGGTGACGTTATCAACGACCTTCTTGCGGTACTCCTTATCGGTGTACATGCGGTTGACCCCCAGGAGGGTCGCGTCCGGCCACTCCAATAGGGCGCCGAGTGTGTTCTGCAAAATGTAGGCCATGCGCGCCGACCACGCATCCACCCAGATCTTCTCAAAAGTTGCCATCAAACCGTTGACGACGAGGTGGCGCTTGTCGGGGTCGACGTTCTCCAACACGTTGAACGAGACCGGATAGGAGAGGTCGAACGGCGCGAAGTAGAGCACGTCCTTCACGCGCTCTTCGGGTATGAAGTCGAGGAGCTTCTCTGCGGTGCCGCCGTGCGG
>CAYWKE010000049.1:0-4034 GCA_964459075.1 uncultured Candidatus Saccharibacteria bacterium | reverse complement strand
GAACCTAGATAGCTGGTGCCAGAAACCAGAGTCCTACCATTAGACGACCCGGCAAAGTGATACGCGCCCATCGGGGCGCGTAGAAACTATAGCACAACTTGATCTATCAGAAAAACCAGATCATTGACAAAAATAAAGGATATGTTATTGTTGCACGTTAGAAACACTCGAGCTGAGAGGAGAATTCGACACCATGTTGCCCACTCTTCAAAGAGCGCTCGAGTCCATCGAGCGGCGCTGCGACCCTCCCAAAAGCACACATTCGTGTGACATGGGAGACCAACTCAATGCAGAGCGACTTGTCACAGCGTACCGGATTGGTCGACTGGAGGACGTCGCCAACGAGCTCGCGATGAAGCGCTGGCTTGAAGAGATCGGAGCTGAGAAGCTCCACTTTTTACTCTGGAACGAGTTTCAAGCTCGAAACCAGAAACGATAGGCAGGCGGGAGTAGGGTCAAACCTCTCCCGCCCTTTGCGCTTTGGCTCTCTCTCGTTGCAAATCGAGTATTCGTTTTTCCACTTCTTCCATTGTCTTGGCATAATCGATCACATCGATCACATCCAATTTTGGTGCGCGCCCCCACGCACCATCGTTATCTTGCCTATGTCCCCCTTCAGGACTCTGGTGTGCTCGGATCAGATACACCTTCTTGGGATTTTTCCTTCGATACATGCTCTCGAAATTTGTGCTGTAGTACGCCATGCTCAGATCATCATCACGATGATCATTTTCGTATCCAGAAATACTCCATGTTTCTCGTCCCGTTTTTGGGTCTTTAGTTGGTTTTATGTCGTGCGGTGACGCATGATACCCCACACGATACCCTTCATTGTAGGCTTCGATCGCTGCATCCATGAGCACCTGTTCAAGTGAGGTATCCTCAGTAACCTTATTTTGTAGGGCCTGCACACGTCTCACTTTAAGTTCATGTGGCACCGCCAAGAGTGCACTCAGGTATTCCGGTGATTGACCAGCGAGAGCAGTGAGTGCCGCGCCCCACTCATCAATATGGTCATCGAGATCAGCCTCACCTAAGGCATCCTCAAATGATTCGAGGAGTTTACGATTTACAATTGAACGGAAAATATCTTCTCGCACTTGTTCCAGATTTTCGATCCTTGCAGGTCGTGCCTCCTGTGCGCGTGGTCGTTCATTCATACGTACGATGAAATTACTGAACGAATATACTCTACTTCCTCAAGAACGTCACCCACATGTTCCATCTGACTTTCAATGATGAGTGGGACAGAGCTATCTTCGATCGCACGAATGATCTGATCCTGTTTCGTTTTGAAGAGCGGATCGTGCAGCGTGTCATACCCGCTCACGTGAATCTCGGCGATGCGCTCACCAAATGCCTCGTACAGCTCATGTGCGCGCTGCATCGTTGGGTCGACCGTGAACACATGATTCACGTCGAGTACCATCTGAGCGTGTGGAAGCTCGTTGAAGACTTCTCTCAGTTCCTCGACACCTTGGTGCGTCTGACGTTGTACGTCCATGTTCTCGATAGCAATAGGGAACGGCGCTTCCCTGAGATGCGCATAATCGGTGACCACATCCGGATGCACGACCACATGCGAAAGAGGCGCCAGTGTCATGAGGTGCTCCACCTTTCGAAAGACGATGTGCGTCTCCTCGGAATCATCGAACGGCATTGCTGGTGCGTGGAGAGAGAGGTGCTCGACACCCGCCAGATCCTCTTTGGTGATCTCCAGCCAGTCGTCGGTCTCGGGGCTCGCATAATTTTGACCGAGTTCAATGACTCGTATACCGGCCGCAGTGAGCTCGCGAAGTGACTGGGCGAGGCTGGTGTGCGGGTAGAAGACCCCTGTCGTGCACCCGATGAGTAGATCACGCGCCATGGTGCTTCTTTGCTGCTGCGATAAATGCTGAAAAGAGGGGATGAGGTGAAAGGGGTCGCGCGTGGAATTCGGGGTGGAACTGTGTGCCGAGGAAGAAGGGGTGCACGTCCTTGTGAAGCTCCATGATCTCCATCAGGGTGCCATCGGGGCTCGTGCCCGAGAAGACGAGACCTGCCTCCTCAAGCTCGCGAATGAAGGCTTCATTGACCTCGAAGCGGTGACGGTGACGCTCTGAAATAGTGAGGTCTTTGTATGCTTTTGCTGCAATGGTTCCCTTTTTCAGGACGCACGGGTACGCGCCAAGCCGCATGGTGCCCCCGTAGTGTCCTTCGGTGAGATGCGCCTTTTGCGCTTCCATGACGTCGATCACGGGATGTGGCGTCTTTTTGCTTATCTCTGCGGTGTGCGCCTCTTTGAGACCCGCAACGTGCCGCGCAAACTCCACCACCCCCAGCTGCATACCGTAGCACAACCCAAAAAATGGAATCTTGTGCTCACGCGCGTATTTGATGACCTTGATCTTCCCCTCAACACCCGTCGAGCCAAACCCACCCGGCACCAGAATGCCCGCGTACTTCTTGAGCGTCTTGACGTCGCGCTTCCCACTCTCGATAGCGCGGCTTGAGACGTATTCTATCTTGGGCTTCACGCCCTCGTGGTAGCAGGAATACTTGATGGCCTCGAGGACCGAGATGTAGACGTCGCTCAACACGAACTCACCCGTCTCAAAGTACTTGCCTACGACCGCGATGGGCAACTCTTTCGTGACACTCTTGCTTCGCGTGACGAACTTCTTCCACGCGGTGAGGTCTGCTTTTTCGCAGGGCAGGTCGAGTGTCCTGCAGATTGCGTCTCCCAGTTTGTCGCGCTCAAAGTTGATGGGTACATCGTAGATGGATTCGACATCGGGTGCGGAGACGACGTGCTCAACCGGCGTGTTGCAAAAGATAGAGATCTTCTCCTTGCGCTTCTCATCGAGCGGTAGCTTTGAGCGGGCGATAATGAAGTCGGCTTGCAGCCCGGCCGCGTTCAAGGTCCGCGCCGCGTACTGGGTGGGTTTGGTCTTCATCTCGCCAATGGAGCCGGGTACCGGGAGGTAGCTGACCATCGCGACCGCGACTTGATCACGATACTTTGCCTTCATCATGCGTGCCGCTTCCAAGAAGAGGATGTTCTGGTACTCGCCCACCGTACCCCCCACCTCAATGATGGCGATGTCCGCTCGCGCCTCGGCGGCAGCCGCTTCGATACGACTGATGACCTCCAGCGGGATATCAGGCACGACCTCAACGCACTTCCCACCAAACTCAAGGTTGCGCTCTTTCCTGATGACCTCAAGGTACACTGAGCCGGTGGTCATGTAGTTGATCGAGGGGAGCGTCGTGTCGAGGAAGCGCTCGTAGTTGCCCATATCCTGGTCGGTCTCCAAACCAGAGTCCATCACGAAGACCTCGCCGTGCTCGGTGGGGTTCATGGTGCCCGCGTCCACGTTGATGTACGGGTCGATCTTGAGCGCGGTCACGGTAAGCCCGCGTGCTTGGAGGAGCTTGGCGATCGAGGATGAGGCAACTCCCTTCCCCACGCCCGACATGACACCGCCTACCACAAAGAGGTAGGCCGGCTGTCGCTCATTTCGTTGCGTCTGCTTCGCTTGCTTCTTCTGCGCGTCCTTCGATCTGGTGCCTCTGCGAGCTTGCTGGTTTCCCCCTCGCGTGGCGTTACTCATACGAATGATTGTACCACGCACCTCACTAGAGTTTGAGGTACTTTTTCACAGCCAGGAATGAGGAGATGGCGCCCAGCACCATACCTGCCCCCATGATGGTGAGGAAGATGGTACCGAAGTGCTCGGTGTAGTAGACGAAGATATTGATGTTACCAAAGAAGGCTTCCGTCTCGTCGGCAAGATAGAGCGTGAGTGGGTAGAACGCTACGAGGGTGATGATAGCCGCAATGACCCCGTACATGACGCCCTCAAAGACGAAGGGGCCGCGGATGTAGGCATGGGAAGCACCCACGAGGCGCATGACCGCGATCTCGTCTCGGCTGGTGTAGATGGCGAGCCGCACGGTGTTGAAGGTGATGAGAATGGATGCCACGATGAGGGCGACGGTGACCGCGAGCCCAAAGCGCTCCATCGAATCAACGATGGCGATGAGATTGTCGA
>CAYWKE010000048.1:0-4305 GCA_964459075.1 uncultured Candidatus Saccharibacteria bacterium | reverse complement strand
AGTCGCCCAAGGTCATGCCTTGGGCTCCTCTGTTTTGTGGGCATGAGAGGACTTGAACCTCCACCGAGTTACCCCGACTACGACCTGAACGTAGCGCGTCTACCAATTCCGCCACATGCCCAACAGGTTGCTAGAGTGTACCGCTTAGTACCAAAAAGCTCAACGTCTTTGACGGTAGGTCAACGAAAGTCCTCGTCGCGCGCAACGTCATACCTTTGTATACTAGAGACATTATCAGGGGGACCGTAATCACTCACGCATGCGCTACTTTGCTTCAGCCGCTCTCGGCTTTCTATTCATCCTCATCGCACTCCCGGCACATGCGGACGAGATCCAGTACGGCTTCATCAAGGAAGTGGCTCAGGATGAGGTCGCCCTTGAGTTCCGCGGTCCCGGGGGAAGCGATTACTTTCACTGCAATACCAAGGGCTCGTGTCGTGAGTATGACGAGTTGCCCCAGCTCCTCCCTTCTCTGGGGAATGTGGTCGACTACACCCATAATGCGCAAGGCACCAGGGGCATCCGGGTCTTCCCCTGGGGTAGCCAGACGCTCCACATTCTCTACGACATCTCCGAGCGACCGGCGCGCGCCATCGGCTACCTGCCGGTGCGTGAGGCACAAGACCGCATCCGCTTCTCCGGTAGCGGCGAGCAGATCCTCTTCTTCAAGGATGGGGCCGTGCGTCGCTTCGACCTGCGCACCCGTACCATGACGGGGCCGATCTACGTTGATAGAGAGCTCCCCTTCCTCACCGTCTCTCATACCGGGCGCTACATCGCCGCCTACTCCTACGCAAACCCCGGGCACCGTTTGTGGGATCTTGAACGCAACAAGGACTACACCATCGCCTCTGATGAACCGAGCTACTTCGAATTCTCTCAAGATGAGACTCGCGCAGCGTACCTTGGCCTGTACAAGGATTACCGCACCTTGTATGAGACCACGCTCACTGAGCTACCGACGACCGAGGTGACCCGTATCACCCACACCAGTGTCGCCGAGGACTACCTCTACGCCGGGAACGTACTCTTCTACCTTGCGAACACCGACAGCCCGTACGATTGGTCACTCTGGGCACGCACGAAAAGTGGCGAGGAAACGCTCGTCGAGCAGAGCGCCTCATACGGCGACTACCTCATGCGGGTCGACGACACCCTCGCGTACCTGAAGATCGAAGGCAAGACCTCCTTCCCTGTCCTCGTCGACCTGAAGCGCCTTTCACGAAAGACCGAGCTGGTGCCGGTCGAAAAGGTCGAGTCCGAAGAGGACATCACACGCGAGGTCGTCTCGGTCGCGGGTCGCTACGGCGTGCTCCTCTCTCCCGCAGAAGAGAATCGCAACTCCGAGACCCTCTTCGTCTGGCTCCACGGCGGCCCCCAGCGCCAAACCTCGCTCGGCTACCACTCCTACCTTTCCTACGCGGTCTACGATGAGCTTCTGGAAAAACTTGCCGAGGCAGGCTATCGGGTCCTCAAGCTCGACTACACCGGCTCCTGGGGCTACAGCAAATCCTTCCTCAAGGCGCTCCACCTGCAGATCGGGGTTGTCGATGTTGCCGATATCGAGAACGCTATCGAACACTACCAAGATGAACTCGACATCGGTACGGTCTACCTCATCGGGAACAGCTACGGCGGCTACCTCGCGCTGCGCGGTATCGCCGAATTGGCGGACGAGGTCGATGGAGCGGTCTCGATCAATGGTGTGAGCAACTGGTACTCACTCACTTCACGTATTCCCTCATCACCTTTCACCAAGCTCTTTGAGGGGGTTCCCGATACCAACAACCTTGCTGCGTATCGACGCGCAGAGGTCTTCACGGGTCTGGTGGAGGACGTACAGCGTCAACCCATCCTCGTCGCCTACAGCGAGAACGACACCTCGGTCCCGAAGTGGCAGTCGACCGAGTACCTTGAGTTCGCCCGCGCTCGCAATAAGAACGTCACCGAGCTCCTCTTCCCTGGTGAGGACCACGTCCTGAAGCGTCGCGACTCACTCGACCAACTGTGCGAAGCGGTGGTCGACACGCTCGACCTTTCTCGCGTGGCATGCGGCAATTAGCAGCATTCCTCAACCACCACCGCATCGGCCTCCAGTTCCTGGCGGCCCTCGTGGTGTTCTCCCTCATCTTCACATTTGCAGGCATGGTCCTGCAGAGCGCTTCACTGCAGGCGTCGGTCGCCCAGTTCGGCTACGTAGGCATTCTCGTTGCGTCCTATGTTGCGGGCATGAACATTGTGGTCCCGGTTCCCATCACCGCATTCGTACCCATCTTCACGGCAGCAGGACTCTCCCTCTTCGATGTCATCGGCTTCATGATCATCGGGACCATCCTCGCCGATCTCACCGGATACGTCATCGGTGTGATGAGTCGCCGGTTCGTGGATGAGGAGACGGTCGTGTGGTATCGCCGCTTAAAGCGACTCGCCGAGAACCATCGTCGCTGGATCTTGCCGGCCACATTCCTCTTCATCGCATTCGTGCCACTTCCCAACGAGACAATCATCATCCCACTGGCGCTGTTGGGCTACTCGTTCCGTGCCCTGGTGGTGCCGGTCGTACTTGGCACAACGGTCAATGTTACGCTCCTTGCACTCGGATTCAATAGCGTGTTCGCTGTTCTTGCAGGATAGTGTGGTCAGTGTATGGCTCTGTTCTGAGCTATTTTTCTATGTCATAAGTATTGACATGTAGCAATCTTTGGTATATAATACAATTACAAAAGTTACCAATCGTTTCAAACACCACCATGGCCGTTTCAATTTCAGCACAGCACGAGATCGACCGCATCTGCGCTTCACTCGCCGAGCTTGACCTGTGTGGCGAGGATACGAACCAAGCGGTAGATATCGACCGAATGGGTCGTCACGACGAGTTTGCACCCCCAGCGCCAACACCTCCCAAAGAGTCTACCCTGTCGCACCACGAAGCGGTCATCCTCTCCATGCGCCCGACCGGCAAGGTGGAGCTTCCCAAGAAGCGTGAGGAGCGGTTCCGTTTTCTCGACGCATTCTATGCTGAGTACGGTCGTATGCCGCAGCTCCCTGAGCCGGTGCTGCGCCCACGCGAGCGTGGCTTTGTGTTCGTGAGTCGTGAGACCATAAAGGAGTCCCCAACGGTCGCATTTCTCATCGATTTCCTGGCGTACTGTCACTATGCGTTCATCGAGCTTCCTGCACGCGGCCTCGCTGCCTACTGGCGCGCACTGAACGCTCAAGATGAGCCGATACGCATGACCGATGAAGAGCGAGAGGAGCACGAGCGCATCAGCGCAACTCTTGCTCGCGTCCAGTCCCTTATCCCGATAGCACAGCACATCGTTGAGGATGCACCGGCACACCCTACCACGGTCACTCCTCCCGAAGCACCAGCTGCACAGCACCACGAGACGGTATCACACGTTGCTGCACCAACGACCGGTGGTCTGCTTGGCGCCGTCGAGCGCATCAACCTCATGCAGCTCGTCCGCATCGCTTTCTTCTCCTGGCTCTTCACGACGACCGTTCTCGTCGTGCTGCAGTCATTCGGCGTGACGTCGCTCTAACAGCAGACTCAAGCGAAACACCCGGCCACGATGTGTGGCCGGGTGTTTCGTATTCCTCTCTTGAGAGCTCTGTGCGCGATCCAGGACTTGATCCTTACAGGATCTGTTCAGGTTGTACCGCAGGCATCACATTTTGTTACCAATCACTTCGTTCTTGGACATAATGGGCATATGACATGCTTCGAGCAGAGCTCTCACCTGTCGACAACCTCCTTCATCGATTTCCCAAATCGATGAAGCCTGTCTCCTTACAGGAGCTGTACACCTTTTGGATAGTTTGCTTCGTACCTCACAAACTATCTCAAAAGGTCTTGCGAAGTTCCAAGTGTTCACTTCTCACCTCGTCATTATCAGGTCAAGCAGTGTTTAGACACTCTTTGACCGCTCTATCATTTCAAAAACGTGTTCGTGTCTCTCTTAAACTTTTTGTGCGCGATCCAGGACTCGATCCTTACAGGATCTGTTCAGGTTGTATGACGGTTTCGAGCAGAGCTCTTATCCGTCGACAACCTCCTCGATTGATTTCCCAAATCAATCGAGCCTGGGACCTCGTCATTATCAGGAGTAACAGTGTCCAAACACTGTTACTCCGCTCTACCACCTGAGCTAATCACTCTCGCTTGAGAGTTCTGTGTGCGATCCAGGACTCGAACCTGGGACCTCGTCCGTTCATTCAGGGTTTTGTGCGCGATCCAGGACTTGAACCTGGGACCTCGTCATTATCAGTGACGCGCTCTAACCACCTGAGCTAATCGCGCAC
>CAYWKE010000047.1:0-4419 GCA_964459075.1 uncultured Candidatus Saccharibacteria bacterium | reverse complement strand
ACGATGTACTTCGGTGACAAGCTCCCGTACAAGGGAGCGGTCAATGTGCCCGCGGTCGGCAACAGCCCCAACGCGGCTGTTTCGGCGAACCGACTTGGCCTGAGGACCGCACTCGTCACCCACGTCGGGAACGACGAAGGTGGCGCAGAGATCAAGCAGCAGCTTGCAAAGAATGGCGTTGACCAGTCATTCGTGCAAACGCAAGACGGTAAAGAGAGCAACCACCATTACGTCCTTCGCTACGGCCCCGAGCGCACCATCCTCATCAAACACGAGGCGTACGACTACAGCTTCCCCGACGTCGGCACCCCCAAATGGCTCTACTTCTCCTCGGTCGGTGAGGACTCACTTCCCTACCACCACGAGATAGCCGATTACGTGCGCAGCCACGAGGGCACCAAGCTCGCGTTCCAGCCAGGCTCATTCCAAATCCGCCTCGGCTACGAAACGCTCAAGGACATCTACGAGATGTGCGAGCTGTTCTTCTGCAACGCCGAGGAAGCGATGACCATTCTCGGCACGAGCGAGAAGGACATCAAAGCGCTCTTACGCGGCATGCAGGAGAAGGGGGTCACGATGCCGGTCATCACCGATGGCCCTGAGGGTGCGTACGTTTTGGAGGGTGAGACCGTCTGGCACATGCCCATGTACCCCGACCCAGCGCCTCCGGTCGATCGCACCGGCGCAGGCGACTCATTCTCATCGACCTTCACCTCATGCCTCGCCTTGGGGATGAGTGTCCCTGACGCGCTCGCACGAGCTCCCATAAACTCCATGAGCGTGGTGCAGTACATCGGCGCGCAAGAAGGACTCCTCTCGATGGAAGCTATCGAGGAGCACCTTGCGAAGGCACCCGAGGACTACCGAGCTCGTGAAGTGTAAGCTTGTCAGAACCACCTGAAGAGACGAAGAACGCGCCCTCAGGGGCGCGTTCATTCGTCTGGCTACATCAAAAAACTACTGCAGCGCGCTCAGGGCCTGTGCCGCAAGCCCGAGATCACTCTCGAGGCCGTATAGTTGCTGGAGGATGAGCGCGCTCGCGACGAACATAGCCGAGGCCAAGAGAGCCGACTCCAAAACAAAGTTGATGCGCTTGGTCATGTGCTTGGATTGCTTTTTCATAGGTACGGTATACTACATTTGTGCGTCCATTACGGGCGCTACCTCATCTGTTCCTTGCTCGAGCTCAGCCTCGATCGTAGCCACTCGCTGGTCGAGCGACATCAGAATGGCCTCCTGCTCAACATCTGAAGCGAAGTTGATGATGGTCGTGCACGCTAAGAGGGCCACGCTCGCGAGGAGTCCGGTCGATAGTATGAGATTGACCCGTTGGGTGAGGTATGATTTTCCGCTCATAATAGACTAATCGTGTATGCTGATCTCGCCGTGTCTCGTGAGCGAGGTTACTGATAAATTACGTGCGCTTGCGCGTTACTACACTATACACCGCTTCTTTAATACCAGTTATCCCCATCCCGTAGTGTTCGATGAGCTCAGTGGGCTCGCCTGATTGCCCGAATTGGTCGTGGACACCCACCATCTGCATAGGTGTGGGGTGATTGTGCGCCAGCACCTCGGCGACCGCGCTTCCCATGCCGCCGGATACCTGGTGCTCCTCAACGGTAACGACCGCGCCGGTGCGCCGTGCTAATTCGATGACCGCGGCCTCATCCATTGGTTTGACCGTGTGGTTATTGAGGACGACCGTCGAAACTCCTTCCTCCGATAGCTGCTTCGCGGCCAGGAGTGCATTGTGTAGAACCCCGCCGCAGCCGATGATAGCCACCTGTGGCTCTTCTCCTTCCCACAGAATCTGACTTTTTCCTATCTCAAACGGCGTGTCGGGCGTGGTGAAGATGGGGGTCTTTGAGCGGCCGAAGCGAATGTAAATGGGCTCACCAGTCTTCGCTGCTGCCATGGTCGCTTTCTTTGCCTCCTCGACATCCGCAGGAACCACGACCGTCATCCTCGGCATCATGCGCATAAGCCCGATATCCTCCAGAGGCTGGTGCGTCGCGCCGTCAGGCCCCACCGAAATACCCGCGTGCATACCCATCACTTTCACCGGCACGTGGTTGAGGCACACAGTGGTACGGACCTGCTCCCAGTTGCGACCGGGTGAAAAGGCGGCGTAGCTCGTGATGAACGGTATCTTGCCGTAGACAGCGAGCCCCGCCGCGACGGTCGCGAGGTTCTGCTCGGCAACCCCCATCTCGATGTAGCGCTCAGGGAACTTCTCCTGAAACCAGTGGGAACGCGTGCTTTCAGCAAGGTCAGCACACAAGACGACGACCCGCTCATCATCGAGCCCGGCGGCGACCACACCCAGGCCAAACCCATCTCTGGTCGAGCCCTCTTCGAGGCCGCTGGGGTTGAGTGTTTCTGCATGGAGGTGTGCGTCTGTGGAGATCATAGTGTACTGTAGGATTACATGTGGATCAGACGTGGTGGCTTGCTTCGATCTTCCCACCGAGCGTGCGTAATTCGTCGAGGAACCGTTGCTCTTCCTCTGTAGAGGGCGGCTTTCCGTGCCAGGTGTAGTCGAACTCGATCTCCTTGATACCCTTTCCAGGAATAGTGTGCGCGATGATGACGGTCGGTTTCTCATAGATAGCCTTCGCCTCCTCAATTGCCGCAACGAACGCCTCAAGGTTGTGGCCATCGACCTCAAGGACGTGCCAATTGAACGCTTCGTACTTATCACGAAGCGGCTCCAGGGGCATCGTGTCCTCGGTCATGCCGTTTATCTGAATATTGTTGCGATCGATGACACCGATGAGATTGCTGAGCTTGTTTGCTCCCGCGAACATGATGCCCTCCCAGAGATTTCCCGCTTGGTGCTCAGCGTCCGACATACACACGTAAGTGTAGAATTTCTTCCCGTCCATACGCGCGCCGTAGGCGATGCCTGCAGCCTGGCTCATCCCGGAGCCGAGAGGCCCTGAGGTCGTTTCGAGCGCCGGGAGTCGGTCACGCTCGGGGTGACCCTGAATGCGCGAGCCGAATTTCCTCAGTGTGCGCAACTCCTCCAGCGAGAAGTAGCCCGCGTGCGCCATCGCGGCGTAGCGGATGGGGACAATATGGCCGTTGCTAAGGATGAGTCGGTCGCGATCCTCCCAACCCGGGTTCCCGGAATCGTGGTTGAGAATGTGGAAATAGAACGCGGTAAAGATATCCGCCATCCCCAACGGACCCGCAGTATGCCCTGAGCCAGCGTCCTCAAGCACATCGATCAGGGTCATCCTGATCTCGTTCGCTTTCTGCTCTAGTTCGATTCGCTTCTCATCAGTGAGGTAGCTCATACCAACGAACACGTTTCCCCAATAAGTACCTGTAGTATACGCTCACGCCCACTGCAAAACCAGAAGTGCTGTCCACATTGCAACCACAACCGCCGAGGTGATCGCGGTGAAAACCTATTCTGCTTCAAGAGGAACGAGGCAGCGGAAGGGTGAGGGGGGTAGCGACTAGATGAATGAATATGCCCGCAGCGAAGCAAGCCCTGGGTGAGAGTGACGAGAGGGGGGGGTGGGGATAGCTTCCCCGAGTTGTTCGCCGTACGTGGGCTAGCGACGTCAAGATGGTGCGTGTAGGGTGTGACCCTGTACGAGACGGCTCTCGAACGTATTGTGTGCATTCGCGCACGAGATCTCTGCTGCCTCCAGCATCTTCTGTGTGCGGAGTCACCACCCACAGGCACGTGGTGCGGTTACTTCACCGACTGTATTTTCCACGTAGGCTGGGCGCACGAGCTGGTTTGGCAGCCGCACTTCCACTGATTGTCCACCCAGTGGCAGGAGTAGGCGACGAAGTAGGTGGGGTTGGAGGCGGAGGTGTAGTTGAGGGGGTCATCAGCACGGGCGTCCCCGAGGATCTAGGCGCCGGCCTCTGAGGCATCGTCGTTTCCGGGGGTAAGAGAGTAGGACTCCCACTCCTCCCCTGTCCAGAGGTAGCCGCGGGTGTAGACGGCGAAGTTGTTTGAGTCGGTCCTGCTTGAGCCGACGATGGGCTGGAAGGTGTCGTCCTCACATTGTGCGTTCACCGTGAGTTCCCTGCTTCCTGAGAAGAAGTTTTGGGGGACACCGTACCCGCGGGGAACCGAGGAGGTGAGAATGCCGCAGGCCGATGCTTGTGCAGGCGTGAGGGTGAAGAGCCCGAGGGACAACAGGAGCGTGGTGAGCGTAAGGAGGGTGAGACGAAGGGGCATGTGGTGGGGGGGGTAGTGAGTATGAGGTAATGGTAGCAAAGAGAGAGGAGGGGGGGGTGGGGATTTGTGGGGTACCCACGCTCGCCAAAGCACTCAACCACCCTGGCTAGTTCGTGCAGAAGTTCGCGCGTTCGTAGTTGAGTCCAACAGCGGACTGGGGGGCGAAATCGCCGTTGGGGGGAACGCCAATATTAACCGTGCCGACGGTCTCG
>CAYWKE010000046.1:0-5022 GCA_964459075.1 uncultured Candidatus Saccharibacteria bacterium | reverse complement strand
CCAGATCTTGAGCGCTCGATAGACGTCCCACAGAATCGCTCGCACATATACACGGTATTCGAGCACCTGCTGCGCTCACTGCAGCATGCCGCAGACAAGGAGTACTCTCTTGAGATACGCCTGGCGGCCCTCTTCCACGACATTTCGAAGCCGGAAACAAAGCGTTTTTCCAAGGAGATCAACGATTCAACCTTCTTTGGCCACGAAGTAGTTGGTTCACGTGTAACGAAAAAAGCTCTCCAGGAGCTCAAGTACCCTAAGGATGTGGTCGAAAAGGTAGCTCTGTTGGTGCGGTGGCACATGTTCTTCTCAGATCCGGACCAGATATCCCTTTCTGCCGTTCGCAGAATGATAGCGAATGTGGGTGAGGAGAATATTTGGGATCTGATCAACCTGCGCATCTGTGACCGCATAGGTAGCGGCAAGCCCAAAGAAGAGCCGGTTCGATTGCGAAAATACAAGGCAATGATTGATGAGGCGCTGCGTGACCCTGTGTCAGTCGGCATGCTCAAGCTCGATGGGAACGACCTTATCGAAGGATTTCACATGAAACCGGGCCCCCGCATTGGGTGGATCCTCCACGCTTTGCTTGAGGAAGTGCTTGATGACCCGACCAAGAATACAAAGGAGCTCCTATCTGAGCGCGTCCGTGAGTTGGCTACTCTTGAGGACGGTGGATTGCGCATCCTCGGGGAGCAGGGGAAAGAGCGGCGCGAACGTGAAGATGAGGAGATGATAACTGATATACGTAAACAGCACCGAGTGAACTTCTAGGTTTGCCGATCAAGCGAAAGGGAATCGTGAGGTGATCTAACAACGTTTCATGTGAAAACTATTTATGACGAAATATTTGTTATACTGAATCTACAATCTCTATATAACGTATGCTTTAAGAGCAAAACGTATCCTTGAAAAAATCTTCAGAAGACGCTCCAACAATAGAAAAAACCACCTCTTTGATCTTGGTGATCGCCGGCCTGTGGGTCCGATGTGCTCAGGCACACGGGCCGGCGATCTTGCTAGTGGGGGCTTGTCACTTCTAGTCGGGGTCATGTAGCTGGGTGGAGATCCGCTACAAAACTAGGTGACTATATCTAGCTTTGCCAATATCTTTGAGGTGGTTTTTCAGCGTTTCCGCTGTGAAAGAACTTGTGAATGAATATCTACGCTTCGTGTTGCGTTGTCCGTTTTTTTAGTAGGGAACTATGCCCTTTGTTTTTTCTATTTTGTGGACATATACAACTATATTTTTGTAGAACTTCATTCTTTGTAAAAGAACTTTTCTCTAATGTACACGGGACTTCTCCACTTGTCCCGCACTGAAAAGCGGTGGGGGTAGGAGGGGATAGGGGGATTGGGGTTCAACCGCTTTTCAGTGCGAGACACGTGGCGTCCCAAGACACCATCACAATATTGCCTGGATTAAGTATCGGTCACTATCAAAGTCTTGTAAAGTACTTAGTTGGGGATAACTTGTCTTTTATAAGCAACCCTCCTTCGTGCTAAAAGCCACACAGAGGACACGGTGCTATAGGGACACCTCGATACCAACTGGGCAATGGTCCGAGCCTTCAATATCGTTGAGAATGAACGCTTTTTGAAGCTTAGAAAGTAGATCACTCGAAAGAAAGACGTAATCGATGCGCCAGCCAACATCGCGCTCTCGCGCTCGGGTCTTGAGATCCCAGTACGAATACTTCACTTCGCGAGGATGTAGATGCCGGTAAGTATCCACATACCCACCTCGCACGACCTCATCTATCCACGCACGTACGTCAGGATTGTAGCCGGGCGTACCCTCGTTCGCTTCCGGGTGCGCAAGATCGATGGGCTCGTGTGCAGCATTCACATCCCCCATGAACACGACCGAGTAGCCCTGTGAGCGCCACGAATCTACGTACGCAAGGAACGCATCATAAAAATCAAGCTTATACGCCATTCGCTCCGGTGCACCACCGCCGTTGGGGAAGTACACATTGGATACAATGAGCTTGCGTGCTTCAAAGCGTGCCGTGACCGAGCGCCCCTCGGCATCCGCTACACCAATATCGTAGTAGACCTCATCCGGCTCCACTTTGCTGTAGAGCGCAACGCCGCTATAGCCCTTCTTCTCGGTGGGTGTATTGAAAAAAGCATTGTGCTGAGACGTATTTCGCATCTCCTCAGGGAGCTGTTCCGGTGTAGCCTTCAGCTCTTGAAAGCCGATGACCTCCGCATCGCCACACACTTTTATGAACGCATCCCAAGCACTCTTCCGGTGTATGGCGCGCGCGCCGTTGACGTTCCAGGAGATAAGCTTCATGACCCGCTATGCCGCATCACGTCTACGCTGATCAGCATTGTCGTTTGCTGTGCCCCGGGAGTTCTCGCCATACTGCTCGCGAACAAGGATCATACCCTCAAGCAGCTGTATCTCTTCTTCAAGACGCGCCAGACGCTCTGAATAGTCTTGAGGAGCCGGATCGCGGTGTTCGAGCTCTGCAGAGCGCTGCTCAAGCAACATAAGTTCTCGCGCTATCCGGTCTCGACCACTCAATGATGCACTTGGCATTCGTGCTCCATCAGCCCGCACCATCGGTTCGACGTGAAATTCTCCCCGCTCGCTTGCATCCACAAATCGTTGTCTGAGAGTGGTTAGTTTCGCGAGTGCCTCAGAAGAAGAAAGCGCCTCACTCGAGCTTGCTCTAGTGTAGTCGAAACGCTCAGGATCGAACATTACCCTGAGAATACCACTGAAGTCAGTTTTCAGATACCTCAAGGGCCCACAGCACGACGTTCGTGATGGACCCGTTCCCGATCAGGAATTGTATTTTGTACTTATTTACGCCGAGTGGTGTAGTTGAGCTGCACCACTAACGAACTTCTGACGGAAACATATTTGGTCAGCCGGATGATCCCACCTCTCATGCTGCAGGAGACTCAATAGTTCTTCTACTGAAATGGGATCACGGAGTTCAGTAATCTGATGCCCCATGAATAACTCGTCAGTCACCTGCAATTTGCAGGAGATCGCGTCATTGGCGGCCTCGCCAACACGCGCAACAACCGTGAAGTGGCCTCCATCACGTTCATCGAATCTCAGTTGGTGGATTTCCTCGCTCAATACCACCATCATGCCGTCAATGCTGATGAATTCACCGATCTGTTCCCTCCACGAGGACTTATTCGTCCTCACAAACCGAGAATCGATTCGTACTACCACAAACCCGTGCACAGCTACCTCCGTAGATTTCCCAGTTCAAGTGTAGTAGGGCACTCGTGGTGCCGCTACGTGTGCGCCTAACCGGGTTGAAGACGCAGAGAAACAGTATCCCTTTTCAATACGGGATCTCATTTCTCTGCGCCCCCACGCTCGTCAGCATTCGTCCTGCAGCAATACGTATGTTCCTCTTTGGGTTAAGAGTGATTGATGTCCATTGCGACAATACTCCCACACCATACAAAAGTCAACGGTCAAGAGCTGTGGAAAGCTGTCGTTGAGCCATATTCTGAGCTTCCTCGAGAAGGAGCGGCGATCGGTGTCGTTACGGCAACTGCTGCACCATTGGCCAAATGAACGAGAAAAAGAGGAGCAGCGCGCCCAGAAGAAGCATGAGAATGCCGCACACTACGAACGCTACGCGGCGGTTGATGACCTCGATGACGACGTTGATCCACTCGTGAGGCAAGAGGAGAAGCAGGAGTCCCTTGAGGAACACTACATATGAGATGATGGTCACCACGATGGTCACCGGGTCGTTGGTGAATCTGGTGTGTCCCACGACCATAACAAGCCCGATGAGGAAGGTCAGCTCTGCGCTGATGTAGTAGAGCATCTTGCTCTGGGTGAATTCCTCCAGGGCTTCCATCAACTCGCTCGCATACGCCAAGAGCAGTATGCCGATAACGACACTGTAGATACCGACAATCTTCCCCAGGAAGAGTGAATCAAAGAGCGGTTCCATACACGCGCAAGGTGCGTCTTACCTAGTATACAGAATTTTCTTCGTATCAGGCAGCGTTCAGATAGTGCATAAGCATGGGGAGAAGGTGGGGAAGGAAAGTGTCGTGCGTATCGCTACCGCCCTGTTCCTTGATTCCTTTTGCGTGCGTTCTTGAAGTGCATATCTGAAGCACGAGTGTACACTTGGGTTGTTGCGATGTTGGCGTGACCAAGAAGCGCTTGCACAGAGCGAAGATCAGCCCCGTTGTGCAGGAGCGCTGCCGCGAATGAGTTGCGAATGACGTGCGGCGTGACCTTGTGTGTTATGCCCGCCTTGATAGCGTAGCTTCTGACGATGCGCTCCACGGAGCGCGGTGTGAGTCGAAGCGACCCGCGCGGATCGGCGTTGCGGCCGAGGGTGATGAAGAGCGCTATGTCAGTATCAGTGCGCATCTCAAGGTAGCGCTTCACATGCTCGATAGCGGCAGGGGAGAGCTGGACAAGGCGAACCGTACCGCCCTTACCGCGCACTGAGAGCTCGTCGTGCGTGAGGTCGATAGTGCGATCGAGTGCGCACAATTCGGAGACCCGCAGGCCGGTCGAGAAGAGGAGTTCAAGGATGGCTTTGTCGCGCAGCGACTTGAGGTCGGTCGCACCGCCCTGTGTTGGCCCTTCCACAAGGCGCATCAGTTCTTGGCTTGAAATAAGGTCGATTAAGCGCTCGGGGGTCTTTGCAAGCTCGATACGCTCAGGCGACATGCTTTTGATGTCGCGCGTGCGCAGATACTTCAGGAATGCCCGAAGCGCAATGAGGTAGTAATTTTGAGTGTTGCGCTTCAGGGTTTCCTGAGCACCGCCACGCGCACAAGCGCCAGGTTGGCGGTTGAGCCAGAGGCGAAATTCACGAACGAGCGAGTCGGTGATCTGCTCTGGGCGCCGTATCATTGCGTAGGTAAGGAAGCGAGTGAGGTAGCGATCGTAGTTTTCGACGGTCTTGAGGGAACGTTCTTTCTCTGTCTTGATGTGTTCGAGAAACTCGCGTTTCAATCGCTCAACCTGCGACGTACTCCCCATACACCATCATTGTACCAGAAGGGAAG
>CAYWKE010000045.1:0-5160 GCA_964459075.1 uncultured Candidatus Saccharibacteria bacterium | reverse complement strand
ACCTGAGTGCTCTCATGTTCTTTGAAGCCACGCGTCGTGATCGCAGGCGTGCCGAAGCGAATACCGGAAGGGTCCATCGCCAAGCGCGGATCATCCGCAATGGCATTTTTGTTGAGCGTGATGCCGACCTCATCCAAGACCGTCTGCGCCTCGGCGCCGGTGACCCCCAGGGAGCCGAACACATCCGCAAGCACGAGGTGGTTGTCGGTGCCGCCACCAAGAAGGCGTACGCCCGCATCCTGAAAGACCGCTGCCATCGCGCGCGCGTTTGCGATGACCTGCTTGCCGTAGTCCTTGAATGAGGGGTGCTGTGCCTCACCGAACGCGACAGCCTTCGCCGCGATGTTGTTCATGTGCGGTCCCCCCTGCAAGCCCGGAAACACTTTCTTATTGATTCGCTTCATCAGCTCCTCGTCCTCACGCACCAAGACCATCCCGCCACGCGGGCCACGGAGCGTCTTGTGGGTCGTCGTTGTGATGAGATCAAATCCGGCATCAAAGGGATTCTTGAGGACACCGCCTGCGATAAGCCCCGCGATGTGTGCCATATCGGCCATCGTGATCGCGCCCACCTCGTGTGCGATCTCGACGAACTTCGCGTAATCGAGCTCGCGGCTGTAGGCGGAGAAGCCGGCGATGATGAGTTTGGGTTTCTCGCGCCTCGCTACCTCGCGCATCTCGTCGTAGTCGATCTCCCCCGTCTCGGGGTCCTTCATCTTGTAGGTGACGAAGTTGAAGAGTTGTGCCGGCACGGTCATCGGGTGGCCGTGCGTGAGGTGACCGCCGTGGCCAAGGTCCATCCCTAAGACCGTGTCGCCGGGCGAGAGGAGTGCGTGGTAGACCGCGAGGTTTGCAGGTGCGCCCGAGAGGGGTTGGACGTTCGCGTACTTCGCATTGAACAGGGCGCACGCCCGCTCGATGGCAAGGTTCTCAATTTGGTCGGTGTACTCCTGCCCGCCGTAGTAGCGCTTGCCCGGAAGGCCTTCCGAGTACTTGTTGGTCATCTCCGAACCGAGTGCTTCGAGGACCGCGCGGGAGACATAATTTTCCGAAGGGATGAGCTCGAGTCCCTCACGCTGGCGCTTCGCCTCGCCTTCAAGTATCTCGGCGACCGCCTTGTCCTGTTGTGAAATGTGATCGTATGCCATTGTCGAAATGGTTACCCAGTAACATCAAGAATATCAAGTTGTGCGGTCGTTAGATCATAGTGAAAATGAGTCTTTTCAAAAATGGCTTATATTAAGTATTATTTCTTCCCTTCACGTTTATTTTCATCATCGTCTGAAAATAAATTTGAGATGCGAACTTTTCCTGGCTTTCTATAAGCTCGCCCCCTGCGGGATACACCCTGTTCTACCAGAAGGCCCCTTTTTACCCATTGACTCAAAAGGCGTGACATCTTAGTTGTGTCTGCAATACCTGTCACGCTACGCGCCTCTGCATTAGTGATTTGAAAATTCTCATCTAAGAACTTGCTGACAGCGTCCCAGTATTCCACTTTTTGCATGTTAAAAAGAGTGAGAAGTACAGAATTTGGACGTTCCGTTGCAGGAGCATACAGGGGTTCGTAAAGATTTTGCTCTTTCATTATTGTAAACATTCGATCAACACCTTCACCTATATCGAGATTAGGTGCTTCCTGAAAACGATTCAAGACTCTCTGAATTACAGGATTGCGAGCGAAGCGTTCTGTTCGAATGTTATCTGGGGTCACTATCCCAGGATACGTACCTGGACTTTCAATCTCGATACGGTCATCAAATATTCTTATATGGATATCATCTTCCACATAGTAGTTTCTGTGTATCACTGCATTTGCTACAGCTTCTTGAAATGCCCACTCTGGTATTAGAAAAGATGGTCGAAACACTCCACCTCTCAGTTTCGGCGGCGATTTTTTTACACAAGACCTAAAATATTCTACCGTTTGCTGAATTTGCGATATAAGTGGTCCTTCAATACTAAAAGGCCTTTCAACAAAATTACTTTCACCCGTATAGGAAATCTCCCTGCCGAAGTAGTGTGAGATCTTAATACTACATTTGCTTTTTAAAAGCACAGCAGGGTTATTCCCGAAAAGCAAAACACCAGATTTTGTAAGCATCATTTCCCCATCTTTGTTTAAAGATGTTAGACCATTATCTTTCAAAAACTGCCAGTCATCTCCTCGACCATTGGTATCTTGTTTGTATCTGAAAAACACCTCTCTACTTAAGTCTTCAAGTGTTGCAGTATGAGACTCCTCATCCTCAAATGAACAGATTCCTTTCTCGTACTGCAATCTCATTATTTCGGTTGCTCCAATTTTAGTATTCTGATTTCCCTTTCTCACAAAAGTGTCTCCCTTCTTCAAGGAATGAACCTGGTTGCTCTTTGCTACTTGAACGAGAACTAGTTTATCCTTTTTGCTGCGGAAATTATGTATGTCGCGATAGCGGTACTGCACATCAGTAATTGGAGGGTCAAACTCCTTTGGGAGTAATTTAAGAAACTCTGAGACGTTATCTTCGTTCTCTGATATACCGATTACACGGTCTACGCCACTCGCCTTCTTCGGATCCTCGAGTCCGAGAACAAATGTTCCTCCACTTGAGTTTGCAAATGCGCATACAGTCTCTAATGCTCGACGTGGGTCAACCGCTGCGCGCTTGCATTCGAAAGTTAGCCATTTGTTCTGACTAAGTAAGATTTGTACACGCCTATCCATTTTATATTTACTTACCTGTACTCCCAAATCCTCCCGCACCCCGCGCGGTATCATCCAACTCATCCACCTCAACGACCGTGGCCGAGGTGACCTCCTGCAAGAGAAGCTGTGCGACCTTGTGCCCTGCCGCGAGCGTGTATGGCTCGCTCCCCAGGTTCATGGTACCCACCATCACCTCGCCGCGGTAGCCCGCATCGATGACGCCGCCAAAGGTCTTGAGTCCGTGCTTGTGTGAGAGGCCGCTCTTGTCCCAGATGAGACCAACGAAGCCCTGGGGAATGGCGAACGCCACCCCGGTGCGAATAGACACACGCTCGCCGGGAGCTACCACCACCTCCTCAAGCGCAAAGAGGTCCGCGCCCGCGTCACCCTCGTGAGCGTAGGTCGGGAGTGTGGCTGCGGGATCGAGTTTTTTGACAGGAAGATTCATGATCGGAGTATAGCATTTAGGACGTAGCTGCTCGAACAGCGGCAAGCGCCTCTTCACAGACTGCTTCAAGTGGTTGCGTGGCATCAATGATCGTATGCGGCTTGTCCTGCAAGTACTCCCTGTATCCCTTTTGCACACGCTCATGGAACGCTACCTTGCGTTCATCAAAGTGGTTACTCGTCCCCCGAGCGCTCGCCCGACGTTCCATCCCAACCAGGACAGGTACATCGAGGAACACGTAGTGTCCAGGAAGGTCTCCTACAATAGCCGCCTCAAGTTGTCGAAAGAGAGTCTCGTTCTCACGTGACTCTTGTCCGCATATATTGTATGCCCACGACGAGGCAACGAAGCGATCACAGAGCACTAGCTTTCCCGTCTCAAGCATGGGATGTATCAAGCGCTCGACGTGGTCGCGACGGGACGCAAACATGAGAAGGAGTTGGGTCACCCCATCCATGTCTTTTGCATCCGGCGACAGAGCGAGATCACGGATGGCTTCTGCGTAGTGCGTGCCTCCCGGCTCACGGGTAACAACAGCTTCAGGCAACTGCTGTGCGAGAAAGTTGAGCACACTCGATTTTCCAGAACCCTCTCCTCCCTCAAGTACAATAAGGCGCCCCTTGACCATAATGCCTCCAGTATAGCACTCCGCACTATCCCCTCTCCTTCCCCTTTCTGTCGTGCTATGGTGAGGTCGTATGGCACTCGACACCCTCACCCACACCACCAAACAGCTCCCCCAAGGCGGCACCGTGCTGGTTCTCAACACCGGCGCTGAGATCGGCCCCGAGCAGGCCGCGATGCTCGCGGCACTGCACTCCCGCTCGATCGGCGGCATCAAGGATCACCTACGGGTTCTGTCCGAGCGCGGCGCGGAGAAGTTCATGTCAACCTACTACGTCGGCTACGGGCACAAGTCGATCGGCGATCTAGGCAGCGCGACCCTGTTTGTGGAGGGCGTCTCGATGCTCGCCGCGAAAGCCATTCAGGATTGGCCCTTATACGCGGGCCAAGAATCCTCCACCCGCTACATAGACTTTCGCGAGCAACCGTTCATCAATCCCCTCGGCACGAAAGAAGGCGAGAAGCTCTTGGAAGGCTGGCGGGCGTTCTACCTGGAAGCGCTTGAAAGGCTGGTGCCGGTCTTGAAAGAGCGATTCCCGCGCTCAGAAGAAGAAAAAGAGAGCGTGTACGAGAAAGCCATCAACGCCCGCGCGTTCGATACGCTCCGCTCGTTCTTGCCCGCAGGGGCAGCAACGAACCTCGCCTGGCACGGCAACCTCCGGCAGTTCGCCGACAAGCTCCCGTGGCTCAGACACCATCCCCTTCCTGAGGTGCGCACGATAGGTGATACCATCGAGGACGCCCTGATCGAGGCGTTCCCAAATTCGTTCGATGGTGAGAAGAAGCGGTACGAGAAGACCGAGGGCTACGTTGAAGAGATGATGCGCGAGTTCTGTTACTTCGACGACCCGCTGCCGCAAGAGTTTGCACTTACACGAGACACCATCGATCGCTCTACGCTCACGCGCTACCACGCCGCACTCTCCGCACGACCCGCAAAAACGGAGCTGCCCAAGATCCTTGCGGAGTGTGGCACGCTCACCTACTCCTTTTTGCTTGACTTCGGCTCGTTCCGCGACATCCAGCGCCATCGCGCTGTCACGCAGCAGATGCCGTTACTTGGCGTCCACCATGGTTTTCATCCGTGGTACCTGGGTGAGTTGCCGAGCGACCTGCGGCAGAAGGCCGAGACACTCATCGAAACACAAGCCGAGAGGATCGAGCGCCTGCCCACAACACCTGAAGTGAAGCAGTACTACACCGCAATGGGCTTCATGACGACCAATCGTCTCACGGGCAATCTCCCCGCGCTCGTCTACCTTGCGGAATTGCGCGCAACTCGCTTCGTCCACCCGACGCTCCGCGAACGCGCGGTGCAGCTTGCCGATTCACTCAAAACTACATTTAAGGATGCAGGACTCGTCCTCCATCTCGACGCCGAACCCGACCGCTTCGACAC
>CAYWKE010000044.1:0-5631 GCA_964459075.1 uncultured Candidatus Saccharibacteria bacterium | reverse complement strand
GCCATTTACAACTTTTACATCATACTCAACTTTTGTCAACAACCTATCGCGCGCAGTTCTCAATACACAACATAATTTAGAATATGTCAAATTAACTATGTTACCACTACTAGCGTAGCGGGTATGTTCAGCTCAAGTGTTGCGATTCAAGAACGAATTCGAGAGGCTCACTCAATTGACAATGAGGTTTTCCTCAAGTAGTTTTGCTAAGGAATAACCCAACCATATGAAAGGTCACGTTATGAACGCAGCGTACACACCCCCACAGAACATCCTCGATAATTACGCACGAGTGCTCATTCGCTTCGCACTCAATAGCGGAA
Organism: uncultured Candidatus Saccharibacteria bacterium; assembly: GCA_964459075.1. GTDB lineage: Bacteria > Patescibacteriota > Minisyncoccia > Phycocordibacterales > UBA12088 > CAYWKE01. The sequence continues at coordinate 5,308 of CAYWKE010000044.1, read as the reverse complement.
AAGGTATCAAGAAAGGCGATGTCGTCTACCTGGTCGGCTCTGAAGCGACCAAGCCGTTGTTTCTCGCCACGCGCCGCGAGATATGGAAAGCGGGTGGACACGTCATTGGGAACTTTCTTCCTGCAAACTCTGACCGCTACCAGAGCGACCGCGATTTCTTCGAGTGTGCAGCGCCACACCAACTCGACTGGACCCCTCACCACTACTTCTCAGGACTCATCGCTGAGATGGATCACCAGGTGTTTATTCTAGGAGACGAGAACCCCCACGCGCTTGAAGGTATCGATCCTAAGAAGATCATGCGACGAGGTGTTGCCACGAAGCCATTCATGGAGATGCGAACCGAAAAAGAGAATCGCAGAAAACTCACGTGGACCTTGTGCCTCTATGGCACGCCTGCTATGGCCGCAGAAGCTGGGCTTTCTGAACAAGCATACTGGAAGGAGATCATCAACGCGTGCTACCTCAATGAGGACGATCCCGTCCGTGCATGGAAAGACGCGTTTAAGCTCATTGAACAGACCCGCAAGAAACTGAATGCGATCACCCCGAAGATCGACCGCCTCCACGTGCAAGCCGATTCGATCGACCTATGGATCACGCCGGGTGAGCGCCGTCAGTGGCTTGGTGGTAGCGGCCGAAACATCCCGTCATTTGAGCTGTTTCTCTCTCCTGACCGGCGCGGCACCGAGGGTCACATCGCGTTTGACATGCCGCTCTACCGCTACGGGAACCTCATTGAAGGCATTGAGTTGTGGTTTGAGGATGGGCGCGTCGTGAAAAGCAAAGCAACCAAGAACGAGCGTGTGCTCAAAGAAATGATCGCGACCGAAGGTGCTGATAGGGTCGGGGAATTCTCTCTCACGGACAAACGCGTGTCGCGCATCGGGAAGTTCATGGCAGAGACCCTGTACGACGAGAACTTCGGCGGCAGGTACGGCAACACGCACATTGCGCTCGGCAAGAGCTATCATGACTCGCTCGACGGCGACCCTTCGATGCTCTCCAAGCACGAGTGGGAAAAGCTCGGATTCAACGACTCATCGGTGCACACCGACATCATCTCGACGAGTCGACGCACCGTCACCGCCTCCATGAAAGACGGCAGCGAGCGGGTCATCTACAAGGATGGGGAGTTCACGCTCTAAAGTTCGAGCGATCAGAGTAGACGCGCACCGAGATACGTGCGATGCGCCGCGACCCAAAACATGGGGGGTCGCGGCGCATTTTCTTTGCATAGAATTGTTTGACGCTGTTCTTACAGCACCAACTCCTTCTCCTTCGGCTCTTTCTCTTCAAGCACGTCCTGCGCCAAGACCTCGTCCCCAAGTGCGATGTTCAAGAACTCATTCGCGCGTCCTCCCTGGACAACGATCTCAAGAAAACGGTGTGGCCCGATACCTGATGAGCCAACGATGATACCCGCTTCTCCATCAGGCACATCACTGAGGTGCTCGTAGCACATGAATTCGCCGGTGGAGAGGAGTATGCGTTTGCCGTGCGCAAATCCGACCTCGTCCGGCAACAGCGTCGTCTTCACGTTGCCGAAGTTATCGATGTGCCAGACCGCATGGGGAGGCAGCGACACGCCCAGGTCGTCAAACGTCGCAAGTGTTGCCGGTGCTTCGTTGCCGTGAAGCAGGTAGCTCAGGAGGCGTGGTGCGAAATCGTAACTCCTGAACTGCGTCTCGCTGACGGCGGCTAGTTGCTCCTGATCGATGATGTGTTCCCACGCCATCTTTTTCAGCACTGAGTGGATATCAACGACGCTCACCTTCTCGACGATTCCCAGCTTGCGCACCAACGAGAGCGTGTAGCCACCAACGGTCGCGACGACGACGGTCGAGCCGTGCACGAAATAACAGAACGGCGTGCCATTCTCCCACTGCTTTCCCTCGCCGTGTCGCGGTGCGACGTTTACCAGAACGCCGCTCATGCGACCTTCGTGCGCATCCAGGGCATCAATGAGGTTCCCTCCGGCAGCGAGCGAATCGTATGCAGACACGCCGATCGGGTAGACCGAAGCGTCGGTCAGGAGGGCAGCGCGTGCAACCTGTCTACCCAGCGCATTCTCGCACGAGCAGTCGTTGATGAGGGTGAGGTGCATGTGCCTTCAGTATACGAAGCCGCGCATCCACTCGCAACGCATAAGCGGGTGCTACTGCCCTCCTTCAAGGACCGAGTCGAGCAGATCACCGAGCAAGCGCGATGCCTTGCGGTACTCCGTTGAGATACTACTGGTTGAGGTCGTTGCGGGTGTCGGTGTTGCAAACGTGAACGGTATCGACGAGCCGTCGAGGGTCACGGTCGCGACCTCACTGTGTGCGCCCGTCGAGAGGCTTGCGGAGAATGGCTTGCTGTCTGAACCCTCTACGCACGGCAACGCGGGATCATTCGTACTCACCAGGACGAGTGTCAACGACGAACCTGTCTCTGCAAGTGCCGCATCAACGAACGCGCACGTACTGGTCGCCGGAAAGGTGCCGCTGACCGTTCGCACACCGGCACGGTACGCACTCACCAACGAGAGCGGTTCGCGTGTCTCCGTGGGAACAGCTGGTGAATCTGCATTCGCATCAAGACGAGCTTCCTCGGCTGGAGCCTCTTCGTTCGCAGTCTCTCGCTCTTCCTCGTTGACCACGTCTGGCTCAGGCGATGCGGGTAGCAGTGAGCTGGTGTCCTCGATGATCGTACGTGCTGCTTCAAAGAAGCTCGTGGCGTCTGCCTGGTCGGCGTTCTGCTCAGCAATGTGGCCACGCACGAGGAGAGCCTTGGCACGCTTGTGTGCAGAGCGGATGCGCTCAGCGTCGTCACGTACAGCAAGATCGAGCATCAGCAACTCGTCGGTCAGGTCGGAGAGGAGCGTGGAGATCTCATCGTAGGTTGCGCTTGTTGTAGGAGTTCCCCCTTCAGGCTTCAGACCCTCATCTTCGGTGGATTCGACAGACGAGCGCTCCATTAGGTCGATCGCGAGTGGGTCAACTTGGTAGAAGACGCGTGCATCGATGAACTTGGTGAGGCGGTCGGCACGCGCATTCGCATCTTTGAATGCCTCGTAGCTCTCATGGAAGCGATCATCGGTGTACAGGAACCCACCCGCTTCAATAAGTTCACGTATCTCACCAAGTCGTTCGTCGATCGCCACGCGATCAAAGTCGCCGTCAATATACGTTGCTCGGCGTACGCGATTCTCCGCCACACGTAGGGACTCTTCCGCGCGGTAGCGCATCGCGCGCGCGAACTCGCGTTGTTCATCTTCGGTGAACACTGGGGTCGCGGATACATCGGGTGAGGTCGATGCTGCACTCGAAGATGCGGCATACGCTGCTGCCGAGCTGCTGGCAAGCGCACCAGTGAACGCACCTTCAGCCGCCTCGCGCACGCGCGCAAGTTCCTTGGCATTCTTGCGCAACACGCCAGCAAGCTCCTCTGCCTCGCTTGCATTCAACTCTTCCTCCACGGAAAGGGTTATCAAAATGGCTTCGTGTGCGTCGAGTGCATTCTCCAGCTGTCCGCTTGCTGCAGCGACCGAGAGACCATCCTCTATCGATAATTCGTCGGCACGCTCCGTGACCGAGAGAACGTGGCGCTCCAAGCGCTCCGCGACCTCGGCACCTCGCTTCTCATCGAGATCGCCGCGTGAGGCAAGAGTTGACGCCTCTTCAAGACGCCGTTCGGCGCGACGCACTTCCCAGGAGAGACGCGACGCGTCTGATAGCGAGAGTGCTCCGACGATCTCTTCGTTGAGGTTGACCTTGATGCTGTAGAGCGTATCTCCCGGTACGGCCTGCTCAGCGGCAAGAGAGACACCCGAGGTCATGATCAGGAGCCCAGCCACTAAGGTCGCGGGAGCGAATCGGCGATGCACCAGAGCGCCGACGTGTGCCGCGAATGACGACCACGTATGTGCCGGGGTCTCACGCTCGGTGATGCGCACGAAATCGCTGTAGCGCTCGAGTCGATCACGCACGCGCTCACGCTCACGCTCGCTCATGCGAACGCTCTTGGCTGCCTCGTTCAGTTGTTTCTCAAAAGTGGTCATTTCTCGTGTGGATGCGTTGAGGTCCGTGTCGCAAGTTGCTCTTTCAGGTGCTTCACGCCGCGGTGAATGCGGACCGAAACGACGTTGACGGTCAAACCGGTCAGCTCCGCGATCTCAGCCGGCATCAGCTCATCAACGTAGCGCATGACGACAATGTCGCGATACGTCTCGGGCAAGAGGGCGATGAGTTCCTTGAGCTCATCCGCTTCCCAGCGGATGACCAGGTCTTGGTGCGCTTGCACAACGAGTTCATCGAAGCGCCCTTCATCAACCCCTTCCTCTTCGAGTGCCGCATCAAGCGACACGGTGCGTCGTTTGCGGTACTCGTCGACGATCAAATTATGCAACGTACGGTACAGGAACGGCTTGTACTCATCTATCTCGTTCCCGCGCGCCAGATAATCCCACGCTTTGGTGAATGCATCTTGAACCAGGTCGAGGGCCGTATCGCGATCACTCACGCGAAAGTACGCATGCCGGAACAACCGATCCGCATGCTCGTCGTACGCCGCTAAAAACCGCTCTTGATGCTCCATTCACTGCTGGTGATGACGCGGTACCGTACCCATTCTTTCTCAGGGTCAGTGGAGTGCGCGCCGTGCGAGAGGACGCTCAGATGCCCTCAAGTTGCACAATCATGCAATATTCAACAGCGTTTGTCGATGAAGCGGGCGACCTGGCGCCAGAGAGCGGGCTTGAGAAGGATGGAGGTGCCGAAGTGTCCTCCTTTTTTGTATGTTTTGAGCCGTATTCCGTGTTCTTTTGCAAACTTTGCCACCGAAGGGTACGTTACACTTTCATCATCTTGCGCGTGAATGAGCAGTATCTTGGTGGGGTCGATGCGTTCCGGGTGGGCTACGGGAGTATAGAATTTCCCTTTTCCAAGCTTATTCCAAGCCGCCTTTGAGACGCGGTATCCTTCCCCGAACGCCTCTTTCACAAAGCCATAGAGCCAATCCAAGGGCTCGGCAGGACTTGGCGCTTGCCAATCGACGACCGCAGAGATGCCAATGACCGCACTCACCCGCGGGTCTTGTGAGAGCAATATGCCAGCCGGACCGCCAAACGACCCTGCAAACAAGACGATCTCTGACGGTTCAACGCTGAAGCGCTCGCCACTCCATGCATCAGAAAAGCCTTTCGGCAAGCCGTTCATGACGTCGAGGATGTCGTTGGTTGGCTCTTCTTTGAGAAATTCTCCCCCACTCTCCCACGTGCCGCGATAGCGGGGCACGAAGACCCAGTAGCCTTGCTCTGCGAGGAAGT
>CAYWKE010000043.1:0-5913 GCA_964459075.1 uncultured Candidatus Saccharibacteria bacterium | reverse complement strand
CGCATCAGGAGGAAAAAATGCTCTTTAACGTAATGCTCGATCTTGACAAGCTCGCTCGGTGCGGCTGGGAAGAAGCGGAGAAGAATTTGGCAGAATCGCAGGCATCAGTCGTGGTTCTGCTTGGCTGGGGAGGTCGTTTTAGTGACGTTCTCGTCGAGGGACCGACGCGTATCGGGTACGACTTTGGACGAGGAGTTGTCATCGATGATTCCCAGCCTGGCGTCAATTATCCAACTAATCCCTGCTGGCTTTCGATCATTGCTCCGTACGTGATCAAAGTAACGGGTGTTGCTTTGTACGGTCCTGGTCAAGGTGTGCGATGTGCAGAACGACTGATACTTGGTCACGCTGAAGCGAGGATCAGGCACGAGGTCGTTGACGGCAACCTTTTCATGCGGTGCATTTGCACCATCTTAGCGGTGGTAAGTGGGCACTGCAAAACGTGATGGGGCTTCACGACGACATATTGAGCGGAGAGGCTTACTCGTACAACAAGTAATTGCAACTGCTTATCAGCAAGGGGTCCTCGTTTTTTCACCGCTCTTCTCGGGCGGCGAATTGTGTTGTGCAGTGGGATATCCCCAGGGTTATGCACTAGTAGGATGGTGACGCGAAGTAGGGAAGTGGTGTAGAGTGTAAAGCAGTGGAATGAAGTGGGAAAAATCGAAACAACCCCAAAAACCCCACAACAACAACCCCAAAACCCCACAACTCCAAAGACGCGATTGAACCCCTTCCTTTCACTAACCGCCCCATGCTGATCGGTGAATACAATCACACCATCGACGGCAAGAGGCGCTTATCGATGCCGGCGAAATTTCGCAAGGCGCTCGGTAAGCAGGTCGTGGTGACGCACGGGCTGGACCAGAGTCTCTTCGTGTTCGCTACCAACGAGTGGCAACGCATCGTCGAGAAGCTCTCCACCCTCTCGATGGGCTCATCGGACTCCCGTGCGTTCAACCGCTTCCTCCTTGCTGGTGCGGTCGATCTTGAGATCGACTCACTCGGAAGGATACTGCTACCGGATTACCTCGCAACCTTCGCAGGCCTCGACACGAAAGCGGTGCTGATCGGCGTTCACGACCGAGTGGAGATCTGGAACGAGGAACGCTGGCAGACCTACAAGAAGCGCATCGAAAGCGATGCAGACGTGATGGCAGAGAAGTTGGGCGAGCTTGGCGTCTTTTAGAACATGCGTGAGCACCCTACCGTCCACACGTCCGTTCTTTTACAGGAAACGATAGACGGACTTGACCCCCATACCTCCGACACGGTCGTCGACGCGACCCTGGGAGGCGGTGGCCATTTCCGAGCACTTGCAGAGCGGCTCGATGGGCGTGGATCCCTCATCGGCTTCGATGCAGATGCCTCGGCATTGGCACGCGTTGAGGAGCACCTAGCTGCGTATCCGATCAAACCCCGGGTCACGCTCGTTGCTTCAAACTTTCGCCACCTGGGTTGCGAGCTCGACCGCATAGGTGTTCAGGGTATCGATCGTGCACTGTTCGACCTGGGTATCTCGAGCGATCAGCTTGAGCTCTCAGGACGCGGCTTCTCACTTCGGCGGGACGAGCCGCTCGACATGCGTTTTGATGTGTCCGGGAGCGAGACCGACCTCACGGCTGCGATGATACTCAATGAGTGGAGCGAGGAGACCCTTGCAGAGATACTTGTTGGCTTCGGTGAAGAGCGACGCGCACGGCGACTGGCAAAGGCTATCGTGGAGCAGAGGGTCGACACGCCCTTTCGCCGCACGTGTGATCTGGTGACCCTGATCGAATCGGTCCTTGGCAGAGGTCGCGGGCGTATCCATCCTGCAACAAAGACCTTCCAAGCACTGCGTATCGCGGTCAATGATGAACTGGGTGCACTCACGCAAGGCCTGCATGGCGCGTGGGACCGACTCAGTGAGGGAGGAAGGATAGCCGTCATCAGTTTCCATAGCTTGGAAGACCGCGTCGTGAAGCGATTTTTTCGTGAGCAGGCGCACCGTAGGCACGCGAGCCTGCTCACGAAAAAACCGATCACGCCTAGCGAGGAGGAGCTCAGACAGAACCCTCGCTCACGCAGCGCCAAGCTTCGAATAGCACAAAAGACGACAAACGAACTCGACACTCACTAACTCGATCACCATGAGCACCCGACGCACAGCACCACAGCGACTACCCGGTCGATCACAGCACGCACAGGCGCGAGCGATCTACGCGCGTGAGAAGAGCATACTGGCGATACTCCTCTCGCTCATTGTGTGCATCGCACTCTTCTACGCCTACGCCATCTCGGTCACGGTGAGCAACATCATCCTTCGGAAAGAGCTTGAGCTGGCGATCGCGGACACGCACTCGCGCATCGGAGCTCTTGAGGGAGAGTACTTGGCGCTCAAGCAGGGTATCGACGCACAGATGGCAAGTGAACTGGGCTTTGCGCCGGTCGTCGCGACCCACTACCTCGACCTGCGCACCGACGGCGATCTGACCCTCAATAATTGACCCGGGGCGTATGCGTGCCCACTTCGTACTCCGCACCCGCATCATCCAGGGCTGCATCCTCCTTGCGGTCATGGTCTTGGTCGGGCGTCTGTGGATCATTCAGGTCGAACGTGGCGAGGCCTTCCTCGAGCGAGCAGAGCGTCAGTACGTGCGTCCTGCTCAAGCACTCTACGACCGGGGTGCCATTTTCATGACGGACAGGGATGAGCGCACGGTCGCGGCAGCGACCGTGCGCTCAGGGTTCTTACTTGCCATGGTTCCCGAGCAGGTCGAAGAGCCTGAGCGTGCCTTCGCTCTCTTGTCAGAGCACCTTGAACTTGATCGCGAGCGGTTCCTCTCGCAGGCCAGCAAGGTAGACGATCCGTACGAGGAGGTGGCCCGTGGCATCGAGCCCGGTATGGCTGAAGCGATCGAAACGCTCGACCTCTCTGGCTTCCAGCTCATCCGTGATCGCTGGCGTTACTATCCCGGTGGTCATCTTGCAGCGCGCACCATCGGCTTTGAGGCGTATGGTGAGGATGGTCTCTCACGGGCGGGGCGCTATGGTCTTGAGCGTTATTGGGAGGACACCCTCAAGCGAGAAGAGCAGAGCGTGTACGTGAACTTCTTTGCGGAGATCTTCACCAACATATCCGACACACTCTTTACGCGTGAGAAGGCGCGCGCCGGAGACGTTGTGACCTACCTCGAGCCATCGGTGCAGAGCTACCTCGAGGAGCAGCTCAGTGAGCTGGATAGTGCGTGGGACTCCAAGCGATCTGGCGGTATCGTGCTCGATCCGATGACCGGTGCGGTCTACGCGCTCGCTGTCACCCCGTCGTTCGACCTCAATGCCTTCAGCGAGGCTGACGCCAGCCAGTTCGGCAACCCGCTCGTCGAGAGCGTTCTTGAGATGGGCTCGATCATCAAGCCCATTTCGGTCGCGATAGGTCTCGACGAAGGTTCAATAACGCCGCAGAGCGTCTACCACGATCGGGGCTTCATGGTTCTCGACGGGTTACGCATCAATAATTTCGACGGTGTGGGTCGAGGTGATGTACCGATGCAAGAGGTACTGAACCAGTCACTCAATACCGGGGTCACGTACATCATGCAAGAGGTGGGTAGCACGCGCTTCGGGGAGCGCATGCTCGCGTTCGGTCTCGGGGAGGAAACAGGCATCGATCTGCCAGGCGAGGTGCCGGGGTTGGTCGCGAACCTCTCCAGTCCCCGCCAGATCGAGTACGCGACCGCATCCTTTGGGCAGGGTATCGCACTCACCCCTATTGCGACCGTGCGTGCACTCTCGGCGCTCGCAAATGGCGGGACGCTCATCACGCCGCACCTGGCGCGACGTATCGATTTTGTGGGAGGCGGCTCGCAAGAGGTAACGTTCCCTCCGGGTGAGCGGGTACTGAAAGAAGAGACGAGCGAGGAGATAACCCGGATGCTGGTTGAGGTCGTCGATGATGCGCTGCGGGGAGGCACGGTAGCTAACCCTAACTACTCCATCGCTGCAAAGACCGGCACCGCGCAGATCGCGCGCGCCGCAGAGCGTGGCTACTACGACGACCGCTACCTCCATACCTTCTTCGGCTATTTCCCAGCATTCGAACCGCGTTTCTTGGTCTTCCTCTTTACAGAAGAGCCGGTAGGGGTACGCTATGCATCTGAGACCCTCACCACACCCTTCATGAACATCACCGACTACCTCATCAACTACTACGACATTCCGCCCGATAGGACCCCAGAATCGGTCAGCTTAGCTCCATGAAAGCCATCTTCCGTTCACTCGTTGTCTCAGTGTTGATATGGGAAGCGAAGCGGGTGCTTGCGCGCTATGAGCCGGCGGTCATAGCGATCACGGGCTCTGTGGGCAAATCTTCGACCAAAGATGCTCTTTTCACCCTCCTCAAGGAGCACCTCTACGTCCGCAAGTCGCAGAAGAGTTTCAACAGTGAGTTCGGTGTGCCGCTCACCGTGCTCGGTCTCCCGAGTGGGTGGGACAATCCCGCGCGCTGGCTCGTCAACCTTCTGCAAGGCGCATGGCTCGCCTGGGGACCGCAGCGTGCGTACCCAGAGTGGCTCATCCTTGAGATAGGCGGGGACGCGCCGGGCGACGTGCGCAAGCTCTGCGCGTGGCTTTCGGTCGACGTGACGGTCTTGACCCGCTTTCCCGATATTCCGGTCCACGTGGAGTTCTTCGAGTCGCCAGAGGAGTTGATAGCTGAGGATCGCAACCTCGTTCGCGCACTTGTCGATGATGGATTACTGGTCGTCAATCATGATGATGAACGCACGCGCAGTGAGATTGTGCGCACTGGACAGCGACGCTTGAGTTACGGGCTCTCAGAGCGCGCCGACGTGAACGCTTCGGACATTGAGGTGAGCTACGATGAAAGGGGTATGCCGCGCGGGATGAACTTCACACTCTCGGTCGGTGGGCGCTCGGTGCCTGTCCGTGTGCTGGGAGTCCTGGGCGAGCAACCACTCTACGCTGTGCTGGCAGGCAGTGCGGTCGCGCTCGAGCTGGGGGTCCCCCTTGAGCAGATACCGGAACTACTGCTCTTGCACGAGCCACCTCGGGGGCGTATGCGGCTCATTGCCGGTGTGAAGGGAACGCTCATTATTGATGATAGCTACAACTCGAGTCCTGTCGCGCTTGAGAAGGCGCTGGAGACCCTGCATGGGCTACCTGTGTCCGGACGCAGGATAGCGGTCCTGGGCGACATGCTCGAGTTGGGAGAGTACACCAGAGCTTGCCACGAAGAGGCTGGGACGCACGCCGCACGCGTGGTCGACCTTCTGCTCACGGTTGGCGTGCGCTCAAAGGATCTCGCGCGTGCCGCGCGCGATGCGGGGATGGAAGCGGGGAAGGTCATCGAGTGCGCGGACAGCCACCAAGCCGGTGCAACGCTCAAAGAGCTCATCGCAGAGGGTGATAATATTCTCGTGAAGGGAAGTCAGTCGGGCATCCGCACCGAGCGCGTGGTCAAAGCGCTGATGCAGGACCCTGCGCGCGCTCCCGAGCTTCTGGTACGCCAGGAACCGGAGTGGCTTGCGAAAGCTTGAGCATTTGACACAAACAAGGTAGTATAGCGGGCACGTTGTGGGGTGGGTGATCCCACCGTGCAGTGTCCAATTCGTTTAGCGCCTTCGGCGCGCCGGCTCATATAATTCGTCTAGCAGTTAGGACGCCCTCTTACAGAGGCAGTACACGTTCTGGATATCTTCTTCGGCATTCGCCTCGAACCTATCTCAGAACGTCGTTCACCAGTTCCCCGAACTGGCTCACCCCTCTCACGCAGCGTGAGCGACCGGCTACTAGACAACAGGTAGAGACCAGGTAGAATTTCGAAGCACAACCAACACGGCCCTATCGTCTAGCGGTTAGGACGCCGCCCTCTCACGGCGGAAACCGGGGTTCGATTCCCCGTAGGGTCAC
>CAYWKE010000042.1:0-6331 GCA_964459075.1 uncultured Candidatus Saccharibacteria bacterium | reverse complement strand
CCACCCACGAAATCGAGGATGTTGTTGGGCTCTTCGAAGATATCCGCATTGAACTCTTGGGGTGATACGCCTATCTGCATACGCGCCGCACGGAAGTCGGTGACGACATTGTGCCCGAACACCTCGATCGTCCCTTCGGTCGGGAGTGCGGTCCCGGTGATGCAGCTGATGGTCGTTGTCTTCCCTGCACCATTCGGCCCCAAGAATCCAAAGAATGCACCATGAGGGACCGACAGCGATATATTGTCGACCGCGACCGTCCCCGTGCGGTAGCGCTTGGTGAACTTCCGGATGGAGAGTGCCGGCGGCGCAGCGTCACTACTCATGCAGCACACCCGTGTTACGCCCTTTCCACCAGTACTCGTACAGACCCCTCGTGATGGAGCCCATAACCGCAAGCCACAGCAAGAAGTTGGTCAACGGGCCGAGGTAGGGCACAAGGTCGATGAGGATGAGTACCACACCACCCAACAGGGTCCACTGCCATGACACCACCGTGCGCTTGACCACCCACTGAGAAAGGAGTGCGCCCGCAAGCGAGGCACTGAGAAAGCTCGCCAGCGTCGAGAGTCCCACCAAGAGGAGCCACACGGAGAGTCCCACCACCACACCGATGAGTGAGAGAATAAGTACAACACCCCCAAAGAAGAGTCCGAGCAAACTCAATGCACCCACGCCGACCGACTGTCCAGGTCGCTTGAGGATGTAGCGCACCACACGGCCGGCGAACCCCGGGAACAAGGCAACGAGGAGGACAGAGGTCAGGAGGTAGGTAAAGATACTGTAAATGAGAAGCCCGGTACCGATGGCAACAAGCACTGCAGTGAGCTGCTCTTGGGTGAAAGGTCGCTCATACTTCGTGAACTCGACCGTTGCTCTTTCGCGCAGCACACCTTCAGGCATCGTCGCCTCTTCTGGCGCACGATACACAACCGGTGCGCTGAAGCGCGCCGTAGGAGCGATGGTGAGGGTGTCGCCGACACGGGCGGTCACCACTCCTCGGAATTCACCCGAAAGCACGAGATGGGAAGCAGCGACCGCAACATCACCCTCCCAGACTCCATCGAGTTCAACGCGCTGCCCCACGATGCGAGCGGGGCCAGACACGGTCGTGCTCGCTCCCGTAGCAAGGTCACCTGCTGCCAGAAGGAGGTCTCCAGAAACGGGCGCATTGAGGTATACCCTTCCTGCCGCAGCACGTACGTCCTCAGCCAGGGGCCCAGTGAGGGTGAGCTCTCCTGAGAGCGCAAGCAGGTCGTGGGCAACACCCCCGACCACCGCAACGTCTCCTCCCATCACGACCAGATCCTCTTCGATGAGCGCATCAACCCGCACCGACTCTCCCAACGCATAGAGATTGCCTGTTCCTGGAACATACGCCTCGATCGTGAGCGACTCTCGGACCTGGAACGTTGCCGCGAGGGCGAGCGTAGGGAGTAGAACGAGGCATGCTGCTACGAGTGGACGGATCATGTGTGGTGTGGTTGTTCCTCTTGATGCTCAGGTTGCGGGGTGTGGTTGCGCATGTTCTTTGCATCCAGTTCACGGATAGCCTCCTGCTCTTCTGCGATACGCTTCTCCTCTTTGAGCAGGGTTGCCGTGACGACCTGCTTCTTGACGCTGAGGTTCATGAGCGAGAACGTGATGAGTGCAGCAAAGAGAATACCGACGACGTTGACCGCAAAGAGTGCAAGTGCACCGGCGGCGGCACTGAAGTCATTCATACCCAACATCACTCCGACAGCAGCAAGTGGGGGCAGAAGCGCGACCGAGACCGCTATTCCCGGGAATGCCTCATTCAGATCAGCTTGAAACAGAGAGTAGGCGACCGCAAGCCCAGATATCGCTGCGATCATGAAGTAGGCGAGCGATGGCTCGATGCGGCCTGCCAGTTCGTTCGTCAGCTCAATGCTTCCCGGCGAGAGGATGGTCGTCAAAAGTGCGAGCCCGACCGCAAGCGCTACCGCTTTCCCCAGCGTGATGATGGAGCGATAGAAGAGTATGTAATCGGAGAGCGTTATCGCGAGCGCGAGTGAGAGGACCGGATAGAGTATCGGGGCGATAAGCATGCTCCCGATGACGACCGATGCGCTGTCGATAAGCAGACCGATTGTCGCCATCAAGACAGCCAGTACGATGAGAAGGAAGAAGTTGAAGTCCGGTGTAGAGCCGGTCACGAGCCGCTCAAGCGCTTGCGACTTCGCGGGCTCACGTGCGATCTGAAATCGAGAGATAAGTGACATGCAGGTACTCTACCAAGAAGCAGGCCAGCGGGCTAGCCGGCAGGCGATTCGACCATGACCCAACCGTAGGGAACGTGGCAGGGTGTCGGGTATGCGCGTATCTCGGCGCTCTGTTCATCACGTGCCAGCACACCTATCTGCTCGCAGGTTGACGGAAGAATGAGCGTACCCTGAACATCTTTTCGCATCACCAGTTGCAGTGAGTCTTGCTCAAGCGCGTAGTAGAGCCGGTCGACACCTTCGCTCAACCCACCACTGTTAACGACCAAGAGCGTACTGCCCGAACGAAAGAGTACACCCGAGTGTGCGTAGAGCCGATCCACAAGTCGCACAGGTCCCTCTTCTGCTTCGAGCACGTACACCTCCTCACAATCAGCTCCGCATGAACGCGTGAGCACGAACGCACTCCCAGCAAAGTTTGGGCGTTCGTCACCTATCTCACCCGCGACCCATGCGCGAATAGATGGATCCAACTCATCGAACGAACGCTCTTCAGGGACGATGAGCGGACGCCGAAATGCAAAATCCTCGAAGCGGGGCTCGCTGCCCTGCGCTTGCTGGGGTGTTCCATCGCGTAACACACCGCCAGTGACAACAGGCTCGAGAGGAGGCTGAGCTCCACGAGGCGACGCGAGGTAGGCGATGAACCCCACAACGATCGAAAAGGCGATGATCCCCACCAGGAGAATGCGCATGGTCAGTGGTCTGCTTCCTCAAGCGCCGGGTCGTACTCCCCCTTGCGCGCGAGCACGTTCATGTCGATACGATGTTTAAACTTCTGCTGGGCCTCTTTCGCGTTGGCGTCCAAGCCCTGCCACGCAGCAAGCACAGGCTCTTGGACTGCGCGAGAGTATGAGAAGGTGATGGGCCACGGATGAGGACCACGCTTCATGATGGCATTCAGATTCGCGGTTGCCTGCTCAGGCGCTTGACCGCCGGAGAGGAACACGACTCCGCCAATGTCCTCAGGAACCATCGCGCGCAAGACCTCGACTGTGTGGTCGGCAACGGTCTCGGGGTCGTCGTAGGCACGCTCTTTGCCCGAGAGGACCATGCTCGACTTGAGAATGGTGCCGGAGAGCTCGATGCGAAACTTCACCAGCTCATGAAAGACGATGCCCAACGTCGCTCGCATCACATCAGCACAACGCTCAATTGTGTGGTCACCATCGATCAAGACCTCGGGCTCGACCATCGGCACGATGCCCACGTCCTGACAAATACCTGCGTAGCGCGCCAAGTAGTGTGCATTCGCATCGATGACCTCTTCGTTAGGAAGCCCTTCACCGATGGGGATGACCGCGCGCCACTTGGCAAACCGTGCACCCATTTTGTAGTACTCCTGCAGGCGGCCCTTGAGTCCATCGAGCCCTTCGGTCACCTGCTCGCCAGGAAACCGGTAGAGATCCACCTTCCCATCATCCACCTTGATCCCCGGCACGACCCCTTTCTTCTCCAGTAGCTTCGCGAAAGGCGTGCCATTGTCGTGGGTCTGGCGGATGGTGCCATCGTAGAGGATGACCCCACTGATCCCGTCCTCAAAACCGGGCGTCGTAAAGAGGAGCTGACGGTAGCGTCGCCTCGATTCCTCATCCTGCTCCACGCCCACGGCAGCGAGCCGCTTATTCATCGTGGTCGCGCTCGCATCAGCCGCGAGGATACCCTTCCCGTCTGCCATCATTTGTGCCGCAATGGACTGGAGTGTATGCTTCATACTACCAATGAACTAATGAATTATTGTTACACCCATTGTACCAGGGCTTGACGCTTGGCAACACTACGCAGTCCCCATCAGCTTGATGAGTGCTGGGCCAAGTAGCGTGCTCACCACACCGAGCGCAACGAGCGCTGAGGCGAGCGACGGAGTGAGAATGCCCGCGCCACTGGCAATGTAGACTACCGCAAGCGTCGTGGAGAGTTGCGGTATTGCCGCAGCACCGATGAGAAACCCATCACGCGAGGAGAAGCCAGCCAAGCGTGCACCTATCCACCCGCTCACACTCTTTGCAAAGAATGCTGCTGCCAAGAACAGTGATGCCAGCGCAAGTGCCTCCTCACCCGAGAGGAATACCTCGATGTCCATGTCGAGACCCACTAGAAGGAAGAAGGTCGGAATGAAGAAGCTGTACCCAATGGCACGTATCTTTCCGAGCAAGACTTTGCTCTTGATGGCGTCAGAGAGCACCAGTCCCGCGAAGAACCCGGCAATGATCGCGTGCAATCCCAGGAGCTCGAGAATGAGAACCGTCCCAAGCAAGACCATAAGGACAGCTCGTAGCTGCTGTTGAAACAGATCGGCCTTGTCGTGGAACTTCCCAAGAAAGCGCTCAATACGAGGAAGTGCATAGCGGAGCGCCACGAGCGAACCAGCGAGCGTCGTGTAGAGGAGCGGGAGTGGCAGACGGGCGGTCGATTCGATCTGCTCGAGCGCGACCGAGAGGATGAGGAGTGCGCTCACGTCAGCAACGATGGATTTAGCAAGGATACTCCTTCCGATCCTGCTGTGGAGGATGCCGGCTGATTCTAGAGACGGCACGACGACCGCGACCGATGTTGAGGTAAACACGACCCCCATCAACAGCATCAGCAGGGGTCCGAATCCAAGAAAGTACCCCACGATGAACCCCACCGTGAAGGTCGTACCTAGGTGCACGATGGCCATAACACCGATGTCATGCCGCATACGCGAGAGTTCGGAGAGCCGTACCTCAAGGCCTGCCATGAACATCAAAAAGAGGAGGCCCATCTCACCGATGAAGGTGATGGCGGGGGTCGCTTCAACGATGTTGAGCGCCTGGGGGCCAAGGATAACGCCCGCGATGATGAGCGCGACGACCCACGGCAAATGGAGCTTTTGTGAGAGTGCCGAGAATGCCACGCCTGCGAACAGCAACAAAAAGAACGGCAGGAACGATTCCATACGTTCATTGTAGCGCGGCTACTTTATAGAGGCGCCGCTCTCGCGCGCACACATGGGGACAACACCTCAGGCTATGAGTTCACGCCACCACGCGCGCGAGCGTTCAATGGCCCGCTCCATCTTGTGTGCACTGCGTTCGAACGAGCTCGCTGAGCCGTCGCCCCACACGGCAGCGACCTCCATGCGATCGCGCTTATTCGCGACCAGGCGACCGATAGCTTCCCCACGCGCGATCCTTCGCCACACGGCCGAGCGGTACAGGGAGGGCGACACCATGCTGCGGTAGATCGTTCGGTAGAGCATGCGCTCGAGTAGTGTTGCGGGGTGGTTCTGATCCACTTTCTCCTGGTTAGCAATGACGAGTAGGTGAGTGGGGGCAAGTGCCTCAACCGCTCTCAAGAGGGCATAAGGCGTGCCAAACGACCCATCGACGTAGGAAACCCCTTCGTACAAAAGCGGGCTGCCGCACACGCCAGGCACGTGCACCGAAGACTGGATCGTCTTGAAGAGCTCCTCCTCGGTGCGCGGCTGGACCAGGAGCGAGTGTGCACTACCCGAATCTGTAAGCGCGACATGGAATGTCGACCTGTGCCCGAGAACCTTCATAGCGTCGATGCGCTTGCCGGTCGCTCCGCGGAAGACGCTGTCGAGGTAGACGTCATCGACGATCTTACCAAAGCGCCACGGACTGATGAACGCGCGGGTCGTACACTCCTCACAGAAGATGGAGGCGCCGTGGCGGGTATCCTCTGCGAGAAAGTAGGCACCGATGGGGGCGCCACACGAGACCCCCACCACGTGGTCGAACACATCCGTGTAGCCCGCTTCCTCAAGCGCAATGACCGCACCTGCGCCGTAGGCTCCCTTCATCAACCCACCCGTGATGAAGAGCATGAGTCGAGCCTCATCCCCCCTGCCCTCACGCCGCGCACGCATGAGGTCGATCACGGTCCTATCACCTTCAAAGAGCATATTGCTGTAGACTGATTGTACGCTATAGTAGCACGATCATTTCCAGTATGAGTGTCGTAATTCGCAACAAAAAGGCATCGTTTCATTTCGACCTGGGCGAGGAGTTCGAGGCGGGCTTGGTGTTGCGTGGGTATGAAGTGAAAAGCATTCGTGCCGGGCGAGGTAAGCTCGAAGGCGCCCACGTCATTGTGCGCGG
>CAYWKE010000041.1:0-6437 GCA_964459075.1 uncultured Candidatus Saccharibacteria bacterium | reverse complement strand
ACCGCGCCGGGGTGACCGCTTGAATCGATGACCTTCATGTGGCTCGTTCCTATGCGCTCGTCGTGGAGCATCGCCTCGGCAACAACGTCATAGTCAGCTCCCGCGGCCTGTGCCGCATCATACAGAATGTTCATGAAAATGAGTTTGGTCGCAAGGAAGCAGTTCCCTCCGTACTTGATGAGCTCAGCCTCCTCGCTGGTGCAGATGAGCGAGTAGGGCGAATCGGGGAGAACGCTGCGCACCACCTCGGCGGCCTGACGGTACTCTGGTGTGTCCTGAGGGACACCCAAAATGGTGCGCGCAGGGTGGCGCGTGTCCTCCTTGGCATGCTTCTCACGCAGGAACTCCGGCGCGTGCATGAGGATGAGGTCGGGAAATTCCTGCTGGAGTTCGTGCGTCGTCCCCGGCAGTATGGTCGACTTGATGACCGCTATCTTACCCTTCCCCACCAGAGGCAACACCGAGCGTAAGATAGAGGGGTCGAATCCTTCATGTGTGGTCGGGGTCGGGACCGCAATGAAGACGATGTCGCACTCACCGATGCGTGCGCAGCCCGCCTCGTACGGCTCCTCCTTTGCGCAGCGTACGATCGAGAAGCCCCGCTCTTCAACGTCATCGGCCATGTTCTTACCGATGAAGCCCTGACCAATGAAGCCGATGCGTGGTGTGGGTGTGGTCTCTGACATGCTCGAAACTATAACACACGCGCACCCTCAGAGGTGCTCGGTGACGTACGCAGCCAACGCATCCGCGATCTTGTCGGGATCATGGCGAATGAGCGAGCGTTTGAGCGTGTCGCCCGCTTGGGCCTCGACCTCCTCCTCGGCCAAAAGGTCACACCGGGTAACCTTCGAGTCATCCTGCGGGAGGTCATCCACAACCGGAAAATCATTCTCTTTCTCGTAGCGAGCGAGGACATCTTCAGGTAGTGGCGTGGTATTGACCAAGACGTGATCGAGGGGACGGCCGATGTACTTCTCGTACTCACGCACGTAGTCGCTGAGCGTGAAGCCGTAGGTCTGACCAAACTTGGTCATCAAATTCGATATGAACACGATCTTGCCGGACGCTTCTTTGAGCGCATCGGCCATACCGGGCACGACGACGTTCGCCAAGGTCGAGGTGTAGAGATCACCCGGCCCCACAACGATGACATCAGCTTTCTCGACCGCGCGGCGTGCTCGCCCACTCACAGTGACCTCGGGCTCGGTCCACAGATTCGTGATGCGCAACTTCCCATCGTGGCGCGGCTCGTCGATGAGATCCTCACTCTTGATGATGCTCCCATCCTCGTACTGGGCCACCAGCGCTATCTGCTCATGCGCGACCGGCAGCACACGTCCGTTGGCCCGCAAGATGCGCGAAGCGTGCTCGATAGCAAGGTCTTCCGAACCGAGGATGTCGGTCAGTGCAATGAGAAGGAGGTTACCGAAGGTATTCCCTGAGAGACCCTCACCTTTGCTAAAGCGATACATGAACAGCTCCCGCAGGACCGCCGACTCAGTATCGTCCGCAAGCGAAACGATCGCTTTCCTAAAATCGCTCACCGGTAGCATGCCGAACTCATCGCGGTGCTTGCCATTGCCGCCCCCATCGTCGGAGACCGCAACGATCGCGGAGATGTCGCTCCACAGGCGCTGACGCTTTATGCCGGAGAGCACGGTCGACAGACCCGTCCCTCCACCTACGACCGTTATCCAGTACATACCCTTTTGCTACTTGACCTGAGCGTCAGAGGTTACCGGAGTAAGCTCGACCAACCGTTCACACAGGGCTGCCCACTCGTTTCGGGCATGTGCTCGACTGAAGGCCTTGACCCGCTCTTTGCTTGCTTTGCCCATCTCGCGCGCCTTCGCAGGGTCCGCGAGGAGCTTTCTGAGTGCCACGGCGAACGCATTGACATCGCGCACGGGAGCGAGGTACCCCTCGACCCCGTCGCGCACGAAATCCTTCGCGCCCGCGAACTCGGTCGCGACGATGGGCAACCCCACCAGTGCCGCTTCGTGTAATACCATGCAGGTTCCTTCGTAGAGCGAAGAGATGACAAAGGCATCTGCTCCCGCGAACTCTTCTTTGACCTTCTCGTACGGCACAGCTCCTGTGAAGGTGACCGCATCACTGATACCGAGGTTACCGGCACGTGCTTTAAGCGCATCACCATCTGAGCCCCCTCCGACGATACGCAATCGCGCATCAGGGAACTCGCCACTCACCTTCGCAAAACTCTTCAGCAAGACGGGGATGTCTTTCTGCGAACCAAGACGTCCGACAAACAGAAGTGTCATCCCCTGCTTCGCGCCCTCGCTTCGCTCAGGCGCATCTTGAAACTGCGCCTCGTCAACATAGAAATGGAGGAGGTGCAGTTGCTCACGCGGGATGCCCACCTTTGTGAGTCGCTCCACCTCGGCATTCGTCGAGACACGCAGGATATCGACCCAGGGCAGCAGTAGACGAAAGAGTGCGTTCTTGAGCCAGTTACTGCGACGCTCCAGCTCGTAGTGCGGGTTGTACGGCATGTCGGCCATGCTGTGCACGACGAGTGGCAGCTTTGTGCGCCACTTCACGATAGCGCCCGCTAGTGTTGCCAGGTGCGTATTGTCGACGAGGAGTACCGAGGAGCGCTCACGGCGAGCAAGCTCGGGCACGCGTGCCACGACCGCGCGTAGGAACGAGAGGTGCCCTGAGGCCGATAGTGTCATGACCCGCAGACCATTGCTATGATCGATGACCGTGCTCGGCTTCCCTGCCGGCCCCGGCACCACCATCAGATAGTCTTCGACGGTATCGCTGTAGTCTCGCTGGCGCGAGAGCGCTCCCGAGAACTGGGTCGAACCGGCGGCACTCGCTCCGTAAAAAGAGACATTGAGCAGGCGCAGCGGGTAACGTGCTGGCTCGTTAGTGGGTGATGAGGTCATGCGTGTACGTTAAGAATTCGTCGGCAATGTCGTCGTAGGTGTGGGTATACGAGAAGGAGCGAGCTCGCTCGCGCTTCAAAGCAAGGGTACCAGAATCGAGGTAATCGGCAAGGACGCGCGCTATACTCTCCGTGCTCAAGGGGTCTATCCAATCGACGTACTCGTCAAGCCGCTCGCGCATCCCGCAATCGCGCGTAAGGATGACGGGCGTCCCCATCGAGAGTGCCTCAAGGGCGAGGTTGGGGGAGATCTCAGAGAGCGAGGGAATGATGAGTGCACGGCAGTGCGCGAGGCGCTCCTCGATCTCCTCCCGCGGCACGTTTGTGAGCTTCTCGAGTGTTGCCTCAGGATGCTCCAGGGCGAGGGTTTTGAATGCGCGCTCGAGTGTATCCACATTCTTGAAGGTCGTGTCGCGCCATGCGCACAAGAACGCGTCGCCTCCCTGCGCGTGGCGCTCGCTGCGCACAATGCAGTTCTCGATGATCCCTGTCTTGGTATCAGTCACTCCGTACGGCGCACGCCAGACATCACGCTGCCAGGCCGTGGAGTAGATGACGCGACTCGTACAGGGGAGAATGATGCGCCGTTGGATAATGAGCAGCAACCGCTCTTTGAGAGAAAGCCGACGGGGATGCTTGTAGAATTCTGAGAGGAGAACCTTCTTTTTGGTGCGTTCGATGTAGCGCTCCCAGACAAAATCACCTCCCGTGCGGATGAGTGTGGGTGTGCGTCGCAGCCATGCCGCTAGAACACCGGGCAGCGCAACACTCACCGTGTCGAGTATGATGACCGCATCCGCCTCACCCACTCGGCGAAGTGCTTTGAAGAAGAGCATGAGGTGACGCACCACACTCGGGTAGTGTTTGACGTCGCGAAACGCGAGCGTGTCGACCCTCACTCCTTGCTTCTCCAAAGCCTCGCGCAGTCCGACCGCGTAGTACGAAGGTCCGCCCGGCTCGGGCGGGAGGAGTGGTGTGATGATGACGAGCTTCATGTACTCATTGTATACCACAAATCAACCGCCCCCCGAGGGCGGCGGTTGATCTTCTTGCGAAGGACGGTGGAACAGTCCCGCACCCGAGACCACGTAGTTGGCTGCTCCATACCCGAGCATCCAGTACGCAAAGGCGCAACCGTAAAAAAAGGGGTACACGGTCTTTCTCCCTTGCTGCCAACCCTCAGTACAGCACTTCTACTTACTAGGGTCAATCACCTAATCCCCCTCGCCATTCGCCGCCACAGATAGCCCCAAATGGTCGGGTGGTACCACATGCCCGATGGCTCATCACTGGTGTTGATGGGCTTGGGGAGTGGCTGCTTCAGAAGTGGCATCAGTGCATCAAGCCCGGCCGCAAGCTGCAAATAGGGGTACGTCACGAACGAATCCTCTCGCGTCGGTGCTATCACCGCTCGCGCCAACACACCTCCTGTATCAATTCCCTCATCGATGAGGTGAACGGTCACCCCTGCGTGATCGGCATCATCTTCCGCGAACGCCCAATACGCACCGTTGCCGCCGCGATAGCGTGGGTTCCATCCGAGGTGAATGTTGATGATGGGTGCATCGATAGCGTCGAGTGTATCTTTAGTGAGGAGGCGAGTCCCATTGACGATGATGTGCGTGGGCGCGTGCGACCGCACTACCTCACGTACCGCTTCATCATTGATCGACGAAATGTGCGTGACCAATTCCTTGGGTATCTCCTCATCGTTCAATGTAAGTTCTTGCTTGAGATCATCGATACGAGCTTTGCCCCCGCGTACGAGAAGTGGCTGCACCAGCAACACGAAGAGCGCTTGGCCGAGCGCAGGAATGAGCCCCAAGCGTTTCCTGCGTCGCATAAATACAGTGCCGCCCGGCACCTTCTCCTCCAGAACGACCGCTCGCACATCGAACTCACTCGCCAGTCGATGGTAGACCGCTCGCGTCGTTTCGTCGTTTCGACCAAAGATGATGAGGCGTGGGGTCATGGTGTCGTTTCAACGGGCGGCGCTACGCGTGCGACCGCCTCTCGCATCGAGAGCGACTCGAATCCGTAGCGCTCGCGTAGCAGCTGTGCGTAGTCAAGCACCCGTGTGAGGGTCGCAAGATTCTCCTTCTGGTTGACCCCAAAGTTGTGCGGATGCCACCAGAGGTGGAATATCTCGCCCCGGTGCGCAGCGTGCGTCATACCCATTTCAATGCGACCCATCTTAAGGGGTTCGAACAACGCAAGCAGGCGTGAGTACGGGATGAGTTGTCGGCTGGCTGGCAGTCGGTACGGAGCCAGGGTGCCAAGCCGCGACCACGGGTAGGTGTGGTGGCCGGTGAGATTGAGGTAGCGGTCGAGGAAGCGCGCACCCCGGTACCAGAGCGCGGTCTGCTCACCTTCACTGCGCGGCCGGTAGATGTCGTGCGCTTGCGTATCGCGCACGGCGGTGATGCCTGCATCATACGCGTAGCCGAGGTACGCTTCGTTGATCTGATTGCGGGGAAAGACGAGCGAGGTCGGTGGCTCGCCGAATCGTCCGAGTACGTCGCGTGCCGCCGCGAGGTCTGCCTTGAAGTGCTCAGCACTCTGCCCACCCTCAAGCGCATAGTAGTGACTGAACGTGTGGCTCGCCAGCTCATGCCCCTGTGTTGCGATGATCTGCTTGATGATCGACTCACCGAAGTGATACAGGTCGGTCTCTCTCCGCTCTCCCACCACGCCCGAAGTGAGGTGTGCGTAGGAGGAGAGACGAGGGTCTGCATACCCGGGACGCACGTCCTCAGGCGGCAATGCCGCCACAAGCTCCTCGCGTGTAGCGAACGACATCATCCCCACCGCGGCCCAGGTAGCGTGGATGTCGCGCTCCTCAAAAAGCCGAAGCATCTTCGGTACGACCTCATGCACGCCCCTGATGTGCTCACCGTACTGCGCAAGCGTGACCTTATCGAACATCCCCCAGTAGAGCTCGAGGTCAAGTGAGATGATCAGGGCGCCTGTCGGCGTATCGTCATGCATACGCACCAGTATACCCTTACTTTGAAAGCACGGTCGCGAACACCTCCTCGCGCATCCTGCGTGCAATGAGATCCCAGTCGTACTTATCGATGGCCATCTGACGAGCGGTTGTGGTGACCTCGGTCACCTTCTCGGGCCGGGCAAGGATATCACGCACCGCCACTGCGATTTGCTCGGGGGAATCGGGGTCGACCGCCCATCCGGTCGTGGGCGCTTGGGGGTTGCGTTTCTCATCGAACAGAAAATCGGCGATGCCCCCCTCTTGCGTTGCGATGACCGGCAAGCCCGCCGCCATCGCCTCGATGAATGAGTTACCCATACCTTCTGAGCGACTCGGGCGAATGAAGATGTCGCACGCTTTGAGGTAGGTCACCATCTCGGGGTGGCCGATGTGGCCGAGGAAGTGGACGCGCTCTTCGAGCGCGAGCTCTTTGGTGAGTGCCCTCAGTTTCCCCTCGTCAGCACCCGTTCCCAGAACTGCAAAATGAACATGAGAAGGACAATGCGGAAGCGCACGGATAACGTCATCGACCGC
>CAYWKE010000040.1:0-6803 GCA_964459075.1 uncultured Candidatus Saccharibacteria bacterium | reverse complement strand
CATGAATAAGGAGCTCCTAATTCCGTGCCAGCAGGAGCGGTCATACGGAAGCTTCGAGCGTTACCCGGAATCACTGGGCGTAAAGGGTGCGTAGGCGGCTGTATTAGTCTTGTGTTAAAGACCGGAGCTCAACTCCGGAAGTGCGCAGGAAACGGTACAGCTTGAGGGCGAGAGAGGTGTACGGAACTCACGGTGTAGGGGTGAAATCCGTTGATATCGTGGGGAACACCACAAGCGAAGGCAGTACACTGGCTCGTTCCTGACGCTGAGGCACGAAAGCGTGGGTAGCGAATGGGATTAGATACCCCAGTAGTCCATGCCCTAAACGTTCCTAACTAGCCTTGCGGAGTATCGACCCTCTGCGAGGCGAAGCTAACGCGTTAAGTTAGGCGCCTGGGAAGTACGAGCGCAAGCTTAAAACTCAAAGGAATAGACGGGGACTCGCACAAGCAGTGGATCATGTGGCTTAATTCGTCGCTAAACGAAGAACCTTACCAAGGCTAGACATCTAGGGGAACTCTCTTGGAAACAGGAGGGGCCTTCGGGCTCCTAGACAGGTGCTGCATGGCCGTCGTCAGTTCGTGGCTTGAGTTGTTCCGTTAAGTCGGGAAACGAACGCAACCCCTATTGCCTGTTACAAGTGTCAGGCGAGACTGCCCGTTTTTGGGAGGAAGGTGGGGATGACGCCAGGTCCGTATTGCCCTCGATGCCTTGGGCTGCACACATGATACAATGGGTACGACAACGGGATGCGACGCAGCGATGCCGAGCTAATCCTAACAAACGTATCCTCAGTTCGGATTGCAGGCTGCAACTCGCCTGCATGAAGTCGGAATTGCTAGTAATCGCGGGTCAGCTATACCGCGGTGAATACGTTCTCGAGTCTTGTACTCACAAATAAATGCGCCTGGCAGCGCATACTTCTACGTGGTTCAAATCCATGCCTCTTGGCCCGTCCCAAGAGCGTAGTCAACCGATAGGCGTCCATCCGTGAGGAGTTCGCCGGAGGATCGGAAGACAAAACACAGCCCTTCGTATCGCACGACCGTACTGACTCACTACTGGGTGGTGAGGGTGAGGAAAGTACACAGACAAGGTCGGAAGTGGATGTGTGGAAGAGAAGTATGCGTGACCCAGGGAGATCTCAGTGGGCGACTGAAACTAGTGCTTACTGAGAAGTCAGCTGCGTCATAGTACTGTGCGTCAAGTCAGTAGTATACTGAACTTGACGCATGGGAAGGACAAAACCAGTAGTTACACCGGATTACGTTGTAGGTCTCACTGATGGTGAGGGTTGCTTCTACGTTAATGTGTCGAAAATGTCGACGTACCAATTAGGGTGGCGCGTTCAGCTCCACTTTCATCTCAAGCTGCAAGAGCGTGATAAAGCGCTTCTTGAAGCGGTTCGTGATGAGCTTGGATGCGGCGGCATATACTTTCAGCACGAAACAAGAAGAAACCATTCCCAGTGTTACCGCTACACCGTGGGCTCAGTGAAAGACATTCGGGATATAATTATCCCATTCTTCACGAAGCATCCACTAAAACAACGTCGAAACGGAAAAGCTTTGACCTGTTCTGTCAGATAGCCGATCTCGTCGCGAGTGAGGCGCATCGAACACCACAGGGTATTGCGAAAATACACAAGCTAAAAAAGCAGATGAATCTGCGAACTACTGGACTCGCGTAGTGCGGGAAATCCGCATGCTACGTGGGAACATACGTCGTTTCAGACAGTATATTCGCCCGTCAAGTCAAGGAAGCTGGGAGTACCCGACGTACCGGTTCATCCGGTCCTACGGTAAGTTCAGTAACAGGGACTAAGTCGTAACAAGGCACGGCTAGCGGAAGCTGGTCGTGGATTCATTCCAACGTGGACGTGCTGCACCACACGTGGTGCTAGCGCTAAACGGTCGGTCTTGTGTGTCTCGATCGAGCATGCAAGGGGGATGGCAGTCAGCCCAATGCTCTGCCCGGGTTCGCACCATTATCCGTAAGGTGCCTGGTTGGAGTGCTGCATTTCCTCTCGGACGTGCAGCACAGAGCGGAACAAAAGAGAGACGAGTGTTCTCGCCCTCTCTGCGTATCACATTGACACACAACACACGCCCGCGGCCTTTGGCCGCGGGCGTGTGTGTACAACACCCCCTCAGTTCTGCGCTGCACCTCTGATAGAATAAGAGCACGTTTTATTGGGGTAACCTGTTCATTCATGCGTAAGATCCGTGTCGGGATAAACGGCTTTGGCCGCATCGGTCGCTCATTCTTCCGTCAGGCATTCAACCGCGAGGAGATCGAGATCGTCGCGATAAACGATCTGGGAGATGTTGACAACCTTGCCTACCTTCTGAAGTACGACAGCGCGTACGGACGAGCTCCCTTCGAGGAGATCACGGTCGAGCATCGTGACGGGCAGCCCTTCATCAACGTGAACGGTTACTGGGTGCACGTCTTCGCAGAGAAAGATCCGGCCAACTTGCCGTGGGGAGCGCATGACATCGACCTCGTCATCGAGTCGACCGGCTTCTTCGCGGGCTACGAGAAGTCCAAACCCCATCTGGAGGCGGGCGCCAAGCGCGTTCTTATCTCCGCGCCCGTCAAGGATGACCCACAAGAGTCGGGCGTGCCCGGTGCGACTATCCTCTTGGGGATCAACGAGGGCGAGCTAGCGCAGTGCCAGATCACGAGCAACGCGTCCTGTACCACCAACTCTGCGAGCCCGCTGGTGCAGATCCTCCACGAGACGATCGGTATCGAAAAGGCGATGCTCAACACCATTCACGCCTACACCTCGACCCAGGCCTTGGTGGACAGCCCTGACCGCTCCGGCAAAGGTGACTTCCGGCGGGGGCGTGCCGCAGCACACAACATCATTCCCGCCTCAACGGGGGCGGCGCAAGCGGTTACGAAGGTCATCACCGACCTTGAGCACCGCTTCGACGGCATCGCCATGCGCGTTCCCGTCATCGCGGGCTCGATCGCCGATGTCACGTTTCTTGCCAGTCGGCCCACGAATGTCGAGGAAGTCAACCACCTGCTCCGGGAAGCCGCCGGCAGCGAGCGCTGGGCGAAGACGTTCGGGGTGACCGACGAGCCGCTCGTCTCCTCGGACATCGTGGGGAGTACCTACGCCTCTTTGGCCGACCTTACGATGACACGCGTCGTCGACGGTGACCTCGTGAAAGTCTGCGCCTGGTACGACAACGAAGCGGGCTACACCGCCTCTCTGGTTGAGCACGCGATCGCGAGTGGGAGTCACGAAGTTAAGGTGTAATGAAGATCGTATTCATCACGGGCCCTATCACGAGTGGCGGGCAGGGGTCGGTTGCGGCAAACCAAGCTTTGCATGAGCGGCTCCAACGTACTCTTGCTGAGTTAGGTATTGCCTCCTACTGCGCCGCGAGCCATACGCACTGGCGTGTGCACAGCTCTGTCTCGGGCGGTTTTCTTCACGAGTGGCATACCGAGTTTCTGTGTCGCGCTGCGGACGCAGTTGCTGCGCTTCCGGGATGGGAAGAATCAAAAGGTGCGTCTGCTGATGTTGCGTGCGCGCGTGAACTCAACCTACCGCCGTTCTATCCCCATGATCCTAGCGATGTGAAGGAAATTGTCGAATGGGCAGGGGAGCAGGTAGAATAGAGTCATGACCGTCTACTTCGCCTCAGACCACGCAGGCTTCCATCTCAAGGAAGCACTCATTCGGTTCGTGCGGGATGAGCTCCACCTCGACGTGCACGACTGCGGCGCGTGCTCGTATGAAGAGGGCGACGATTACCCTGACTACTGCGCGCTTGCCGCACAAGCGGTCTCTGAGGCGCCGGGTGATACGCGCGGGATCATCTTGGGCGGCTCGGGGCAGGGTGAGGCCATTGTCGCCAATCGATTCCCCCACGTGCGGGCGGTCGTTTTCAACGGGCAGTACGCGCCCAGCGATGGGCGTGAGGTGCCCCACGAGGTTGAGACGGCGCGTGAGCACAACGATGCGAACATTCTCTCCCTGGGTGCGCGCTTTTTGAACGAGGAGGAGGCCAAGAGTGCCGTGCACACGTTCCTCACGACGTTCTTCTCAGGGGACGAGCGGCACCGGCGGCGCATCAAGAAGATCGAGCACTACCCGTAGGGGAATTTTGAATCACGAATCTTGAAACCGAAATGAAAATACAAATCTTGAATGGAACACAGGTTCCTTATTAGGACATTCCTGAATCATACTTACATTCATCATTCATGATTGAACATTCATCATTTCTCCCCGAGATCATTCCCGCGATCATCCCGAAAGCGTGGCGAGACATCACCGAGAAGGTTGAGCGCGTGCATAAACACGTTAAGCGCGTGCAGGTTGACATTGTTGATGGAGAGTATGCTCCAGGTGCGTCGTGGCCCTTCAATGGTGCCGATGTGCCCGCATATCGCGATCTGGTTGAAGAGCGAACGGGTTTGCCGCACTGGGATTCACTTTCGTTTGAACTCGATATGATGGTGCGACGCCCCGAGGATGTTATCGATGAGTGGATCACAGCGGGATTTGAGACACTCATCATTCACGTTGAGAGCACGGAAAAGCTTGACGAGGTACTTGCTCGAGCAGAAGAGCGGGGAACAGGTGTAGCTCTCGCACTGAAGCCTTCAACCGAGAACGATGTTCTCGAACCATTCACCGAGCGCATAGCATTCGTGCAGTGTATGGGAAGCGACCGTATCGGACATCACGGTGAGCCCCTGGACGAGCGTGTGTACGACAAGATACGCAATATCAAAGCCCGCTGGGATATTCCTGTCGGGGTCGACATCGGCATCAATCGCAAGACCGCGCCACGCCTCATCGAAGCCGGCGTTACGCGCTTGGTATCAGGCTCTGCGGTCTTCGGGGAGGGGGATATAGCAGAGAACATTGCTGCATTGCGCGGCGCGTAGGGTGATTGTGCTAGACTCTCCTCATGGTGAAGATCGAGCCCTCGTGGCACGAGGTTCTAAAGGGTGAGTTTGAAAAGCCCTACTTCAAGGAGCTCTCTGCGTTCGTCCGTAATGAGTACCTCGGCGCACAGGTGTACCCGCCTCCTCAATTCGTCTTTCGAGCGTTCGAACTGACGCCTTTTGACAAGGTGCGCGTCGTCATCCTCGGCCAAGACCCGTATCACGGCCCAGGGCAGGCCAACGGCCTGTGTTTTTCAGTTAGTGAAGGAGTTACCCTCCCTCCATCTCTACAAAACATCTACAAGGAAATCTCCGGTGACCTTGGCCTGCAAGGTCGCACCTTGTGGACCGGTGATCTCTCCCATTGGGCACAGCAGGGGGTGCTCCTATTGAATGCGACGTTGACCGTGCGCGCGCGGCAAGCGGGGAGCCACCAACACAAAGGATGGGAGTCATTCACCGATGCGGTTGTGCATCATCTCGCTGAAGACAAGGAGGGGTTGGTGTTCATGCTGTGGGGGAAATATGCACAAGAAAAAGGCGCCCACATCGACCCGTTCAAACACTTGGTCTTGAGCGCGCCGCACCCCTCGCCTTTTTCAGCAGATCGCGGGTTCTTTGGGTGCAAACACTTCAGCAAGGCGAACCACTGCCTTACCCAGAATGGAGGCGCGCCTATTCAGTGGGTTAGTGACGCTTCTTGATCGGGAATGGCCGCGACAGCGTCCTCCATTGCCTGCGTGAGCGCGGCGTTCTCGCACGAGCGAGCGAGCGGCAGGTAGAGCTCGTGGGCCTCTTGAATGTGACGCTGGTAGCGGTCGCCTCTATCCTCGCGCAAGAGCATTGAGCGCATGTTGTCGAGCTTGTCGGCGGTCTTGATGAGGCGGTCCTCAACGGGCCCGGCCATGATTCGCTCGATGTACTCACGCTTGCTCTCCCGGTGTTTGTGTTGGGTCGCCGCTTCGCAGAGTGTGCGCACGCGTGAGCCGAACGTGGCCTCAATTTCCTCGAAGGTGTGAGTAGGCGTCGCGAGGGTCGAACCATCCTTGGCGTAGGTACCGTCCTCAACGACGTCGTGCAGCAGGGTGGCGGCAAGGACGTCAGCGTCGGTCACCCCGGCGTTGATGAGGGAGCGGGTCGCGCGAATGGGGTGGATGATGTACGGCACACCTTCGTCGCGGGCATGGTCTTTATGTGCTTCTTCAGCGTAGGCGAGCGCGCGCTCGACGAGGGCGCGGTCTGAAGCTGACAGGGGAGCGAGTTCCTCGAGTAGCGAGGTTGTTTGGTGCTTAGGGTCGCTGTAGTTAGGGTCCATGTCAGGGAGTATAGCAGATTGACAAATTTATATTTTATGCTATTATATTACGAGCTCATGGCAACGGGAGAAAAAAGCCATGCCGTTTACCTCGCGGGTTGTTACGATCATCCTCGCCGCGATCATGGTGCTCCTTACGGGGGTTGCTCTGGTGGGTGTGGGGAACGACCACTTCCGTCGAAACCTATTTTACCACCTTGACTCTTCGCACTGCGGTGCATGGGACGAAGAGTCATCGCTCGAGGGCCACTTCGAGTGCAGGCGGGGAGGTGCTGGGTGAGGCGCTTTCTTGAGTTCGTTTTCATCCTCTTCGTTCTGCTCCTTTCTTTGACAGGAGTGCCATTAGGAGGATGAGAAGTCGGCCGCCTTTCGAGGCGGCCGCACGCGTTGAATACCCTTGCTTTCTCTGGTATTATGCCGCTTACGTTTGAGACGTCTGTGCGCGATTAGCTCAGGTGGTTAGAGCGGTGATAAGATGTTTAGACATCTTATCACCTGATAATCATTCAGGTTTTTGTGCGCGATTAGCTCAGGTGGTTAGAGCGCGTCACTGATAATGACGAGGTCCCAG
>CAYWKE010000039.1:0-7296 GCA_964459075.1 uncultured Candidatus Saccharibacteria bacterium | reverse complement strand
CGGTCACTAGTTCGCTTCGAGCAAAGCTCTCATCTCACAAGTGCCGCTGGCCGCGCCTCGCATCCCCAGAGGGGACCCCTGCTCCGGCGTTCGAATCCTGCCCGGCGCTACCAACGGCAAACCGCCGGAGAGACATGCTCTCCGACGGGCCGTTGGTGCGCCGGGCAGGATTCGAACCTGCGTAGCCCGAAGGCGCTTGGTTTACAGCCAAGTGCGATTGACCACTCCGCCACCGACGCAACTCGTGCGTGCGCGTGAGTATACCTCACATGACCCTCCTTCGTAAAGCAACACTAGGCCAATGCGGTCTGCTTCTTGCGCTTGGTGTCAGCAGCCTTCTTGGCTGCCGCTTTCCTTCCCTTCTTCACATCGAACGTGAACTCGTCCTCGCCTTTGAGGTCGACCGCAATGGTCCCCCCCTCCATCACACCTTTGGAGACCATCATCTGCGCAACGGGGGTAAGTATCTTGCTCTGAATGAGCCGCTTGAGCGGGCGGGCTCCATAGTGCGGGTCGTATCCTTTTTGTCCCAGGAAATCAAGAACTGCTTCAGAGACCGAGAGCGTGATGTCCTTCTGCTTGAGACGACCTACTACCAGCTCGACCTGCATTTTGACAATGTCCCGGATGACCTCAGGCGAGAGGATATTGAAGAGCACGATTTCGTCGAGCCGATTGAGGAACTCAGGGCGGAAGTACTGCTTCAGGGAGTCCATGACCTTACCCTTCGTGCGCTCGTAGCGACTCTCGTCAGTTGCCGTTTCACTCTCCACGAAGCCCAGATGGCTGAGGCGGTCAATATGCTCGCTCCCAATGTTGCTGGTGAGGATGATGATGGTGTTCTTGAAGTTGACCTTCCTTCCTTTCGCATCTGTGAGGTGGCCAGAATCGAGTACCTGCAGCAGGATGTTGAAGACCTCGGGGTGTGCTTTCTCGATCTCGTCGAAGAGGATTACCGAGTACGGACGATGACGCACCTGCTCAGTGATGGAACCACCCTCTTCATATCCCACGTAGCCAGCGGGTGCACCGATGATCTTTGATACCGAGTGTCGTTCCATGTACTCGCTCATATCAATGCGAATGATCGATTGCTCGTCATCGAACATGAACTGGGCAAGCGCTTTTGAGAGCTCAGTCTTCCCCACGCCGGTCGGCCCCAAGAAGAGGAACGAACCAATTGGGCGATTGGGGTCTGAGATGCCCGCGCGGGAGCGCTTCACCGCATCTGCCACTTTCTGCACCGCGTCATCCTGACCGACGACACGCTGTTTGAGCGCCTCCTCCATGCGCGCGAGTTTTTCTGCTTCCTCTTCGAGCATGCGTGCCACCGGTATCCCTGTCCATCGACTGATGACGTCAGCTATGTCTGCCTCGGTCACCTCCTCACGCAAGATGCGTCGTGATTTCTGCAGGTTCTTGAGTCGCTTGCTCTTCTGGTCGAGTTCCTTCTCAAGCGCCGGTATCTTATCGTAGCGGATCTCCGCTGCCTTCATGAGGTCGGCTTCGGCCTCAGCTGCTTCTGCTTCGATCCGGGTCGATTCGAGGTCTTCCTTGATACGCTTGATCTCATCGAGGACCTCTTTCTCGTTGGTCCACTTCAGCTCAAGCTCAGCGGTCTTCTCACGCAGGTCGGCGATCTCGGCCTCGATCTCTTTGATACGTGCGGCCGCAGTGTCTTTCTCTTTCTTGGTGGTCGCCATCTCGAGGTCTTTCTTCAGCGCCTCCCGTTCGATCTCAAGGCGCATCACACGACGGTGGGTTTCCTCAAGAATAAGTGGCTTGTTCTCAAGCGAAATGCGCAGTGCGGATGCCGCTTCATCGATGAGGTCGATGGCCTTGTCAGGAAGAAACCGGTCTGAGAGGTAGCGGCTCGAGAGCGCGACCGCGGCAACGATCGCATCATCGGTGATACGCACCCCGTGGAAGAGCTCGTACTTCTCACGGAGCCCTCGCAGAATAGAGACCGCATCCTCGACCGACGGTTCATTCACATAGACCGGCTGGAAGCGACGCGTGAGTGCCGGATCGCGCTCGATGTGCTTCTGGTACTCTTTGAGAGTGGTCGCACCAATGACGCGCAGCTCACCGCGAGCAAGCGCGGGCTTGAGCATGTTGCTCGCATCCATCGCGCCTTCCGCCGCGCCAGCGCCCACGAGCGTGTGGATCTCATCGATGAAAAGTACGACCTTCCCCTCGGCGCGTTCCATTTCTTTCATGATGCCCTTTAGTCGCTCCTCGAACTCACCGCGGTACTTTGTGCCTGCGATCAAAAGTCCGAGATCGAGCATCAGGAGCTCCTTACCTTTGAGTGACTCCGGCACATCACCCGAGGCCATGCGCTGCGCGAGGCCTTCTGCAATAGCGGTCTTCCCCACGCCAGCTTCGCCGATGAGCATGGGGTTGTTCTTGGTGCGTCGAGAGATGATCTGGATGACACGACTGATCTCAGTGTCGCGACCCACAACGGGATCAAGCTTGTTCTCTGATGCAAGCTTCGTCATGTTGCGGGTGTACTTGGCGAGGATGCGCGCTTTCTTGGGCTGCTTCGCATCCTGCACGTTGCTTTCACCCAACTCCTCAATAACTGCGACAATTCGATCGCGTTCAAACCCAAAGCGCAGCACGATCTCGCGCGCAGGACCGGGATTCTCAATGATGGCCACAAAGAGGTGCTCGGTATTGACGAACTGCTCACCAAGAGCCTGCGCTACCTTGGCGGCGTTCTCCAGTACCTGCGCAAGCTCGGGCGTGAGGTAGAGCTGGTAGCTTGGCGAAAGCACGTTGGCAGACTCTGGAGACTCCAGTGCCTCGATCAGTGAATCGGTCAGAAGGACAGTATCGATGTCGAGCCGATCAAGGATGGAGAAGACATTGCTCTCTTCTTGGAGGATGAGTGCCGTGAAAAGGTGCAGTGGGTTCACGTGGTTTTGGCCGCGCTCGATGGCGAGCTCGTGGGCTTTGCGAATGGCCTCTTTGGCTTTCGTTGTGAAATTTGAGAATGGCATCATGTTGGTATACGCGCGTTAGGAATGAATCTGTCACTGCGTGCTCGATGAGCGAGCGAGTTTTACGATACACACCATAAGTGCGTGTGTGTCAACACTATAGCCCATTTTACGGAGAGGGTCAAAGCTGCTGTGCACGGTCGGTGATCATCGCAAGCATGTCCACCGTGTAGCGCAGATCCTCTTCGGTTGTCGCTGTGCCAAGCGAAAAGCGCACCATGCTGGTCGCATACTCTTGGCCTTTCCCGAGAGCAGCGATGACGTGTGACGACCCCTGCGTCCCCCGACACACACTTTTCGTAGAAACGGCGATACCTTTGGCATCCAAACGGAGCACCAGCTCTTCAGCGTCAAAGCCGGGAAACGATACGCTTACGTTCGCAGGTGAACGTCCCTCACGCGGGCCGTTCAGGTGAGCTGCGGGTACGCGCGCTTCGATATCTGCGAGGAATGCGTCGCGAAGCAACGTCAGCCGCTCCACTTCCGCTTCACGACGTTCGGTCACCAGTGCGAGTGATTCTGCAAGCGCAACGATGAGTGGTGTTGCGGGCGTACCTGGCCGCATACCCTTCTCTTGCCCCCCACCGAACAAGAGCGGGGTCAATCCCACACCACGCCTGTGTACCAGAGCACCAACTCCTTTCGGTCCGTACATTTTTTGTGCGTCAATGGTCATGAGGTCGACCCCTACCGTCTCGACCGAGCACGAGACATACGTCGGCCCCTGACTTGCGTCCGTATGGAAGTATAGTGGGTACGCATCGCGGTCTCTGCGGTGCTCTTTGATGACGCGCGCGAACTCAGAGAGTGGATACACATTCCCGATCTCGCTGTTGACGTACATGAGGGAAACAAGAATGGTGTCGTTACGTAGAGCTGCGCCCAGAACCGCAGGGTCGACCCATCCTTCCTCATCAACCGGAAGGTAGGTCACTTGAGCACCCTTCTCCTCGAGACGCTTGAAGCAGTCGAGTACGGATGAGTGCTCGACCTGGCTGGTTATAAGGTGCACCTGAGACAGGTCTTTGTCGATACTGAGACACACCGCATCGACAACACCAAAGATGGCCAAGTTGTTGGCTTCGGTCCCACTTCCCGTGAACGTGATCTCGTCCGGGTGCGCGTTGAGGAGGTGCGCAACCCGCTCCCTGGCAGACTCAATGGCCGCCTTCGCCTCTTGTCCCTCACGGTGGATGGCACCCTGGTTCCCGAACGACACGCTCCAGTAAGGCTGCATGGCTGCGATCACCCTCTCATCAACCGGCGTTGAAGCCGCGTGGTCGAGGTAAATACGTCGTTCAGCGTCTGGGTGGGGTGCGTGTGGCATGAGACAACCTAGTGTATCGCGCATCACTGCTTTTGCAATACACACAGATGCGGTATATAGTCTCGTACATACTGCGCGTAGCGCGTACCCGGCGTGTGACCACCCGACAACACCCCTTTCACCACCATGTCTTCTTCACCTACAGCTGTAGAGCGTCCTCCTGTGGTAGCGGTCATGGGTCACATCGACCATGGCAAGTCGACGCTGCTCGACTTCATTCGCAAGAGTAAGGTCGTTGAGAGTGAGGCCGGCGGTATCACCCAGCACCTCTCCGCCTACGAGGTCACCCACACAGCTGAAGATGGTTCCGAGAAAGCGATCACCTTCCTCGATACCCCGGGGCATGCAGCATTCCAGAAAATGCGCCAACGAGGTTCGGCGGTCGCTGACATTGCCATCCTGGTTGTGTCCGCGGAAGATGGCGTGAAGCCCCAAACCCTTGAAGCTCTCACAGCTATCACGGAGACCTCGACCCCGTTCATCGTTGCCATCAACAAGATCGACAAGCCAGGTGCTGACGTCGAGCGCACGAAGGGAACACTACTCGAACACGGCATCTACCTCGAAGGGCTCGGGGGAGATGTTCCCTACGTTCCCGTGTCTGCCAAGGACGGGACCGGGGTACCTGAGCTCTTGGACATGCTCTTGTTGGTCGCTGAGATGCAAGAACTGACCGCTGATCCGGCTCACAGCGCATCGGGTGTGGTCATCGAAGCGCACCGTGACCCGAAGAAAGGAGTTGCCGCAACCCTGCTCATCAAGAACGGTACGCTGACGCACGGGGATTTTGTGGTCGCTGGAGGTACCTGGGCACCGGTCAGGATCATGGAGAACTTCTTAGCTGAAAAGATCGAGAGCGCCGGCCCGGCTCGTCCTGTTGCGGTCATTGGCTTTTCAGACGTACCTGAGGTTGGTTCGTCGTTCGTCGTGGTAGGAAGTAAGAAGGAAGCTGAAGCCCTCGCTAAGGAATCCGCTCGTGTGTTCGAGCGAACCGTCATCGGTTCAGATGCCGCGCTCACCGTCATTCCCCTTATCATCAAGGCGGACGCACAGGGGTCACTCGACGCTATTGAACATGAGTTAGTGAAACTCAAGAATGAACGAGCGGCTCTCGCCATCGTGGGACGTGGTGTCGGAACCATTTCAGAGGGTGATGTGAAGTCGGCGAGCGTGTCAGACAATGCGCTCATTGTCGGCTTTCACACCTCCGTAGACACGGCAGCTCGCGAACTAGCCGACCGACTCGAGATCACCGTGGGCACCTTCGATATCATTTACGACCTTGCTGAGTGGTTGGATGCGGAGATCAAACGCCGCACACCCAAGGTCAAGGAGCAGCAGCGTACCGGTCTTGCAAAGGTCCTCAAGGTGTTCAGTGTGGTCAAGCACAAGCAGATCATCGGAGGAACGGTGTCTGAGGGGACACTCGCTCTCAAAAGTAAGGTGAATGTGCTCCGACGCGGCGAGCGGGTTGGTGAGGGGGTGGTGACGTCGCTTCAGCAGGGAAGGTCAGCCGCGCAGCGCATTGAGGAAGGTTCTGAGTTTGGTGCGCAAGTCGAGTCGAAAGTGACCATCGCCGAAGGTGACGAGTTGGAGGCGTTCGTTGTCGTTGAAACATAACCCACCATGTCGGAACGTATCACCAGGGTCAATGAGATGCTGCGCGAGGTCGCGTCTGATTTTATCAACCGCGAGTCGAACCATGCGTCGCTCATTACCGTGACCCACGTGGCGACCTCGCGCGACCTCAAAGCGGCCACCATCTACATCAGCGTGTTCCCCGAAGACCGACGGGATGCCGCACTGGACTTCCTGAAGCGCAAGCGCTCTGAGATGCGTGACGACCTGAAGCGCAAAGCCAACCTTAAGCACATCCCCTTCCTCGAGGTTGCGCTCGACGAGGGAGAGATACAGCGCCAGCACATCGATGAGCTGTTGCTTGATGAGGGGACAGAGAACCCGTAAGATACGTGGACGGCCAGGTGGCGAAGTGGTAACGCAGAGGTCTGCAAAACCTCCACGCACGGGTTCGATTCCCGTCCTGGCCTCAAAACAAGGAGGGAGAACGACAGTTCGAGTGACTATGTTTTGCGAGGCAGGACGGGAGTCGAAGGGGTTGTCGACAGATGAGAGCTTTGCCCAAAGCTGCCATACAACCCGAACAGAATCTGTAAGATTCGATTCCCGTCCTGGCCTCAAACGAGTGAAGCGAGTGCAGAGGCCAGGAAGTGAGCAACCTGCGTTGCTCGCGTCGGAATCGAAGCTCCTGAGCATATCGCGAAGCGATGCGAGGAGCCGACCAAGAATGCGAGCTGCCAGCACGCACGCAGAGCGATGCGGGCAGCCGCGATTCTGGGTCGACTCCCGTCCTTATATCAAAAACTGGTATACTCCACCCTACAGCCGGGATGATGGAATGGTAGACATAGAGGACTTAAAATCCTCGGAGCGAGTTGCTCGTATGGGTTCGAGTCCCATTCCCGGCACAGCAAATATTCGTAGATTCTTTATTGGGCGAGTCTTGTAGCTCATCACTCTACACTACAATCTGATTCATACGATATATCGTATGATTTTGATCAAAGTACTGCGTGGTAACTTGAAGTGCAATAAGTGGATTCCAGGCTCAGAACAAGATCATCTATGATTCATACGATATATCGTATGAATGTAAGACGATTGTTTGTCAGTCTCGCTCAAGGTGTGACCGGAGTCACTCGCATGAGAGTTTTTACTAAGATAGAAATACGTTGAGAAAAAAACTATTCTAGGGTAGACTTCCCCGTATTCCGCCCGTAGCTCAGTTGGTAGAGCAGTCGGCTCTTAACCGAATGGTCGTAGGTTCGAATCCTACCGGGCGGACAGGAATTGCTTAGCGCCTGATGCGAATACGTGGAGCATTAGGCGTTTAGCAATTCCCCGCCCGGTAGGATTCGAAGACCTTGCGAGGCAGGTTCGAGC
>CAYWKE010000038.1:0-7883 GCA_964459075.1 uncultured Candidatus Saccharibacteria bacterium | reverse complement strand
CCTCGCAGATTCGAACTGCGGACCTTCGCTAACAAGAGAGTTCGGCAGTGTCCCACACTGCCTTACCTCCACCACCTGAGCATATTGCTACTTCGTGACCTTCTCGTGAGCCACCTCGCAGATTCGAACTGCGGACCTTCGCTTTACAAGAGCGCTGCTCTACCAACTGAGCTAAGGTGGCGTTTTCTGCGCTACGACACAACGCGCCGCCTATGGGCGGCGCGTTCTATTGTAGCAGCAATTAGCGTGTCGAAAAGCGTGAAAAATCTGAGATCTCGATGCGTTCGCCGAACTTCTGCGTTGCCTCTTGGATGAGATCCTTGATGGTCTTCTCGGGGTTCTTGACAAACGGCTGGTCGAGGAGAACCTTCTCAGCAAGGTAGCTGTCCATCTTGCCAGCGACGATCTTAGCGCGCATCTCAGCAGGCTTGTCCTCGGCCTCTTTCTCAAAGACCTCGCGTGCGGCTTGCGTGGCCTCATCGGTCACCTGCTCTCGCGAGATGAACTCGGGAGACGAGGCGGTGATGTGAAGTGCGATGTCGTAGGCAAGCGCCGCAAACTCCGGGTTCTTCGAAACGAAATCTGTCTCTGAAGCGAGCACGACGAGTGCACCCACATCCTTGCTTACATGAATATACGCAGCGACCGTACCTGCGCCAAGCTCACGGTCGGCTTTCTTTGCAGCTGACGCGCTGCTCTTCTTGCGCAGAATGACGAGTGCCTTCTCCATGTCGCCCTCCGCTTCCTCAAGCGCCTTCTTGCACTCCATCACCGATACGCCGGTCGTTTCGCGGAGCTTCTTGATATCTTCCGTGGTGACGGTTGCCATACGTGTGTGAAAATTATGAACAAATGCCTACGCCTCAGACGCGCAAATCACAGGCACCGCCAAGATCCCTGCTACTGCGAAGGGCTCGAAGGTTGCGCCTCTTGCTTCTTGCTCTTACCTGCAGCGACACCTCCCTCGTACGCGCGACGCACCTCGTCGACGAAGTAGCTGATGGAGGCGCGCGATGAATCGTTCCCGAGGATAGGGTACGTGACCTCGGTCATGTCACAATCGGTGCTGCCGAGCGCGACGATCGGGAGGCCCACCGTGCGTGCTTCGGCGACCGCGATGTCCTCCTGTCGGTTATCAACGATGAAGAGTGCGTGAGGCATCTCCTCCATGCCAGCCAAGCCGCCGAACTTCTCCTCAAGCTTGTCGATCTCGCGATCGATCATGAGGCGCTCACGCTTCGTGTACTTGGTAAGCTCGTTCTTCTCACGCTTCTCGCGCAGGTCGTTCATGCGCGCGAGACGCTTCTTGATCTCCGAGAAGTTGGTCAGCGTGCCGCCGATCCACCGGCCTGCGACAAACGGCATTCCAAGCGCCTGGGCAGCACCCTCTACCGCACGCTGTGCTTCGCTCTTGCCGCTCACGAAGAGAATGACCTTCCCCTCTTCGCCCAGCTTCGTGACGTACGCGAGCGCCTTCTCAAGCAGGTCTTCGGTTTTGGTCACGTCGATGATCTCCTGGCGCTCCTTGATGCCAAAGAGGTACGGCGTTGTTGAGGGGTGACGGCGCGTGCGGGAGTAGCCGTAGTGCGCACCCACGGCGAGCATGCGCTCGACGCGCCCGTCGGTGTTCGTGTTCGTGGTTTCAGTTGCTGTACTCATATAGTGCGGAGTGAGGATACCAGAAAAAGCACGGGGCCGCAAGCCACTGCGAGGTCACGCCACCTCGCCTGACTCAGCGGCCGCAGCGAGCGTATCGAGGATGCGACCGATGTCGCCCCCCAAGATACCCTCGATGTTCGACCAGCTTTCTTTTATGCGGTGGTCGGTCACCCTATCCTGCAGCACGTTGTACGTGCGAATCTTCTCCGAACGGTCGCCAGTGCCGATCTGACCCTTGCGTTCGCTCGCATACTTCGCTGCCTCCTCTTCCTCGGCGATCTGCTGCAGCTTCGCAGAGAGGATCATCATCGCCTTCTCGCGATTCTGCTGCTGGTTGCGCTCCGAGGTGCAGCGCACGTCGAGCCCTGAGGGTTTGTGGATGAGGCGCACCGCGGTCTCAACCTTGTTCACGTTCTGCCCACCTGCGCCACCTGAGCGGCTGGTCTCCATCTCGATGTCCGAAGGGTCGATCTCAACCGTCACCTTCTTGCGCACCGGCAGGATGGCGACCGAGGCGGTCGAGGTGTGAATGCGGCCCGATTTCTCAGTGACCGGCACACGCTGCACCCGGTGCACACCGGTCTCAAAGCGCAATCGTCGGTACACGTCGAGTCCTTTGAGCTCGAACGATGCTTCTTTGTACCCGCCCAGGTCGTTGGGTGATTCGGCGAGCGTACGCATCTGCCACCCCTGCGCTTGTGCGTACAACTGGTACATCTCAGCAAGCTGGTACGCAAACAGCGCTGCCTCATCACCTCCGGCGCCAGCACGCACCTCGAGGATGAGTTCGTTCGGGAAGCGCTCCTCCTCGGCTTCCTTGGCGACGATATCTTCGATCTGCTCTCGTATCGCCTGCTGCTGCTCGGTCAACTCCGCTATCTCACCCGCGGCAAGCTCAGTCATCGCGGGGTCACTCTCTCCCATCGTACGCGCCTCATCAATGCCGCGCTGCAATCGCTCGAACTCCCCCGCCAAAAATGCGGTCTTAGGGTTCTCTTTCCACGCTTTTAACTCGTCGGCCATGTTCACTCAGGTATACCACGACACACGGCCTCGCCGGCAATGCCAGCGAGGCCGATATGAGGTGTCGTTACTTACCGCCCTTGCTTGCAGCGGCCTGGCGTTTGCGGAACTTGTCCACGCGCCCTGCGGTATCGATCGTGGTCTCCTTGCCGGTGTAGAAGGGGTGCGATGCGCTTGATATCTCAACGGTGACCTTGTCGTACTCTTTGCCATCGTCCCAGGTATCCTTTTCCTCAGCGCGAATGGTCGAACCAAACAAGAAACGCTGGCCGCTCGTTGCGTCCTCGAAAATGACCGGTCGGTAGGTGTTTGGGTGAATATTTGCCTTCATAAGCTCAAGGAGCATACCAGAGAAAACCTGTGGTCGCAAGGGTGCCTACAACCCATTCAAAATATCGATCTGCCGCTGGTAGTTCGCGGCGTGCCCCATAACTCCGTCGCCGTAGAATGAGTACGCGGGGTTGGTGGCATTCGCCCAGCCGGCGAAGTAACGCATCGCAGCCAAGCGCTCTGCTTGGTAGCCGCCTGCGTCCGCACCGTTGTCTTTCATGAGAAGCGCGGTCGCCATGAACGCATCCTGGTTCTCCCACGGGTTGGCCGGCGTGCTCTTGCCCAAGAGAGTGCGCAAGCGGTCGGCCGAGGCAACATACTTCCACGGCCCCGCCCAGTAGGAATCCCAGTCAAGGGAGCGCTGCGCGTTGTTACAGTCCCCCGTCACCGTATTGATCCACCCACCGTAACATGCCCAGGTCGAGGGGATGAACTGTGATGGCCCCATCGCCCCACCCCAGCCGTAGCTCGGCTTCCGTGAGACAGGCATTGTGGAGGGATTGAGGCCAAGCTCCTGTGTGAGTGCCACGAAGAGCGGCCGGTCGCGCGTGGGGTGCATATCGTCGATGTAGTTGCCGGTGCCCAGATTCTCCCCCAGGCGTGTCTCCTGCGTGAGGATGCCAAGGATGAGCGCGGGGCGCACTCCGGTCTGGCGACCAGCGAACTCAGCGAGCGCGAGCGCATCCCCGAAGGGAATAGCGCGGGTGTCGCGCAGCTCGAAGAGGGCCGCGCGAATTTGCGCTGCGGTCTGCTCACTCTGTGTCAAACGCTGCTGGTACGCACTCTCTTCGCCGCGTGTCTCTTCCAGGAGGCGCGCCTTCTCAGCTTCTTTCTGTTCGACGGTTGCCTTCTCCAACTCCTGTAAGCGACGCAACTCAAGCTCTTGCTCTTGCCGCTCGGTCAGCTGGGTGCGCTGCGCTTGCGTGAGCCGTACCGTTTCCTCGATCTGCACAAAGGACGAGTTGAGCGCTGATTTCACCGCCTGGTAGTCGTCCAACTCCTCGAAGAACTCCGACACCGACTTGCTGGAGAGCACCAACTCAACGACCGTGAGGTCATCGATCTCATTGGTACGCCGCATCAACTGCGCGAGCGCGCCTTTCTCGCGTGCGAGCTGGTCATCCAGAGCACGCAGTGTCTCCTCTTTGTTCGAGATGTCACCCGTCAGTGCTTGTATCTCAAGCGTGCGCGCACGGATACCCAGCTGTGCCTTCTCGATCTCAGCTTCGATGATCTCGAGGTCACGCTCAAGAGACGCACGCTCCTGACGTTTGCCGGAGAGGAGCGTCTGCTGCACACCAATGAGCTGCTCGATCTCTTTGAGCTCTTGCTGCAGTTTGGCACGCTGACGCGCGACCGCGTCAGCAGTGTCGCTCGATTGCGTGACCGGTGCGCTCACGTTGGTCGTCTGTGCGCGCGAGGGCAACCCGACTGAGATGGGCGCAAGGACACACAGCACGACGAGTAGGGTGCAGAGGATACGTAGCTGCATGAAACATTAGTATAGCAAGCCGGAAACGAGGACGGCCACCTTTGTAAGGTGGCCGTCGTGTGGTGTGTTGATGCGGTAGTTAGGCCGTCGACCCTTCCTCATCTTTCTTTCCGCGCTCCTCCACAGAGATGGATGCCATGTCCGGGCCGGTCACTTCTGCGGAGAGGTCTTCCTCGACCGCTTCTTGGACGAGTGCGACCACGTCCTCAGGATCGGTCACCAAGGTCACGCCAGCGGGCAGCGCAACGTCGCGTGCGTGAATTTGGTCGTCGAAGGTCGCCAGCGGGGTGATATCGACGGTGAGGTCGTGGGGGAGATCTTTGGGGAGTGCTTTCACCTCAAGTTCGTAGAGGACCTTCACGAGCGTACCGCCCAGCGTCTTCTCTGCAGGTGCCACGCCATCAAAGGTAAGCGGTACGTATACCTCGACCTCAACGTCCGAGGCGACCGCCTTGAGATCGACGTGGATGGGGGTGTCGAGGATGGGGTCGACCGCAACCTCCTGAATGAGCACGTCCAGCTCAGTGTCGAGTCCCGAGAGCGTCACGACGGTCGATTCACCGGCCTCATCCCAGGTCTTCTGAAATGCCTTCACATCAAGCGCGATGGGGGTCGCTTCTATCTTTGCGCCGTACACCACGCCGGGTACCTTCCCTTCTGCGCGGATCTTGTCGAGGGCGGCCTTGCCGCTCACCTCACGCTGTTGTGCTTTCAGTGTAGTCATAGTGGGGGAACTATACCCTAAGGGGCACGGTTCGTCAAAAGCTCCTCGAAGCTCTGCCAGTCAGCAAGCGGCTCACCCGCTCCACCCTTCCCGCCAAAGTGAAACTGGCGAACCTGGGGGAGCGCAGCACGTAGAAGGAGCTCGTGCACCTCGGCTCGATCATCAACGAGCCACACCTGCGCTCCCTGCTCGCACAACCACGCACACACTTCCGCTTTCTGGGCGTTCGTCTCCGTCACCACACATAGATCGACCGCATCAAGAATACCGGCAGCACGCGCCTTCTCCGACTGCCACGAAGGGTCTCCCGTGGTCACGACGACGAGCCCCGCCCCCTGCGCTCGTGCGCGCGCGAACATGGCAGGAACGCCAGCGAGCACCGGGTCAGTGCCAGCGCGTACCACCACCTCCCCCAACCAGAGGGTCAACAGGTCGGTGACCTTCGCGATCGTATCCTCCTCAACCTGCTTTGCTCGGAGCTCCTCTGCAACATACTGCGCAAAGCGCGCACGAGAGAAGTGCTCGCGCGCATCCTTGAGCGCCGCGTACGCACGCCAGCCAAGCACAGCGCCTCCCCACGGGGCGA
Source organism: uncultured Candidatus Saccharibacteria bacterium (assembly GCA_964459075.1). Taxonomy (GTDB): domain Bacteria; phylum Patescibacteriota; class Minisyncoccia; order Phycocordibacterales; family UBA12088; genus CAYWKE01. Next base: position 2,069 of record CAYWKE010000038.1, on the reverse strand, counting down.
GGAGGTCATCCATTACTGCCTCCCACGCCGGAAAGAGGTCACGGTAGCAGTAGAGCGTGTCATCGAGATCAAGCGCGAGCACAAGAGGCACGGACGGGAGCAGCTCCTGAGCCGGCGGCGCTATAGGCCAGAGGTGCACGGTACTCATGGATAGGAATGATGATACGACGCAGCCCACGCGAGCGCCTCCTCGCACACGCCAAGCTGCACGCCCGCTTCGTGGAGGCACTGGTCGGCGTGGGTGGCAAAGCGCTCCTTCTTGTGAACAAAGTAGGTCCCCTCGATCGCATCGGCGAGGTAGCGGGTGGCGAGGTTGAGCGCGACGTACGCAACCGAGCGCGGCAAACTATCGCGCTCGGCTGTGGTGAGCGGGGGCAGCTCCTCTACGTACGTGTTCAAGATCTTGGTCGCGCGGTCAGCAGAAAAGGTCACGTGTCCTTGCTGAGACTCAACCCGACACGCGCTGCGCAAGAGATCCCCGATGTCGGTCGAAAGCGGGCGCGCGCCAATGGTGTCGAGATCAATGAGTCCACTCGCCTTTTCTCCCACAAAGAGGAAGTTCGTCATTTTCGGATCACCGTGCACGATGCGACGTGGAAGCTCTGCAAACTGCTCTGGAGCTACCGCACGAGTGAGGGCACGACGTTGCTCAAGGAGCGGCACAAATCGAGCCAGAACGCCATCTGCAACGGGTGTTTTAAGTGCGCGAGCGAGTTGCGCATCATAGTGACCAAACTCCTGGAAATGCGGAAGCACGTGCGTGAACTCGTGCTCGATGTCCCACAGAGCACGTTCAAATCGTGCAAGCAATCGCGCGGCAGAGAGCGCATGCGCATCGCTCGGCGCACGCACGTGTATCTCCCCATCGAGGTAGCTCATCATGCGCCACCACCCCTCTGCCTCAACGAGGGCATGCTCCCCTTTCGTCGTAGGGAGATATTCGGGCACAAGCACACCCGCCGCACGCAACACAGGAGTGAGTGCCCCGATATCCTCTTGCAATTCTGGCGCAAACAAGCCACTCATGCGCTGAAGCACAAACCGATCACCACTCCTGCTCGTTACCATGAACGTGTGATTGATCGAGCCTTTGCCAAGCGGCTCTGCATAAACCGCATCGGGTATAAAATGTTGTGCGCGTGAAAGTATGTCCATTGACACGAATCCTAGCGTGAGATTTTCATAGAAACAAGGCGACGACCATCCTGGGTAGGACGGTCGCCGATTTCCGCTTGTCACGCGGTGGACATCGACTTCACGAATTGGTGCGCCATGTCGTAGCGTTGGCTCTGCAACCAACGGACAAGGTCTAGGTTCAAGATGTTCACGATGCTGTGACCGCTGAAGTCATCGAGATCAGGACAGAACGGCATCTGCCACTGATCCCTGCCCTCGAAGTGGAGATTCGGAAACGCGGCGCCCGATGTGATGATACCAATTTTTCCTGAAAGGAAGTAGATGTTGTAGGGAGTCAGCGCAGGCAGAACCACCACCTGCTCACCATTGAGGAGTGTGAAGTCTATACCCATCGGCACCGCCGGCACCGCAAGAATTGCGAGACCGCCGTAGACAGTTATTTCGGACTTCTGCCCTCCGTGGAGATAAACGCCGGTCCAGCCGGGCTCTTTGAGCGGGTTGAGAAGCATCCGCCATGAGCCATCGGTGAATTCGCTGCAGTCGCTCATTGTCGGCACCGGCAAAGGTGCGAATTTGCGCTCACTGTCGGTGAGGTGAGTGGTTGTCAGTCCGCTCAGATGAGCCATCGTCGTCTCCGCTCTAGTTGTGTTCTACAGAAACAATGCCACCATTGCGGCCGCTAGTCAAGTTCTCACGTTGTCCCTACTGGGAACCTTGGGCGCACGGTATACTACAACGTACTTGTCAGGTAAGCATTTTTTGTATGAATGAAGAATTTGATTTCATTGCGATCGGCGACGTGGTGACGGATGAGTTTATCGAACTCGATCCTAATCAGGCTGTGGTGAATATGACTCTGGAGCGAAGGAAAACCCTTACGATGTACTTCGGTGACAAGCTCCCGTACAAGGGAGCGGTCAATGTGCCCGCGG
>CAYWKE010000037.1:5403-8074 GCA_964459075.1 uncultured Candidatus Saccharibacteria bacterium | reverse complement strand
ACAGACGCTGTGCGCGTCGCATATAGATTTGTCAACGTACGTTCTAGTTACCCCCTACTAATGACGCTTTCGTGAGAGGGTAGACGCCCTCTCCTGAGAGCGTGTGCGTGATGGCGGACCGGTGGGACTGGTGGCTTTCCGATTATGTTCGCCAGCGTTCTCCTCCGGTTTGAACCGGTGGTTCGTGCTGTCGTGCAACGAAAAGTCACCTCGCTTACCGCGTTCGATGATACGGGCCACGACCCGCTTATCGACGTGGTAGCGGCGTCCCAACTCACGTAGCGAGCACCCCTCTCGCTCCCAGGTCTGATAGACCTCTTTGCGGAGAGCCGGTGCGAGCTTTGCGTGCGTATGCATGACCGCTGGAGCGTTGTCCCCAAACCCCGGTGATAACGCTCCGTACGAACAGTATAGCTCTGGGTGCTCAAATGTCCTTGTGGATATCACCGGCGTGAACCGAATGAGCGTTGTCCCCATGTGCATGCACGTGTCTTCCTCGTGCACATGATCAGCGCTGGTCATTGCATGACCAGCGCTGATGCTCGCTTCTATGCGTCTCGGTATACCCTACTGTTGCTTCGTTAGTGTCTCAGCGACCCGGTCGGTCACCCCAGCTCCCATGGTAATGACAACGGTTACCGGCTCAAGAGTGCTCAGCTCACGCACCGCAGCCACTTCGTCCTTTGCTTCTGCGCTTCCATTGATCTCGGCGACCGCTGCCGCGAGTGCCTCGCTGGTCACACCTGGATACTCATCCGCTCGTTCGCGTGCCGGGTAGACCGGCATGATGAGTACTCGATCGGCTATTGAAAGTGCGTGGGTAAACCCCTCAAAGAGGTCCCTGGTGCGCGAGTAGAGGTGTGGCTGGAACAGGACCGTGATAGCGGTTTCTGGGAAACGCTCACGCGCTGCGAGCAGGGTCTCACGAATAGCGGTCGGGTGATGTGCGTAGTCATCATACACGGGCGCACCTGCCTCGGTCTTACCTTTGTACTCAAACCGTCGCCAGCTGCCGGCGAATCCGGCGAGTGAGCGATCAATTACTGCATCATCGGCGTTAGTGACCACGGCGCGCACAGCAGCTTTCGCTGCGCGAGCATTCATGCGATTGAACTCTCCCAGCAACGAGAGCTCCCCTATTGCAACTTCAGTGTAGTCGATAATTTTTTTTCTGCTTCCTGAAATGATCGGTACGATATTCGGGTGTCGCGCGTCAGTTACCACGACACCATTTTCGGGAAGTGCCGCAACTGCCTTTTTAAATGTCTCCTGCACAGCGGACAGACTCGGAAACCAATCACTGTGATCCCACTCAACGTTCGTGATGATGAGAATCTCAGGAGCCAATTGAAGTAAGTGGCCTCGATACTCACACGCCTCAACAACCAATAGGTCTGACGCGCCCTGCACATAGTTTCCCGAAAAGTCACGCACCAGGCTTCCCACTACAATTGTTGGATCTTTTCCCGCGTCGATAAGTGTTTTTCCGAGCAGTCCTGTTGTGGTGGTTTTTCCGTGCGTACCAGAAACAGCAATGGTTCGGTACTCCTGACTTACCTCGCCGAGCGCCTCAAAGTACGAGCGCACCTTTGCCCCCTGCGCCGTTGCCTCATCCCGCTCCACCATCCCCTCCGAACCCGGAACAACAGCGTCTGAATACACGACAAGGTCTACGTCTTTGGGAACGTTCTCACGACGATGACCCACGAAAACCTTTATGCCCTTTTCTTCCAACAGTGTATGAACAGCCGGTGAGGGATCGCGATCCGACCCGCTCACCACATCCCCTCGTGCTTCAAAGAGCTGTGCGAGCGCAGACATGCCGATACCACCAATGCCAATAAAATGAATCTTCATAGAAGATTAGTATAGCACTCTTCACAAGACGTGCATTTTGTGCCGAAATGCGCTAGGATGCCCCGATGCAAGTCGTCATTCTCGCCGCTGGCAAAGGAACCCGCATGGGTTCCTTGACCGAAAACACCCCAAAACCCTTATTGCGTATAGGTACGACTACGCTTCTTGAGCAAAAACTTCATGCGCTCCCTGAGGGTGTTTCTGAAATTATCATCGTGATTGGTTACTTGGGCGAGCGCATCAGGGAACATCTTGGTGACTCGTGGAAAGGCATACCCATCACGTACATCCTCGACGAGGAGCGACAAGGCACAGGTGGCTCACTCTGGAAAGCGCGGGAGCTTCTCACTGGCCCCTTTTTGGTTCTCTCAGGTGACGACCTCTTCCACCCTGACGATCTACGGAAGCTCTTCGAGACCCCGCACGCGCACGCCGCGTACGCCAAGCGCCACAAAGAGCTCGAGCAGGGCGACTACTTTCTCCACGACGAGAAGGACACGCTCGTGGACATGGTCACACACGAGTATGTTGCTCCAGAAGATTTTCCGCACCGCTATGCAATGAACACCTCCGCCTACAAGCTCACCCCAAGTATTTTTGAGCATCCTCTAGAAGTACTGAAGCCAGGTGAATATGGATTGCCGCACACCCTTGTTGCCGCGGTGCGACGAGGCGAACTTTCGATGCAGGTTCTCATCACCGAAACCTGGCTTTCCGTGAATACTCCCGAGCAACTAGCGGAAGCCGAGCGGCTTCATACAGATTTCTTTCAGAAGCTCTGAGCTGACAGGATCTTGATCCACTTCGAGTACTG
>CAYWKE010000037.1:0-5303 GCA_964459075.1 uncultured Candidatus Saccharibacteria bacterium | reverse complement strand
CAGATTTCTTTCAGAAGCTCTGAGCTGACAGGATCTTGATCCACTTCGAGTACTGTAAACTCTTATCTTCGTAATTCATGAAACCGGTTGTACCCTCTTGATCATAACTTGCTGATGCGGGAGCCAAGAGTACGGTCGCTTTTGCATGCTGGTATGCGGCGCGCACCGCTTCTTCCATGGTGCTCACCGGAATAACATTTCGTTTGCGCACGTGGCGCACCATGCGCTCTCCTGTCGTGGGAAAAATAATGAATGTCTGAATGTTCGTGTGTGCGAGGAATTTTGCGAATGGCTCCAGATCGACGTTTCGATCGATGCCGCCCAAAATAATCGTGTCGACATCCCCTAGCGCCTCAATGCACGCTTCGGCTGCTTCGGGAATCGTTGCAACCGTCGCATCCCAAAACGTTATGCCGCGAGATACTGCCACTTTACTCAAACGGTGCGGCAGGGGAACAAATTCGCGAAACGCCTCACGCGCCACCTCCTCAGAAACACCCAACTCGAGAACTGCGGCAAGCGCCGTTGCACAATTGCGTTGATTGTGTCGCCCGAGAAGCGGAGTCTCGAATGACTCAACCAGCATTTCGTTGGGTACGATGAGCCTCCCCGCAAAGTCAGTCGGAATGCCGCTCGCATTCACGAAGACGCCGTCAGATGACTGGAACCGTGCAATGTTCATTTTTGCCTCACGATATTGCTCGAACGATCCGTGGTGTGTGAGGTGCTCGTGGAACAAATTCGTGAAAACAGCAACGCCTGGAGATTGGCGCAAATGTTCGCACTGGTAGCTACTTATCTCAAAGACGTACACGCGCGACGGACCATCTCCCGCAAGCGCAGTGAGCGCGGGCGTTCCAATATTTCCGATGAGCATCGTATCAAAACCAGCTCGCTTCAATGCCGCGTAGATGAGCGAGGAGACCGTGCTCTTTCCCTTCGTTCCAGTGACCCCAATGACCTTTCCTGCAACCTCGTCAAGAAACACGTTAGTGAGTGACTCGATGCGTGTGTGTAAACCCATGGTGAGAGCGCGAGTGGGGATGCCCGGCGTTTTGTACACGACCGGAATAGTGTCGGGGATGGTGAGCCCCAGGGTGAAGGAAGCGACCGAAGGTGGTACTTCCTGCGGGCGCTCATCGAAGACGTGCACCACAGTATCAGGCGCGTGCGCCTCAATGTACTTGAGGAGCGCTTTACCCTCTCTGCCAAAACCGGCAAGTGCAACGGTGGGTTCAAACTGATGAGCCATGGTGGGTGTGATACTCGGGTGGGATGCGGTGCTCGTCGGTGGTGTCGGTGAGCAGGTGAGCAAGCGTGGCGCCCCGCTCGACATCTAGCTCGCTAAGCACACGGGGCAGCGACATGCCCGGGTGATCATCAGCGTAGCGCTCGCGGCAACGGTAGAGTGCGAGCATATTCTCGTCAAAGGTGCCCACGCAGTCAAACGGCTTCATCTCTCCCTGCCCGATGAGGTCGCGAAAGAGGGGTGTGAGCGCACCATCGTCGAAGAGGTTCTTCTGAAAGAGTGCGACCACTCGCTCAAAGGGCAGGAACGCAGCAAGCGCCATGAAGGTGAACGCACACTTGGCACACGCTCCGCACCAGCAGCCGGTGCGAATACCCTTGTTGCAACTCATGAATACGTCGACGTACTGCGGGTAGTGCGTGAACTCCGCAACGATCTGCAACTCCCAGCGATCGCGCAGCAGTGAGAAGAGTCGCAGCTCGGGGTGGACGTATCGCGCGAGGTAGTCAGCGAACGCGGCCTCGAACGCAAAGCTCTTCGTGTACTGGTGGTTCACCTCAAAATCGCCCAGCATCACGTTCCCTTCACTCGCACTGCGCTCGATGGAGAACACGACATCGCGCATTCCTTTCAGGTGCGCTGCGAGCACCGCGCTCGCCATGTAGGTCGCCGTGATCGAGACGTGGCCGTTCTTCGCACCCTTCTCATTGAGCGAAATGACATCGGCAAAGTAGGACTCGACAGGGCGCTCAATGCGCACCGCCTCCTCAACCTCGCTTGCGCGGTACGTCTCCTCAACCGGAAACCCGCGCCCCAAGATGAACCACGAAAAAGAATGCCCGAGCTGCTTCAATCGCTCTCCCGTCACGAAACTATCCTTCCCTCCTCCGAAGGGCACCAGCGCGCCTGCAGTAAGCGTGCGGGGAGAGGGAGCGGGGTGCGGCGGGGCGCTTGGTGCGATTGATACCGAAAAAGCAGTGTGTGGGTCGATGTCGTTCGTGTAGAAGAACTCACCGAGCGCATGCTTCCACGTATGCTCCCAAAAGGCGACCTGCTGGGGTGAAAGCGCTGCTGCTTCGATGACGATCTTGGGCGCGAGCGTCGCTTTCCAAAAATGTGGCAGCTCCGCGAGACCCAGGGTCAGCACGGCTGCTTCGATGTCACCCATAGCACACTCTTGCAGCGAGAGTGGCGGCGTGAGCGTCAGTGTTGGCGAGAAGGTCACCTCTCCAGAGCGGTAGCAAAACGTGACCACCCTCTGCTCATGGTCAACATCGTACCCTTCGAACACAAATTCCGCGGACGTATCCATGCCTCAGTAGTATGCCAGAGTGGCACTGAATTACTACCAACTCCCTCCTCCCCCGCCGCCAAAGCCGCCGCCCGAGAACCCGCCACCCGAGGAGCCCGAGCCGCCTGAGGACGCGCTCGCGCCCGTTGCTGCTACCGCCGCGGTGAAGCCTTTGAGATCGGTGGAGAGGTGTTCAGCACTGAATGCAGCTCCCGTGTGCGAAACGAACCACTCGGGCTCGTGGTGGTATATCTCACTGAACAGCCGTGCCCATGATCGCTCAACACCAAGGACCATTGCATACGGTAAGAGCGTATCGAACCACGCGGGAACCTTCTCAACGTTGTGGTGAAATTCGAGTCGCTCCTTCTCTGCTTGCTCAATGTACTCCTTGAGACCAAGCAGGTGCTCACGCGCCCGTACACCCTTTGCGGTTCGTCGTGGCATCACCGCACCAACAATGAGCACCACCACTCCCGAGAGCCCGATCGCGATAGGCCAGAGTGGCGGCAGTGCAGGCGCGATGGGGAACAAAAAGAACCCGATACCGGCGATGCCGCCCCCCACACCCATCCATACCGCACGCACTTTCCTCGGGTTGCTGGCGAAATAGCCCTTGCGGGTCACCTCTTCGTGGAGCAGCTTGGCGAGGTCTTGGAACGTCTCGTGGAACCGATGCTTCATGGACGAGAGCAGCACGCCGCGCACGTCCACACCCTCTCCGATACGCTCTGTGGTGAGTACCGCCTCATCAAAGAGCACCTCCATCAGCTCGTGCGAGACCGGATCGAGTCCTTGGTCGGGCTCTTTCAGCTTCTCAAGGAGGTACTCACTCTCGGTGAAGATAAGCTTCTTACGAGCGAACTGGTGTATCTTCACGTAGCCACGGCTCGCCAACATCACGATCTGTGCGGTGATATCCTTCGCCTCTGCCCACTCATCCACAACCGTTCCCGCCTCCGCAGCCGAGAGTCCCTCAGGAGGCGTGTACTCTCGCACGATGACACCCCGCCCTTTCGGGTCGCGTCCACGCACCCACCACAACCGCAACATGCCGAGGAATACCACGACCGGCAAGAGGATGATGAGGTTGTCGTACACAAAGCGCATGATGCGCCCTTCGATACGCGGCTCCGGCACGAGTCCTTTTGAGAATGACAAGGCAACCGTCACACCGGAGCGCGGTGCGAGTCCTTGCTGCACGATGCGATAGTCACGTCCGTCCGGACTCGTCGTCGCGAAGGAACACGGCGTGTTCTCGCCGTACGACCCTTGGTAGCAGGACGCTTCACGAATACCTTCCTCGCGGAAGTCGAGCTGGGCAACCGCCGACACCGAAAGCATGGGTACGTTCCAGCTGCTGCCCGTGAGGTTCCAGTAGATCTCGTCGTACTCATCGAAGAACAAGACCGCATCACGCACCTTGTACTCGATCTGGTAGATCTCGCGGACGGACACGTACTCATCCGGATCCCCGATGCGAATGCGCACCATCCCCCCCGAGCGGGTCACCTCGTAAGGTCGCGGCTCCTCGTTCTCGTCAACAACTCGCACGACGTCAACATCGATCGTCTTCGCCCCCAGGGGAGTATCGTAGCGATAGGGTATCTCGCGGATGATGCCGTGCTTCTCGGACGCCGGGCCGAAATCGTACTGCAGGGCCTCCGTGACAGACAACACGCCCGTCTCATCGAGGTGCAAAAGGAGGTTGAAGTTCGTGATGTACTCGCCCGATTGCGCGAGAGCTCCGAGTGGAGCAACAAGTAACAGACACGCGAGAAGAAAGCGCATGGGGGCAGTATAGCGCGAGGAGGGGTATGGGTCGATGAAGCGCACGTTGTGTGGGATACCTACCTGGAAGTCGGACTTCCACGTGACGCTACAGAGCGGCAAGAACCTCGCATATCCACGGCCCTGTCAGCTTCTCCTGCATCCTCTCAATGCCCGCTTTTGTGAACCAGTGAGCATCGAGGATCTCATCTTCCGTGTACGTGAGCTCTCCACCTACGATCTCTCCCAGGAAGACGTGGAGCTGTGTTGTTCCCGGAAAAGGGTCATGTATGACGACCAGTACTCGAAGGAGTCGTACATCAAAGCCTGTTTCCTCTTTTGCTTCACGGATCGCCGCTTGTTCAGGTGTCTCGTTGGTTCGATACGTCCCTGACACCAGTTCCACTTTCCATGAATGATCGGGGTAGCCTCCTGGACAAGGAGGAACTGATCACCTCGTTGGATCAGTACGGCTGCGCGTGTCACTGTGTTCATGAGATGAAGCATAGCGTACGTATAGGCATGAGAAGACTTGACCCGCTTTTTCTAACTCCCTTCGGTCGTAAGAACGCTGGTCGCGGCTCGGCGTCCTACTCGAAGCAAAGCTTCTCGCAGGGAACCTCCTCCGCTGTTCATGTCCTCTCATGCCGCACAGCACACAGGCGCACCGTGCATTCGCTGAACGTGACACGCTCACAATGCGCTGTCGCGCAAAGCTCGCTACGGCGGTTTTCGTGGTGCCGCCACACACCAAAGATTCCCCGAATCTTTGGTGGGCATGAGAGGACTTGGTCACAACTCACTAAGTTTTATGTTCGCCTGTCGGCTCAATAAAACTAAGTGGTCGCGACCCCGCCTCGGCCGTTTTCTTGAGCGGCTTCGCCACTCAATTCATTCGGCCTCCGGCCTTCAAGTCCTCTCATGCCTTACAAAACAGTAGTCGCCCAAGGTCATGCCTTGGGCTCCTCTGTTTTGTGGGCATGAGAGGACTTG
>CAYWKE010000036.1:5985-8651 GCA_964459075.1 uncultured Candidatus Saccharibacteria bacterium | reverse complement strand
TTGACATTCTACCCCGCCCTGGTACTATTCCCGATACGTGAACGTCCCCGAGTGGGGGCGCTTCTTTTTTAGAAAACGTTATGAGCAACGCGAATTAGGTTTTCTTAACCGAGCACCTTTCCCACCGTTCCTCGCCGCGCAGACATGAGCTGAGCACGAGGTCGTACGAGAGCTCGGGGTGCATACACCAGAAAAGGTGCTCGGTGGAAGTTTTTCTAAGCTCGCTATTACTCACTAACAAAAACTAACCATGTTCGACCTCAAAGTCATCAATTCAGTCCTCGACCAGCTCGAGGAGGAGCGGGGCATTTCTCGCGAGCGCGTCATCGAAGCGATCGAGACGTCCTTGGCGACCGCCTACAAGAAAGAGTACGGCAAGCGCGGCCAGATCGTGCGCGCCACGTTTGATCTCTCAACCGGCGAGACCGAGTTCTACCAGGTGAAGATCGTCGTCTCGCCCGAGGCGGTGAAGATGCCTGAGGAGGTCGAGGCTGAGCGCGAGGAACGCGAGGCGAAGATCGCCCGTGGTGAGGCGGTCTCTGCGGTCGAGGAGGATACGCGCATTCGCTACAACCCCGAGCAGCACATCCTCCTTGCGGACGCCAAGCTCATGAAGTCGGGCGCAGAGGAGGACGATGAGATCGTCTTCCCCCTTGAGGCCAAGAGTGACTTCGGACGTATTGCAGCCCAGACCGCAAAGCAGGTCATCATCCAGAAGATCCGTGAGGCAGAGAAGACCTCTATCCTCGGCGAGTACGAAGGACGCGAGGGCGAGATCATTTCCGGCACCGTGCAGCGCGTCGAGCGCGGCAACGTCTTCCTCGACCTCGGTCGGGCGACCGCCATTCTCCCCTACGACGAGCAGATACCTGGTGAGCGCTTTCGCCAGGGTGAGCGACTCCAGGCCTACCTCTACAACGTCGAGGAGGGCAACCGCGGCGTCTTCTTGCGTGTCTCACGCAGCCACCCACGCTTTTTGCAGAAGTTGTTTGAATTTGAAACCCCCGAGCTCACCAACGGCGCCGTGGAGATAAAAGGTATCGCGCGCGAGCCAGGGAGCCGCTCCAAGATCGCGGTGCACGCCATTGACGAGCACATCGACCCGGTCGGCGCTCTCGTGGGTCAGCGCGGTGTCCGCGTCTCGACCGTCATGAGCGCGTTGGGTGGAGAGAAGATCGACGTCATCGAGTGGGCCGCGGACCCAGCGCAGTTCGTCGAGGACGCACTCTCCCCCGCGAAAGTACTCGACGTGGTCTTGGACGAGGACGCACATCGCGCTTCGGTCGAGGTCACCGAGGATCAGCAGTCTTTGGCTATCGGTAAAGGTGGGCAGAACGTGCGCCTCGCCGCCAAGCTCACCGGCTGGAAGATCGACATTCACTCTGTTGCCGGCGACACTGTTGCGGAGACCGACGGCGAGGAGGTTGAGATCGCACCGGACGACCCGCGTGATGACGTCGCTGAAGAAGCCATGAACGCGGCAGCGGAAGCTGACGCTATCGCTGATGAAGCACCCGAAGACGGTGAGACTCCCGAAGAGACCGAGGAGCAATTTGAAGAGGCAGCAGAAGAGCTCGCTGCAGAAAACGACACTGGAGAGGTGCCCGAACCTGCGGATGAAGAAACTTCCGCTGCTGACGAAAACGAGGAAAAGAAGTAAACTACCCCTGTTACTATCTGCTCTGGTATTCGGCCGTGGTACTACTCTGCGGCCTCGTGCCTTGAGCCTAACCACCCTTGCACATGAACCTGTGGCACGATATCGAGCCGGGCGAGAAGGACGAGATGAACGTCATCATCGAGATACCTCGCGGCTCAAAGAACAAGTACGAGATCGATAAGGAGACCGGGCTCATCAAGCTCGACCGCGCTATGCACACCGCGCAGGACTACCCGTTCGACTACGGTTTCGTACCGCAGACGCTGTGGGATGACGACGACGCACTTGATGTCATCGTGCTCACCACCTACCCCTTGGCAACCGGCATTCTCGTGAATGTGCGCCCGGTCGCCATCCTCAACATGGTCGACTCCGGCGACGCGGACGACAAGGTCATCGGTGTCCCCGTGGAGGACCCGCGCTGGGATGAAGTGAAAGATCTCTCTAATATTAACAAGCATACACTGCGCGAGATCGAGCACTTCCTCGCAACCTACAAGAACCTCCAGAACAAGGTCGTCGAGATCGGCGGCTACAAGGGTGCTGAGGAAGCATCGGCGGCATTCGAGCGCGCCCGCGAGCTCTACCAGAAGAAATTTCTGAAGTAGATCACGAGCTGAGCGCACAGTAGGTGCGACAGATGAGGACGCGCCCGCCGTACGGCGGGCGCGTCCGTATTCGTTTATCAACACACCCACCCCTTCTCGCCTGCACACACTGCTATACTTTTGAGTACATGGCCGCAGGGGTTGCGGCATATTAGCAACTAGCGTGTATCTATGGATATCAGTTACCAGAAGTTGGTCCACAAACATCGTGGCCTCCTATGGGTGGGTGCCCTCATCGCATTCGTCACGATCGCGGGCGCGGTCTACGCCGACGACACCGGAAACACAGGTGGAGGTCTGCGAGGTGTTCCGCCCGTTCCTGGGGTGGGACTTCCTAGCATGGAAGAGCGTCAAGAGCGACAAGCGGCGCAGCAGGAGCAACGCCAGGAGAACATGGC
>CAYWKE010000036.1:2814-5885 GCA_964459075.1 uncultured Candidatus Saccharibacteria bacterium | reverse complement strand
CAGCGCCAAGAGCAGCTAGAAGAGCGTCGCGAGACCATGCAAGAGAACGTCGCCGAGCGCCAGAACCAACGGCAAGAGAACATGGCGGAGCGACAAGCGCTGCTTGAGGAGCGCCGTGCTGAACTCTCGGAGCGCGTGCTTGAACGTCGCGAGCAGTTTGAGGGAACGCGGGCAGAGTTCCAGGCACGGCTCGAGGAGCGCCGCGCGACCTTGGCCGAGAACCTTGAGGAGCGCAAAGCAGAGCGCGAGGCCAGGCGCGAGGAGGTACGCGAGCGATTCGCCGAGCGCCAGGCACAGCGGCTTCAATCGTACGCCGACCGGTTCGTCGCTCGTCTTTCGGCAGCATTTGAGCGCATGAGCGGCATCGCCGATAGGGTCGAAGCACGTATCGACACATTTGAGGAGGAGCGGGGTGTCGACCTCGCTGACGCACGTGCACACCTCACAGAAGCGCGCGCACTCATCGAGGACGGAGCGGACGATGTGGCACTCTTTGAAACGGTCGTTCTTGAGGTGCTCTCATCTGAGGACCCTCAGGGGCGGTTCGTTGAGATCCGTGAGGCGATGAGTGTCGCCAAAGAGACCCTTAAGGAAATTCGCCAGTCGCTGCGTGATGCGGTCGCTGATATACGCACAGGCATACCCGACCTCGATCTAGAAGAGGAGAGAGAAGAAGACACCGAGGAAGGTACTGAGTCCGAGGATACGGTCGATGGATCAGAAGAAGAGACCGATGAAGTTGACGGCACTGATGAGCAGTAATTCATAGAACACGTATGGAACCACACGAGAACAAACCAGAGGATCAGATGCCGCACGACGACGCGCCCATGGATGCGCCAGAGTCCGCAACCCCCGAGGCACCACGCGAGGTACACGAGCACCACCGTTCACTCGGCCCCGCACTCGGTATCATCATTCTTATCCTGGTTATCGCGCTCGGCGCACTCTACTTCTTTGGCGCCGACCTTGGCGGCACCAAGATCGACCCTCCCAAAGAGATGCCCGCAGATACACCCGGTATGCCTGATGTCGACCCGGTCGCACTCGGCCTAGAGTCCCAATCGACTTCGACCGAGCTTGTTGATATCGAAGCGGATATTGAGGCGACCGATCTCGATTCGCTCGACACCGAACTCGCCGACATGGAGGCGGAGCTGGAGGCGGCAATAAACGACATGGAGGCGGAAATGGAAGCAGAGATGGACGCCGCTATGGAAGTGGAGTAGTGTGCTGATGCGATGGACAACCCGCCGCACGAGCTCCGCTCGTGCGGCGCTGCGTGTATGGGTTGCGCACAGCGCTCAATGCGGTACACTCCGCGAGATATGACCGATACTTCACACACCACCGACAACGCTGCAGACAACACGACGGCACCGACCCTCTACCAAAACCTCGTGGTCGAGAAGAAGGAACGCTCCGAGGTCGAGATCACGGGCGAGATACCCCACGAGACCGCACTCGCCTTCGAATCGAAGACACTCGCAGAGAAGGCCAAGCGCGCGAACCTACCTGGCTTTCGCGAGGGCAAGGTCCCCCCGTCGGTCCTCAAAGAGCGCATGGGCGCGACCGAGCTCTTGAAAGAGATCGCCGAGGATGTCTTGGCTGAAGCGTACCCACTCATCGTGACCGATGAATCGCTCGACGTCATCGGCCGCCCCGCGGTCGCGCTCACCACACTCGTCCCCGGTTCGCCGGTGGGCTTTAAGATCCGCACGGCGGTGATGCCCGAGGTGACACTTCCGGATTGGCAGAAGATCGCAGCGGCAGAACGCACCAAGAAGACCGACCCGAAGAAGCTTGAGGTTCAGGACAGTGAGATAGACGATGTGTTGAAGCGCGTGCGCGAGAGCGAAGCGCATGCGAAGTACCGCCGCGAGCATCCCGACACTGAGACGTCGCCCCCACCCGAGATCCCCGAGAGCGAATGGCCGGAGTTGACGGACGAGATGGCACAAAAGCTGGGCGACTTCAAAGGTGTCGCTGATCTCAAAGATTCTCTCAGAAAGAACATCGCGCAAGAGAAAGAACAGAAGGCAAAAGAGGAGAAGCGCATCGCTCTCATTGACGCGCTGCTTGCCAAGACCACTGCCGACGTCCCGCTCATCTTCATTGAAAGCGAGCTCGACCAGATGCTCCATGAGTTCTCCGCGCGCGTGGGTCGTGCCGGCTTCACGTGGGAGGGGTACCTCGCGCAAGCCGGGAAGACTGAGGAGAGCATCCGCACAGAACTCGAGCCTGAGGCCGAAAAACGAGCAAAGATTCAACTTCTCTTGAATGAGTTAGCCAAGATGATGGAGATAACCCCCGACGCCGACAAGGTCGCGCGTGAGGTGGCCCACCTCAAGGAGCACTACCCCGAGGCCGACGAGGCCCGCGCAAAGGCCTACGTCGAGAGCATGCTCGCCAATCAAATGGTGTTCGAGAAGTTGGAGGGTGGGGAGTAGGTTGACAACATAGCACTTTTGTTGCTAAAATTGTTACCGGGCACTGAACTTTACTTTTTTCGAGGAGGCCGGCATGGCCACGACCAACCGCACCATCGCTATCTTAGCGACCTTTATGTTCGCCGTGATGCTCGTCATCTGCCTTATCTGCCTTGTCGCCTTAGCGATGGGGACCGGCAGCTCAACGGCCTACGGCGTGCCGACCGTAGCGTGGCTTGGCGCTCTGTGCGCAGTAGCCGCGCTTGTATCAACCGCATGCATCGGCGCATGCAACGCTACTCGTCGCGGATGGCTCGCATTCCCGGGGCTTATCAGCACGATCGCAAGCATCGTCGGGGCGCTCAGCCTCATGGTGCAGCACATCTACCCTTGGATGCACAACCTGTTCCATGGGCAGGCTGTGCCATTGTCAACCAAAGTCCTTTGGTTCGACATGGGCGATCCTACTATGGCCACCATCGTTGCGATCGTGTCTATCCCGATTGCGGCATGGCTGTTCGTTTTGTCGCTCCAGTACTGGTCTGGCTACGGCCACCTCCAGCGCTGATGGTTCACCCGCGCGGGTCTGGTTTTTTCAAACCGAGCTCACGCATCGTCTTTTCCGGACACATTACGCACTCC
>CAYWKE010000036.1:0-2714 GCA_964459075.1 uncultured Candidatus Saccharibacteria bacterium | reverse complement strand
CGTGGCCATGGCGGCCTCCTGTTGTTGTCTACATTGAAAATACGTACTTTTTGGCACTATGTCAAGTCCCACACTTTGCTTCAGCCCTCTCATGTGGTACAGTTTTGCGGTCAATTCACCATTCCATTCACCATTCACCATTCACGATTATTCATTCACCATTCATTCCCATGTTGATCCCCACCGTCATTGAAAAATCTACCTTCGGCGAGCGCGCGTACGACATCTACTCGCGCCTCCTGCGCGACCGCATCATCTTTCTTGGCGGCCCCATTGACGACCACGT
Organism: uncultured Candidatus Saccharibacteria bacterium; assembly: GCA_964459075.1. Classification (GTDB taxonomy): domain Bacteria; phylum Patescibacteriota; class Minisyncoccia; order Phycocordibacterales; family UBA12088; genus CAYWKE01. The sequence continues at coordinate 2,428 of CAYWKE010000036.1, read as the reverse complement.
CGCAAACCTCGTCATCGCTCAGCTCCTCTTCCTCCAATCTGAGGATGCCGACAAGGACATCGCACTCTACATCAATTCCCCGGGCGGCTCGGTCTCAGCAGGGCTCGCGGTCGCGGACACTATGCGCCACGTGAAGCCAAACGTTGCGACCTACGGCGTCGGTATAGCCGCCTCCATGGGCGCGTTCCTCCTTTCGTGCGGCACAAAAGGCAAGCGCTACATGCTCCCGAATGCCGAGGTGATGATCCACCAGCCGATGGGCGGCGCCGAGGGCCAGGCGACCGACATCGACATCTCCGCTCGCCACATCCTCGCCATCAGGGACCGACTCAACCGAATGCTCGCCGAGAACACCGGACAAGACCTCAAGAAGATCGAGAAGGATGTTGAGCGCGACTTCTTCATGACCGCAGAAGAGGCCAAGAAGTACGGCATCATTGATCAGGTGCTCAAAGAGAAGAAATAGAAAACGGGCCGCTCACGCGGCCCGTTTGAGTGTGAGGGATGAGTATGCGTATGAGGGGGCCGCGGCGAGCAAGCTCGCCGCGGCGCAGACCCCACATTGAATCAATAAATACTGGACGTCCGACGTCCAGTATTTGTTGTACACACCACCCCTTGCACTATTTGACAAGGGTGCTATATTGCCTTGCGTGTCCTCCCAGTGAGCTTCCAGCGGCGACCTCGGTCGCCGCTCTTTTTTTGTTCGCAGAGCCCTCCTGGTCGACAACCCCGCACCTATTTGCTACATTTGAGCTACTCGTTATTGTTTTTGTAACCGAGTGTCTGTTTTGTCCGAACGATACGCATGTTGAGGATACTGACGCAACCCAATCATTTGTCGTAGAGAATCGCTAGAAAAAAAGGCAACACGACGCCTCGAACGCCAATCGCATACCGGATGAAGCGGGCATTCATGCTCGCCTATGAACCTACCTACCCTACTTATCACAGTTCTCGTCGCGCTCGCCGCAGGGACGGCTGTCGGCTATTACCTGCGCTACCTCCTGCTTGCCAACAAAAAGGGCTCCATTGAGCTTGAGGTCAAGCAGATACTTCTCGATGCCAAAGAGGAGGCAAAGAAGATAACCGACGGCGCCGAAGCAAAGGCCGAGGGTGTGCTGAAGGAGCTGAAGAAGGAGCTCAAGGAACGCGAGGAGCTCATGATGAAGAGTGAGAGCCGCCTCATCGACCGCGAGTCGACCCTCGACAAGCGCCGCGACGAGCTGGAAAGCCAGAAAGACGCGCTCAAGGCGAAGATCGACGAACTCGAGGAAGGTAAGCGAACGCTCGAAGCGATCAAGCAGCAAGAGCTCACCGAGCTGGAGCGCATCGCTGCTCTTTCGGTCGAGGACGCAAAGACCGAACTCCTCAAGACGGTCGAGGACCGATTCGAGGAGGATCTCGCTACGCGCATTCACAAGCTCGAGCAGACCGGACGCGAGAAGTATGAGAAGAAGGCGCAGGAAATCATCATGGCAACCATTCACCGCTATGGTAATGCGGTACCTTCAGACGTCCTCTCCACGAGCGTGTCCATTCCTAACGATGACCTCAAGGGCAAGATCATCGGAAAGGAAGGACGCAACATTAAGGCATTTGAGCGCGCTGCGGGCGTTGAGGTCGTCATCGACGATACGCCGGGCACCATTCTCATTTCTGCGCACGACCCGGTCCGCCGTCAGATCGCCCGCGTTGCGCTTGAGAACCTCATTATGGACGGCCGTATCCAACCAGCGCGCATCGAGGAATCCATTGAGACCGCTCGACAGGAGATCAATCGCATCATCAAGGAGAAGGGTGAGGCCGCGGCGTTCGAGGTGGGCGTCGGCAATCTCGACCCACGCATTCTCATGATCTTGGGCCGACTCTACTTCCGCACCAGCTACGGCCAGAACGTCCTGCAACACTCGGTCGAAATGGCGCACATTGCGGGCATGATAGCGGCTGAGGTGGGTGCTGATGTTGCCATTGCAAAAGCGGGTGCCTTGGTGCACGACATCGGTAAGGCCGTCGATCACGAGGTGCAGGGTACGCACGTCGACATCGGCCGCCGCATCCTCTCGAAGTTCGGCGCCGACGAGCGCATCATCCTTGCGATGCAGGCGCACCACGAGGAGTACCCGTACGAGACACCCGAATCCATCATTGTCCAGGTCGCGGACGCCATCTCAGGTAGCCGCCCCGGCGCTCGCCGTGACACGGTCGAGAACTACATCAAGCGACTCGAGGAGTTGGAAGGGCTCGCGGGCGGGTTCCCCGGTGTCGATAAGGCGTACGCTATCCAGGCAGGTCGTGAGGTGCGGGTATTTGTGAATCCCGAGGAGTTGGGCGACGTTGAGGCGAAGCGCCTCGCGCGCGACATTGCCGACAAGATCGAGACCGACCTCAAGTACCCGGGCGAGATCAAGGTCGCGGTCATACGCGA
>CAYWKE010000035.1:0-9138 GCA_964459075.1 uncultured Candidatus Saccharibacteria bacterium | reverse complement strand
ATGGCGGCGCGTACGTGCAGGAGTACAAGATCGGCAAGAAGCAAGCGCCGGTAAAGAAGGTCGGCTCATCTGATCGCACGGGCACCATCATCACCTTTGAAGCTGACCCCACCATATTCTCCGAAATAGCATTCGACTGGAAGAAGATCGTTGACCACTTACGCCAGCAGGCGTACCTCGTGCGTGGCATGCGCATTACGGTCATTGACGCACGCGGCTATGCGGGCACGCACACGCTCACCGAAGAGAAAAAGGCGGATCCCTCGTACTACCTGCGCGACCTCGATCTCGAGGTGCCCTCGATGGCCTTCTACTTCGAGGGTGGGTTGCGCTCCCTGGTCGCGTTCTACAACGCCCACCAGAAGCCCCTGCACAAGAACATTTTCTATACAGAGCGCACCGACATCGACGACAACATTCTCTCCATCGAGATCGCGCTCCAGTACGTCGACGACATCTCCTCGCGCGTCATCGCCTACGCGAACAACATCTACAATGCCGAAGGGGGTACGCACATCACCGGATTCAAGACCGCACTCACACGCACCATCAACACCTACGCACGCAAGAGCAACATCATCAAGGAGAAAGACGAGAACTTCACGGGTGACGATGTCATCGAGGGGCTCACGGGGGTGGTGTCGGTGAAGCTGCGTGAGATTCAGTTCGAGGGACAGACGAAAGCGAAGCTCGGTTCGGTCGAGGCGCGCGGGGCAGTAGAAGCCGTTTTTGCAGAGACCTTCAGTGAGTTTCTGGAGGAGAATCCGGACGATGCGAAAGCGATCATCGGGAAGTCGCTCCTTGCCTTGAAAGCGCGCAAGGCCGCTAAGGCAGCGAAGGATTCGGTACTGCGCAAAGGGGCACTGGATGGGCTCACGCTCCCTGGGAAGCTTGCCGACTGCTCGACCAAGAAAGCTGAGGATTCGGAGCTCTTCATCGTGGAGGGTGATTCTGCCGGCGGCTCCGCAAAGATGGGACGCGATCGCGCGACCCAAGCCATACTGCCGTTGCGCGGCAAGATCCTCAACGTGGAGCGCGCGCGGCTTGACCGCATGCTCGCGAGCAATGAGATCAAGGCACTGGTCGTGGCGCTCGGGACCGCGATCGGCGACGTATTTGATATCACGAAGCTGCGCTACCACAAGATCATCATCGCGACCGATGCGGATGTCGATGGGGCGCACATTCGGACGCTCTTGCTCACGCTCATGTTCCGGCACTTCCGGCCCATCATTGAAGGTGGGTTCCTATACATCGCACAACCGCCGCTCTACAAGATCCAGAAGGGGAAAGACGTGCGCTACGCCTACGTGGAGAGTGAGAAGGTCGCCCTATTGAAGGAGTTGGGTGTGGCTGAGAGTGAGGCCGAGGAAACGGCCGACGAGGAGGGTGTTGAGGGTGAGGTCGCCGAGGAGGTTGAGACGAAAAAGGGAAGTAAGGTCGCTATCCAGCGCTACAAGGGTCTTGGTGAGATGAACCCCGATGAGCTGTGGGAGACGACCATGAATCCCGAACACCGTGTATTGAAACAGGTCACCATTGATGACGCGCGTGAAGCGGACATCGTCTTCGATACCCTGATGGGCACCGACGTCTCCAGTCGCAAATCATTCATCCAGACGAATGCGAAAGCCGCGACGCTGGATATCTAACTCTCGGCATCTGACGTAGCGACCGTGGTTGGTAGTCGATACGCGCCCAGCCACACAGCACTCACCAAAATTCATACGATATATCGTATGATATTCGAGTAGGTGTTGTCTGGGTGAGCATGTGGTGTGCACAGACCCGCGCTCAAAGAGCGCGGGTCTGTGCGTGTCCCTGCGAACCGGGAACAATTATCGTGTCGTGGTGCGTACCGAATCGCGGTCGTTCGCATCGCTGCGGTCATCGTCTTCGCCGCGAAGTTCGATCTCAATGGTGACGGTCTCGTCCGCAGCGATGTCGTCAAATCCCAGGACGAACTCCATCTTATCGGACGGGCCAAGTGCGAGCTGCGTCGGGGACTCGTACGTAAAGTCCGCGCCGCCCTCAAGAGGAAGGGTCGCGACAAAGTACCAGTCATCGCTGCTCGTCTTGTCTCCCACGTTCTGTACCATGAAGCGGATGCCGACACGCTCATTAGCGGGAATGATGGTGGTGGGAAGAAGCGTCTCCTTCGACGAAGCACCTCCACCTCCGCCACCACCTCCGGTCGCGCCTTGCATGATGCCGGTTGCGAGGATGGCAACGCCAAGGTTAGCTGCTCCTGCTGGGTTCTCGCGGGTCGCGGGGTTGGGAACGTACACGGTCTCGCGCTGTGGGAGAGGGGCGGGTGCAGGCGCTTCCGATCGAGCTCCTGCAGAGTCCGTAGGACGGGTCACGTTTTCCTGTGGTTCAGCTGCTTCGTCCGAGGGGGTCTCGATGACCGGTGTGTCATCGAGCGAGTCCTCGTCAGCAGGCATCTCTTCTTCAGCTGGCACGACGTCGCGCTCATCGGCATCGTCGTTGAAGGTGAGCGTGATCATGTCACCCGCCTCAGGCAGTGCATCGCCCGCACGGGTGAACACGTCAACAGAAAGCGCTGTTGCCCGTGATTCATCCGTGAGCACGGTAGGTTCAAGTGTGAGCGCACCGTCCCCGGGCGTGAGCGCGAACGGCTCCTCACATGCCAGCGCAGTGCCTTCCGTGGTCGCAAGTCCGACGCCCTCGACGCAGGTGTAGGTGAGAGTGAACTCCCCGGTGTAGGTTTCGTCGATACCGTCCCACGAGAGCGTGAAGGGCTCATCATTCATGCGCGTCGTGGAGCCGACCGAGATGGTGACCTCGGGGGCCTCGACCTCATCCGCAGGGAAGAGGAAGGAAGAGAAGCTCACGTTGCTGACCATGGATACCGCAGAAGGTGCGAGTCGGATGGCTTGCACAGAGAACCATGCCGCAAGCGCGAGGATGGCGACGAGGCCAATGATGGCAAGCAGCTTGAGGATGGCACCAGCGGCGCGCTCCTCATCGTGCTGGGTTGTATTCGTATCGTTCTGGTTCATACGAAAGTGATTCAGTCTAGATTGATAACCGAAGCACCCACTGTGAGCGCTCCACGGAAGGAACAGAGCTTTCTTTCAATGCGCCGGAAGTCTACCATGATATAGATATGCTGTCAATGACCCTCGCTGCGCGCGCCCTTGACTCAGATGAAGTGGTGCAAGCTCAGTGCGTGAGCGGATACGAAAGACATTGACAAATCAATACGAAAAGGTATAATAGTAGCAACGGTCATTTGACCATCGTTCTCCTCACTGCTGCATATGACAACGCTCTGTAGACTGAGCGGTAGTCTGTATTGTCGCGGCGAACGAGGGCGATAGTGAGGTACATCACGTATGATGAACGCTGCACCAAATCAAGAAGCGCTCGGCACCGTTGTTATGACGGGTATGATCGTCTTTTGTATTCTGTCGGTCGGTCTTGCCTGGTTTGACCTATTGCCTGAACCGACAACGACTCGCGCAGATGCATCACCTACCACCGTTTCCTCAACAGGGTCGACACCGGTGCAGACCATGGATGGCGCGATCGTACAGCTGTCGGGCACGCAGGAGCGCGCGTCCTCATCGGCGAGCACCACCGCGCTGTCCTCGAGCACACTCGCTGCAGAGACACGCTCGCACGAGGGTGCTCATGCCAGGGCTTCGACAGAGGGTGTCGACGGTGAGCCCACCCGTGTCGTCATCGATGCTATCGGTGTCGACGTCGCGGTCCTCAATCCCGTATCGACCGACATCGACGTCCTTGATGAGGCGCTGCTCTCAGGTGTCGTGCGCTACCCAGGATCGGCGCTTCCTGGAGCAGAGGGGAACGTGTTCCTCTTTGGGCATTCGAGCGGGCTGCCGGTCGTACACAATCAGAACTTCAAGGCGTTCAATGGCCTGAAGGACCTGACCCAAGGTGATCTTATCGAGGTCGAAAGCGACGGCTACACCCACGTGTATCGTGTAGCGACCGTTCGGCTCACCCGGGCCGAGGAGGCGCTGGTCTCGTTCGACACCCAGGGAGGCGCCCGGCTCACTCTTTCATCCTGCAACACCTTCGGTGAGAAGGAGGAGCGCTGGGTCGTCGAGGCCCGACATACCGGCTCTTTTGAGCGCAGGGGAGCAAATTGACGAATTAATAATATATGGTATAATAGTATTATATTGAATTCGCGGCCTCACGGCAGCCATTCACATTAGAAACCACAGTAGCAACACACCATGACCACCACACACACCACCACCCATATCGTATCTGCCGCACTCGCGGTACTTGTCGCGCTCGCTGGCGCAGCGTTCGCTGTGTTCAGTGTTTCTGATCACGCTGGCGCATGGCACTGCACGCTTTCGGCTGACCCTTCTGAGGTCGTACGTGGCGAGTCAGTGACCTTGACCTGGGATGCTGCAAACGACGTCTCCTACGTGACGATAGACGGTATCGATGGAGAGTTCCCGCAGGACGGTTCAACAACCGTCACGCCGGAGAAGACCACGACCTACGTCGCTCGCACGCACGTTGATTGGACCGAGGACACGCTGAAGTGCAAGACGACCGTCACGGTCGTTGAGCCAGAAGCGCCCGTGTGCACCCTGTCGGCTGATGTCGCGTCTGTAGAGGTGGGCGATGCAGCTACCCTGACCTGGACCAGTGAGCACGCTGATGCGGTTATCGCTGATGGGTTCGTTGCTCCTGAGCTCAGTGGAAGTGTCGTGGTGAGCCCGACCGAGGCAACGACCTACTCTGCAACATTCACCGGAGCCGGTGGTGAGGTGACCTGTGATACACATATTGATGTTGAGGTGCCTCAGGAAGAAGAGCCGACCCCTCCAACGTGCCCACTTTCAGGCGGTACGATCGTTGAGTTTTCAAACACGCGACTGCTTTCTGGCCGTGGAGCTGATAGAGCGCGCGGTACGGCTGTCCCGGTCACCCTCGAGGCGGGTACATACAAGGTGGAGTTGGTTGCGTGGGATGGGTACAATAGCCGCGTATCCGTGACTCAGCCCACTGAGCAATACCAGGTCGTACTGGGTGACGTGTACACGGGGGCATCGAGTGATGTGCCAGATCTGGTGCGCGAGGCGACCACACGAGACGTGGTGAATGACGAACTTACTCTGAGCTCTCCCGTATCTTCGGTCTATCCGATCCATGCAACTCCGGAGAGTACAGATACTCCGAATAGCGTGGTACCTATCTGCGCCTCGTTCGAGAAGCTGGAAAAGCCAGAACCTGTTGCCCCCGCATGTCCTCTGACCGATGGGTACATTGTTGAGTTCAGCGACACGCGCCTGCTTTCGGGTCGCGGACACGCGAAGGCTCGTGGTGCAGATGTTGCGATTGCCATTCCTGCAGGAACGTACGAGGTGGAGCTGGTTGGGTGGGATGGCTACAACACGCGCGTGAACGTGACCCAGCCTCTCGAGCAGTACAAGGTGGTCCTCGGGAGCGTGCATACGGGTGCCTCAAGCGATGTGCCCGATATGGTGCGCGAGGCGACCACACGAGACGTCGTGAACACAGAACTCGTTCTTAGTGAAGCCGTTTCCTCGGTATATGCCAAGCACGCGTTCTGGGAGAGTACCGATACCCCGAACAGCATTGTACCTATTTGTGCTGCGTTCAAGAAGCAAGAGGAGCCCACGCCTGCTCCGGTCTGTGAGGTCATCGTTGCGGACACCATCATCGACCTCGGTGCTTCGACCACACTCACCTGGACCAGCGAGCACACGGTCAGCACGTCCTTTGACCAGGGGATCGGTTCGACCACGATGGGAGGTTCACAGGGCGTGAGCCCGACCGAGACGACGACCTACACGGGTACGTTTGTTGGCGAGAATGGAGATACCATTGCGTGTGACGCGACCGTCACGGTGGTTGAGGAGCCAGAGGCACCGGTGTGCTCCCTCACGGTCTCACCTGCTTCGATCACGACTGAGAGTGCTGAGGTAACCGTCTCGTGGAGCAGCCAGAATACGGTATCGGGCTCCATCGACCAGAACATCGGCTCTGTTGAGCTGAATGGTTCGACTACGACAACTCCTGGTGGTGCGAAGACCTACACCGCCACCTTCCTCGGCGAGAACGGCGATGAGGTCACCTGTTCTGACAATGTGGTCTTCACCAAGAGTGGTGGAGGCGGAGGAGGAGGTGGTGGAGGCCGTGGCGTATGTTTGAATTGCGATGACGACGACGATGACGACACTGGAGGCGGTGGCGGTGGCGGTGGTGGCGGTACGACCGACCCCAATCCTGAGCCCGAGGTAACGGTTGCGTCGCGCGTGGTCAAGGCAACTCCTGGCACCTTCATTACCCTCGATCAGGTACCATACACCGGTTTTGAGGCGAGCCCATTGGTGACCGCGCTCTTCTGGGCAGGACTCTTCGCACTCTCCATGGTACTGTCCTACGTGCTCGTCGTGAAGAATAGTCTGGGCGCACTTGTGGGCGCACTAGTGGGAGGTAGTGCAGACGGAACTCCTGGATACCGTGATGAGCTCGTACGTGCACACACGTATCACGCACAGTCATTTGACGGCGTGTCAGACAACGGAGGAGGGAGTGTTGATGTAGAAGGCCGTGCGCAGCAAGAGGGCATTCTCTTCTCGCCGGAGGCGCAGGTCCGCGTAGCGCGTATTGTTGCCGAGGAAGGTGAGAGTGTGCTGGATGAGCTGTTCGCGCTTGCGAAGAAGGGCTACCAGTCTGAGGATGGATGGATCCTGCTTTCCAAGGATCGAACCGAGACCTTGCTCTCAAAGCGCGGTAGTGGCACACCCGAAACGCCTGCTTCGGCAGCGCCCGCTGCAGGGTCTCCTCTTGCGGCTGCACTCTCTACGCTTACAGGCGAGGAGCAGCCCGCTGCATCTCCAGCACCTCGACCGCAGGCAGCACCCGCAGCGCAGCAACAGGCGGCGGCATCCGCGCCCACCGCGGCACCTGCACCGGTCATGCCTCGAACGAGCACGAGCGCAGACGTTGCCACCTTCGTACGATGGATCGTCGAAGGAAAGCAGCAGGAGGTATACGAGTACCTCCGCAGCGCTTCCTCGGTAGCGGTACTCATTGGTGAGGTCGTCCGCGAGTTGGACGAGGTCTACAAGAATCGCATTGAGGGAGGTCGCGAGCCAAAGCTCGAGCTCGTGCAGCTCACCGCTTCGTGGAGTAACCCCGACTTCGAGGCTGTCATCGGCACTCTTGTGGAGTCGGTTGACTACAGCTACCAATCGAGCCGTATTGGAACGAAGGTGGCGCTCGCCAAGCTCTTCGAGCGGTTTGGGAAGTAAAACGCATTAGATATACAAAGCAAAACACCGCCGTCTGGCGGTGTTTTGCGTACTACTACAGGTTCTGGATGTGTGTTCGAAGCGTGTCGAGAGAAACGGCTTCTTCAGCGCCGTTATGTCGTACGTTGACCGTTCCTGACGCAACATCTTTCGAGCCAACAACGAGCATGACGGGGATCTTCACGCTCTCTGCTTCGCGGATCTTCTTGCCGAGGGATTCGTGGCGCGTATCGATCTCGTACCGAATCTCGTTGTAGCGAAGCGGCTCCATGAGAACCGTGTCGTCCAAGATACTCGTGATCTGTTGTATATAGGCAAGCGTCTCAGATTCGTTATTGACGGCTAGGATCTTTACCTGGGTTGGAGCGAGCCAGAAAGGTAGGCGCCCTGCAGTCATCTCGATCATGAATGCCATGAAGCGATCGATTGACCCCATGAGCGCCATGTGGACAATGACGGGCACCTCTTCCTCACCAGCTTCGTTGGTGTAGGTGATGCCAAACTTCGGCGCGATCGAGTAGTCGACCTGAATTGTTGAGAGACTGTCCTCTTTGCCGTTCACATTCTTTACCTGAATATCGATCTTGGGGCCGTAGAACGCTGCCTCACCTATCGCATCGTAGTATTCGATACCCAACTCATCAAGCGCGTGTCGCATAGCCGTGACCGACTCTTTCCATTCAGGTGTTTCTTCACTCCCGAATTTCTCGGGGTCGTTCTCAAAGTCAGGCAAGCTGAAGCGGATCTTGTACTCAGTAATGCCGATGTCAGTATACGCCTTTTGGAAACGAGTGATCGCCTCACCAATGACCTCTTTCAGTTGGCTGGTGCGACAGTACACGTGTGCATCATTTTGGGTAAACCCACGTACCCGAATGAGTCCACTGAGGGTGCCGCTGTCCTCGTAGCGATAGACCGTCCCGTACTCGTAGAGTCGGTAGGGAAGTTCGCGATAGCTGCGAGGCTGGTTAAGGTAGATGTAGTGATGCATTGGGCAGTTCATCGGCTTGAGGTAGAACTGCTCGGCTTTACCTTCCTCGTCAAGCCCTTCGCCCTTGAGGTTGGTCATGGTGATGGGGGAGTACATACCATCGGCGTAGTGATCAAGGTGGCCGCTGCGCGCAAATAGATCAGACGTACCGATGTGCGGCGTGTAGACGTACTGGTAGCCCGCCTTCTTTGCTTCCTGGTAACAGTAGCGCTCCAGTGTCTGACGGACAATGGCGCCCGTGGGAAGGTAGAGCGGTAAGCCGGTACCCACCTCGTCACTAATGGTAAAGATACCCAACTCTTTTCCAAGCTTTCGGTGATCGCGCTTTTTGGCCTCCTCACGTTGTTTGATGTATGCGTCAAGGTCGGCCTTGGTCGCAAACGCAAGCCCATAGATGCGGGTGAGCATTGGGTTGTTCTCGTCCCCGCGCCAGTAGGCGCCGGCAATGCGATCGAGTTGGAACGCATCCGTATCAATTTCTTTGCTCGGGTTCTCAAGGTGCCCGCCGCGACACAGGTCGGTAAATCCGCCACAGGTGTAGAAGGTGACGGTCTCCCCCTTCTCAGCGAGCTCGTCGATCATCTCAAGCTTGAAGGGATTGTCCTTGAAGAGAGCGCGTGCCTCCTCGGGCGTGACCTCCTTGTGGGTGAACTCACTCCACTGGTTGAGCTCCTTCTTCATGAGCTTCCCGAGCTCCTTGAGATCAGCCTCTCCAGGAGCGTTGCCTCCCGAAAAGTCAAAGTCGTAGTAAAAACCATTTTCTATTGGCGGGCCGATGGTGGGCTTTGCGTGGGGGTATTTCTTCAGGACCGCTGAGGCCATGAGGTGGGCGAGCGTGTGGCGGAGGTGGTCGAG
>CAYWKE010000034.1:4048-9186 GCA_964459075.1 uncultured Candidatus Saccharibacteria bacterium | reverse complement strand
AGCTCCCCGCCATCGAGCCATACGCTATCGCAGCGCGGGCACACGTCGATTTCCACCCCGTCCATATCGACGCGGTCGCACACCACGTTGTCGACAATACAGTTCATACACGCTAGTCTACCGCATCTTCTGAAATTGGCAGGTGCCCGCGCTCGTGCTCGCGCTTCATGACCTCCGCTTCATCAAGCCCAAGGAAATGGCCGACCTCGTGCCACACGGTCTCAGCCACCATACGCGCGAGCTTCTCCTCATCGTCACCTGCGACCGCACGGTGGGGCTTCTCAAAAATAGAAATGGTGTCGGGCATCAGCTCGCCCACCCCATAGCTCGTGTCTCGCTCGGTCAGAGGAACACCGTGGTAGTAGCCAAACAGCCCCAGCGCATCATCGATACCCTCGGCCTCCAGTATCTCTCTCGAAGCCTCTGCTTCAGCGAGAATGATGACGCCATCGAGCTCCTCGCGTACCCATGCGGGCAGGGCATCTATGCCCTGCGCAACCAGCTGTTCAAACTCAGAGCTTGTAGAGTGCTCCATAGCGCTTCTTGAGGTGGCGCATGAAGGGCGCCGTTGAGATTCCCTCGCTCGTCACCTCCTTCATGAGTGTGTCCGCGGGGTAGCGTCTGCCGTGGTGGTGTACCTGTCGCTTCAGCCACGCGAGGATGGGGGCTACCTCGCCACGGGACACGAGCTCATCGCGCTTTGGGATATCGCGGCGGATGGCCTCGTCGAGCCCGGCTGCGTAGAGGGTGCCGAGCGTGTAGGTCGGGAAGTAGCCAAAGAGACCGCACGACCAATGCACGTCTTGGAGCACGCCGTCGCGATCATTCTTGAGCGAGAGGCCCAAGTACTCTTTCGCACGCTCATGCCACAGATGCGGGAGATCCTTCACGCCGATCACACCCTCGATCAAAGCCTTCTCGAGCTCGAATCGCAACATGATGTGGAGGTTGTACGTGACCTCGTCCGCCTCGACCCGAATGGGGTGCTTCTTGACCGTATTGATCCGGAGCATCCAGTCGTCGAGGGTGTAGCCCGAGAGCCCGTCACCAAACACCTTTTTCATGCGCGGGAAGTGATGCTTCCAAAAGAGGCGATCCCGTCCGACCATGTTCTCCCAGAACCGTGACTGCGATTCGTGCAAGGCGAGCGATTCGGTCTCCCCCAGAGGCGTCCCCCACTCCCGTTCAGGCAGCCCCTGCTCATACAGGCCATGCCCGACCTCGTGAATGGTGGAGCCGATCGCGTCCCACGGATCACGCTCATCGTAGCGGGTCGTGATACGCACATCTCCTACATGCACCTCTGCCGTGAAGGGGTGTGTGCTCGTGTCGAGTCGGCCGCGCGCAGGGTCGAAGCCGAGCGACTGCGCGAGGTCCCACGCAAAACGCTCCTGCACTGCGACGGGGAACGTGCCCGGAAACGGCGTTGGCTTGATGTGCCGAGCAGAACGCATGACCTCAGCCGCGAACGGCACCAGCTCTTTGCGCAACCCGCCAAACAGGATCGAGAGCGTCTCGGCCGTCATCCCGGGCTCGTAGGTATCGAGGAGTACGTCGTAGGCGGGGCGAGCAGGATCGAGCAAGCGTGCGCGCTCCCGCGCGAGGTTGACAACCTGAGAGAGGAGCGGCATGAACTGCGCAACGTCGTCCGCGCCTCGTGCCTTGGCCCAGACGTGCTGCGCGCGCGAGGTCACTCCCGCCCACTGCCGCACGAATTCCTCCGGCATGCGCTTGGTGCGGTCGATGTCTTTCCACGCTTCACGCACGATGACCGCGGCTTTTCCTTTCACCTCGCCACGATCGAGTCCGGCTTTGAGCTTGGTGAGAAGACCATCAGCGTCAACCGCAAGCGCTCGCTGATGGTGGAGCCCCGCAAGGAATGAGAGCGTCTCGGCTCGTGCGTCCGCCCCACCCTCAGGCATCTTCACCTCCTGATCCCACGAGAGGAGACTGCTCGCTGCACGCAGGTGAGCGACCTCGCGTAAGCGTCGGGTGAGCTCTGCAATATCGTGAGAAACGGGGGTGGACATGAGTGCTCAGGGTAGCAGAGGTGCGCCCGCGTGGAAAGTAGTTCGTATCTCGATACGCCTCGTTATCCGCGACGTCGTCTCGCACGAATACTCGGCGTGTGTACAAGCCATTTATTATGAGATGGGTTCTAGAGAAACAGCTTCGCGAGCCGCAGGTCATCAAACGAGTACTTCCCTTTTAATGCCTGATGTGCGGGCGCCAAGCGCTCATCGTCATTGGCACGAATGGCGGCAAGCATCTTTTTGAGGTCCGCCTCTTTGGGTTTGAGGTGATCGATGGCAGGTAATTCTCCCAGCTCCTTGAGTTTGTGCAGGTGACCGATGATGGTCGAAGAGACCATACCGCGCTCCTTCGCAACCTCCGCGATACTCTTTCCCTCCTCGATGAGCTTGCCCGTCACGCGGTGGGTCGCCTCCTTGGGGGTTGGTTTTTTCTGCTCAACCTTCTTTCCTTTCGCTCCACCAAAGCGCTCTTTCATGATGCGAGCATGTTCCTGCCCAAGCGTTCGCGGATTCATCGGCTCGATAGCACGCACAGCCTCAAGCGAGAGTTCACGCAGCAACTCATCGTAGGAGAGGATGCGCTCGTTGACGGTAAGGGATATGGAGTTGAGACCGCCTCCTACGAGCGACAGGCCACGCAGCGTGCGCACCCGCGAGAGCGCGACGTAACCCATACCCGGCTCGAACGCTTTACTGAGATCCATCTCCGCAGCGTCCAAGGTCATCCCCTGACTCTTGTGCACCGTGATCGCCCACGCGAGCCGCAATGGGTACTGCACCAAGACCGCCTTTGCCTCGCCTTCCTCAACGAGGCGCCACTCGTCGTAGTCAACGTGTATGAGCGCACCACCGGTCGTGCGCACGAGCGGGTTCCCCCCCTTGGGATCGAACCCCTCGACGATACCCAAGGTGCCGTTCACAAATCTCCCTTCGGGATCGTTCTTCAGGAACATCACCGTTGCACCTTCTTTGAGGCGCAGGTACTCGGGCGCGAGACATGTTGCCTTCAGCAGCTCGACGAGTTTCTTCGTGCCGTGGCTGATCATCTGGAAGACGTGCTCCTGACCCGGCAACTCCGCGAGCCGCTCCTCGTTGATGCGGTCGACGTCGGCGTTGTGGGTGTAGAGCTTGGTGGGCTCGACGGGTACTGCAACCTCAGGCGGCTGGCGGTAGCGGGTGCGCAGGGGCACTTTCGTGTGCTCGCCCGCTCTGCCGCTTCGGATGTCATTGAGAATGTCGAGTAGGGGGTCGTCTCCCTGGCGGTGCTGGCTGGTGAGGTAACATATCAGGAACTCGCCATTCCCCCACGCGTCGCTCTCAAAGACAAAGCGCGGCTCCTCGCGCGTGCGCGTGATAGGCGGCAGCTGGAAGAAGTCTCCCGAGAGAATGACCTGTACGCCGCCGAAGGGTTTGGTGAAGTCGCGCACGCGACGCAGGATCGTGTCGATCATGTCGAGCTGATGCGCGTGGAGCATCGACACCTCATCGATGATGAGGCACTGCACGCTACGCAGCCCCTCCATCACCTTTTTCTTTTTCTCGAGCTTCTCGAGGTCGTGCTCAGTGATGACATCTTTCACGCCAATACCGCTCCACGAGTGGATGGTCTGGCCGCCCAGGTGCGTTGCGGCGATCCCCGTCGAGGCGGTGATCGCAACGTGAACCCCATGCTCACGCTGGTACTCGATGTACCGGTTCAGCACATACGTCTTCCCCGAACCGGCCGCACCAGTCAAGAACACGTTGTGCCCCAGTTTCATGAGGGCAAGGGCTGTCTCTTGGGTCATACTGGTACTCTACGACCGCTGCGCTTGCTTGTGAAGGAGGTGCTCGATCATGAGTCGAGCAATATCGACTCCGGTTATTTTCTGAGTGTAGCTGAAATCATTCGGAAAATTCATTTCCGCTATGAAGGCCGTTCCGTCTTCTGCGAACAACAGGTCGACACCACCGGTCTCTAGTCCAACTGAACGTACTGCTTGTACAACAGCTGATTGCACATCCGGTGAAAACTCCCGCGCCTCGCGATACCTGGTGTCTTCGCTAGGATTGATAACAACGTTTGATCGAAACTCACCGTCTTGCACGTATGTCACATGACTTGCCACGACACGATCCCCAACAACCACCGCCCGTCCGTAATGAGTATGTGGTATGTATTTTCGAATGAGAATGCGTTCGGGGGTCGTGCGTAGATAATCGGCGAGCGACGTGAAGCTCTCCCACGAATCCACGCGAATGACCCCCACCCCTTTCGACCGACCTCGCACCTTCATGACGAGTGGGAAGGGGCCGAGCATATCTACGACACGACGCAGCTGTTCCTCCGTATCGGGGATGAACGATACTGAGGGAATGACCGGCAAACCAAGCTTGTTGTGAATGTCATAGGAAGTGCCGCGATAGTTGTGTGCGTTGCGCCAATCCTCATAAAAATGAGTGCAGTGCTGGTTCAAGAGCAGGCGCTGGATCAAGCCTGCCCGAGTACCCGTGGCATCTCTATACAGAAGGTCATCCTCTGACAACTCGGGAAGTGACATCAAATCTGTGTTCACGGCATCGTACTGCACGAATGGAACCTGCAAATCCTCAGCGGCACGAATAAGGTACACTGTTGCATCTCGGACAACGCTGCTCTTTGTCCGAGTAGTAATGAGATGTAGCATTGGCATAGAGGCACCGTACCTTACATTAGACTACCGCGCAACGCTGCACAAAGAAGCAACGCTCAGTGCACCCTGGTACGGAGCACTACGTAAGTGCTGTTGAGTACAACTCCTTCGCTTTTGCCGCTTCGGCACGATGATCAACTATAGGTGACGGGTAGTCGATGTCTTCAGGGAGCGGCTTCTCATCGAGTGAATGAATGAGAGACGTGTCTAGGTCGGCGAGTTCGGGGAGCCATCGTTTGATGTAGGCACACTCAGGGTCGAACTTCTTCCCCTGGAGCCACGGGTTGAAGATGCGGAAGTAGGGGGCGGCGTCGGCGCCCGTGCCCGCGGCCCACTGCCACGAGCCGTTGTTGACCGCCGGGTCATAGTCGACGAGCTTTTGCGCAAAATATTGCTCCCCCCAGCGCCAGTCAAGGTGGAGGTCCTTGGTGAG
>CAYWKE010000034.1:0-3948 GCA_964459075.1 uncultured Candidatus Saccharibacteria bacterium | reverse complement strand
GAGCGGCCCGGCGGTGTGGGAAATGCGATATCCGTATCACGGTACTGATCAAGGAGGTCGTGGTCACTCCCCTTGAGGTGCCCGCCGAAGAGGTTCGTGGCCGTGAGCTCGGTCGGTCTCTCCGGCGTCACGCTCGCACTCGCGTTTTTAAAGAACGGTGTGAAGACCTTGTAGGGCTCCCCTTGCTGCGTCTTGAGGCGCGGGTCATCCGGATCGCCCGAGAGCATGAGATCGTGGAAACCTTCAAAGACGACCCCATGCTCTTCACACACTGCTCTGATCTTCTCGTCGCGTTTCTGAGAGAAGGGTGTGTAGTCGAGGTTCACATAGACCGCATCAATGCCCTCATCTGTGATCAAGCGCAGGGCGACCTCGTGCGCCTCGCCCTCAAAGACCTGCAGCACCCCACTCTGCTTGCCGTACGCCTCTGCGAGCTCTTTTAGGGACTCTGCCATGAACGCGACCGCACGCTCACTTCTGTACGAATTTCTCTCCCCCACTTGCCGCGGATCGAAAATGAAGCACGGCACGACCACCTCCGAGTGCGCTACTGCCGCCGACAGGCCGATATTGTCGTGCACCCGCAGGTCACGCCGGTGGATGAAGAGGGTTTTTTGATGCATCCCGCCCAGTATACACGAGCTGTGCTACTGTTTCAGAACAAGTCTCTTCTCAAAACCGCCCCGCTCATGTTTCTTTTGACTTCGAATTGCTTCCAGTTCTTCCAACGTGCTTCCCTGGGCGCGAACGAGCGCGTGCACAACTTCAAGCACATCGGCGAGTTCCTCGATCGCTTCTTCTTCCAGAAACTCCTCAACTTCCTCACGGAGCTTTGCAGCTAAACGCTCTCGGTACTCCGCCTCCTCGGCTACATACACGTCGCACGTGTTCCCCTTCGCCTTGATGATCTCGGGGATCTTGTCTCGAATGAGTTTGCTCACAAAAACTTAGTTTGTCATGTTAATCCACCACCCGCAATCCCCACCGATTCGACTCCGCGGGAATGCGCGCGCGCGAGGCAAGCCGGAACTGCCAGAATGCGAAGGTGGTCGTCACCACGACGTTGAGCGTCTTGAACATGACCCACGCCTCGGGTGTCCCCAGGAGCCGCACGCACTCGTTGAGGATACCCACTGACAGGAGGAAGAGCATCCAGCGCCAGGTGAGCGTGCGCCACCCCGCCTCCGTTAGTGCGAAGACCCGCTCGAACATCGGCCTGAGGACCGGCCGCTCGAAGTAGAGACTTATCGCCAAGAGGAGCCCGAAGATGAGGTTGCTCACCGTGTCGAGGAAGATGAAGAACGTTTCATTCTGGGTGACGAGAGAGAGGCCCCCGAACGAGAGGACGGTCGCAGCGGTAAAGGTTGGGAAGAGCGCGAGGCGACGCTGGCGCACGTAGGCGACCGCGACCGACACCGCGGTCACAAGCATCGTTGCCTCGATCGCGGTGAAGAAGTCCCAGACCCAGTAGCCCGCAATGAATGCCGCGACCGGTCCGAACTCGATCGCGATGTTGAGGAGAAGCGTGCTCACACAATCATAAAAATGGAGTGTGGACTACTACACGAACACATACCACACATCTCCTGTCTCTTTTTCTTCTACGCCGAACGCATACGTGCCATCTTTGTGAACGACATAGTATGTGTAGGTGTTGTCAGTTTCCCCGGTTCGCCTACCCCCTGAGCCAAAGCAGGCTCGCGCATCGGTGCCACAATGAGCGACATTCATGAACGCTGGTACTTCTGATGCCAGATCGGATCCGTGTGTACTTGGGTACTGCGACATTCGAGACACCGCTTCCCTATTTCCAGCTAGGTATCCAATACCCGCGGAGATCCACGACACGGTAAGCAGTATGAGAAAGCTTCTTGTATTCATGAGGCGTTCCACGTCTACTGAACGTATGTTGATTATACCTCATTTGTTAGCTAAGGCGTTGCTCAGCAAATGTATCGAGGTCGGGTGCAGCGAGGAAGGGGTTTGTCTGCTTCTCCTGGCCGAGCGTGGCAAACGGAACCGTACCGTAGTCGTGACCGGGGTAGATGACCGTCTCGTCAGGCAGGGCCTTGAGGCGCACCAGTGATCCGTAGAGTTGCCCTACATGCTCGAGGTCAGTCCGACCACAGCGCGAGATGAAGAGCGTATCGCCCGCGATGAGTGCGGGCACACCATCGTGGGTGATCTCAGGTGGCAGGTAGTAGCAGAGCGCGTCGTCCGCGTGGCCGGGGGTTGCCAGGACCTCGATCTGATGCCCGTTGAGAGGCACCACGTGCCCCTCACCAAGGCCGACCGTCTCTCCCCGGAACCGGCCGACGCTCATCTTGTGCACGTAGATCGGTACGGGAAAGCGCGCAAGCGCATCGGGCATTCGGTCGATGTGGTCGAAGTGGGTGTGGGTGATGAGGATACCCGCGACCGAGAGCTCCTGCGTTTCTATGCGCTCCACCACCCGCTCGAACGCGCCCGACGGATCAACGATCAGACACTCGTTCGTTTTATCAGAACTGATCAGGTAGCTGAAGTTGTCATCAAACCCCCCGACCGCGATCTGTTCAACACGTAGTGACATTCAACAGCAGTATAGCAGAGTACGGCAGGTTCGTTTGTCTGCACATAAAATGTTGGCGCCGCCTCGCACGCGAGGCGGCGCCAAAGGTTCCTGAGTCACGCGCTCTGCAGCGTATGGCTCCCACTCGAACCGCGGGCAGTTGACGGGACGCCAGCGCGAGCGAGTGCGACGAACACGCGATGGTCGATGCACACGCGACCCTCCGCAATTGCGGAGAGGGGCACGAGCTCGACAGCGCCGATCTCGCCAGGCATCAGCCTTTGCCAGGAGGTTGGCAGCTCCTCCAGAGTGACCCGCACCATAAAATAGTGAATGGTGTCCTCGACTCGGCCGCCGAATCGGCTGAGCACATCGCTTCCAAGGTCAACGAGCGCTTCAGCAGCAACCGAGCGTCCCGTTTCTTCGTAGAGTTCCGCACGGGCGGCCTCTCTGAGAGACTGCCCTTTTTTGATACCGCCTCCGGGCGGGTACCAATCTTTCGCGTACGTGTGGCGTACGAGGAGTACATGCAGCTCTGCACCCGGCACTTGCACGAGTACGAGCACGGCAACGCCCTCGAGGCGAGCGCGTTGCGCGATCCAAGCAAGAACGCGGAGGCGATGCGCGATCCAAAACAACGGCCACGACCAGTAGTAGCGGCCAACGAGGTCGAACAGTTGAGCGAGCATGTCGCCCTCCTTTCAGTTTTTGCCTAGGAGGACTATGCCACACGTTTGACCGCTACGCAAGGTTCCCTGTGAGGTACCCGTGTCGCACCGGCTCAGGAAACCGCTCGATCGCATAGCGCAGGCACGTGCGGGGGAGGGTCTGGTAGCGGGGCACTCCTTTGATCGGTTCTTTGAGAAATGCGTGGAGGCGCGCTTCGTCTTTTTTACCCGCCTCACGAACGAGCCACCCGACCGCTTTGTGAATGAGGTCGTGCTCATGGTGCTGCAGTATCTTGGCGATGTGAAACGTATCATCGAGCTGGTCCTCGCGTATGAATGCCATCGTCGCCACGATAGCGATCCGCTCTTCCCAAATGTGTCCTGAGCGGGCAAGTTGAGTAAGGATGTTTCGCTCTTTTTTCGATCGACCGAGGAGGTACGCGCCGAGGATTTGGTACGCCGAGGCATCGACGAGATCCCAGTTGTTCACGTAGTGGGTGTGCGCGAGATACAGACCAACGATCGCGCGCCGTATTTCCTCAACTCCGGCTTCCCCCACTTGGAAGTCGGACTTCCAAGTGGCTCGCATCTGCAACTCGAGGAGCGCGAGCGCGAGCAACCGCTCTTCGTGCATCTTCGAGGTGAGCAGTTTCGTGACTTCGGGTAGTGGCAATTCTTTGAAACGCTTTGCAACCGAACGAGTGTTCGGCACCCGCACACCAATAAAGC
>CAYWKE010000033.1:0-9491 GCA_964459075.1 uncultured Candidatus Saccharibacteria bacterium | reverse complement strand
GGTGATGAGAAGCCAGAGCTCACCCCGGTAGCCAGCGGGCGCCACCGTGTCGAAACGCTGGATGCCATCGGCTACAACGCGCACATGGAGGTCAATGCGCCCGGTCGAGGACTTGGGATTGCAGAAGCCGTAGACTGACTCGGGTAGTTTGAGCGTCTCTGCCAGACGCGCAAGGTAGGTCACGTGCGGCCACAGGGGCTCATCGAGTGAACGCGCTCGATGCGCTACGCTCGCCAGGAGCTCGCGCACCGTCTCACCCTGTGCCGGCTGCATGGCTCCCTCCACTTCAAAGACCTCATCAGTAAGCGTGAGATCCAAAGAAGCGGGTGAGATGTGGGCATCCTGCGCTCCAAAGACGAACCCTCCAGCGATGAGCTCACGTATCTTCTGTGAGGGGAGTGCTCCGTAGCGCCTAGCCATCGCAAGCAGTGTAGGCGCGAGGAGGAAAAACGCAACCAAAGGATTCAGTGGGCCAGGTACGCCGAAGCGTGTCAATTCAGCGCATGCAGCGCAGCGCCCGTAAGGTCACCTGTCTGATACCACACCATTTCATGCCCACCCACTTCGGCGGCACCGAGTACCATTTTCGAAAGATGTGTTCCCTCCTCCGCAAGCACTATGATGCGCTTTGAGAGGTGGAGTGCCTCCATCAGCTCCATCCCGAGTCCAAGCGAAGGCTCGGTCACCACCGCAAGCAGTACGTCGCAGGCCTGCACGCAGGCAATATCATGCTCAAACACGTCACGCGAAGGGGTATCATCCTCCCCTACAAAGCGCGGGAGTTCGTGACCCTCGGCCTCAAGCGCGCCCTTCATTTCTTCGACCTCATTCTTGAATGCTTTTGGCGCCTTGCGCAGCGCGCAGCCAACGTAGATCTTCATAGAGGAAGTATAGCAGAACGGCGGCCTCTGGCCGCCGTTCTGCTCTCATCGAGTTTGTGTGAGTTAATCCGTAACTTCAACTCCCATCGATCGCGCCGTCCCGGCCATGATCTTCGCTGCCTGGTCAACGTCCTTGGTGTTGAGGTCGCTCATCTTCTCTTCAGCCACCTCGCGCAGCTGCTGCTGGGTGATCTTGCCCGCTTTGGAGACGAGGTTCTTGCTGGAGCCCTTATCCTTGCCGATCTTCTTCAGGATGAGGCGAGATGCCGGAGAGACCTTCAGGACAAAGTCAAAGGTGCGATCGTCGTAGACATTGAGTTCAACCGGCACGATCTCGCCACGACGCTCCTGGGTCGCATCGTTGAACTGCTTGACGAATTCGCCAATGTTGATACCCGCCGGGCCGAGCGCAGTCCCGACCGGAGGCGCGGGGGTTGCTGCCCCGCCGGGGATCTGCAGCTTGATCTTTTTGGTGATAGCTTTAGCCATGAGTGTGCGTACTATACTGAAATTTTGCCGTTTCGCAAGTTAGTCCCGACATCATATCCTGCGCACCTGGAGAAAATCGAGCTCAACAGGGGTCTCGCGACCGAACATCGGCACCAAGACCTTGACCTTGCCGCGCTCCTCGTCAACCTCGCCTACTTTACCCTCCAATTCTTTGAAGGGACCATCTGTGACGATGACGGGGTCATCCACCGCAAGATCGATCGTGTGCTTCACCGTATCACTCGTCATGCGCTTGAGGAGCCCTGCGACCTCCTCTTCACCCAGAGGTACGGGCTGCACACCCGAGCCCACGAAGCCGGTCACGCGTGGCGTGTTGCGCACTGCGTACCAACTCGTGTCATCGACGACCATCTTCACCAAGATGTAGCCGGGGTACACTTTCTCTTCTTCCTCCACGCGCTTGCCACCCTTTATCTTGATCTTCTTCTCGGTCGGAACAATGACCTCAAAGATGCGATCCTCAAGTCCCAAGGACTCGACACGCTGCTTGAGATTACGTTCCACGGCATTCTCGTAGCCTGCGTACGTGTGGATAGCGTACCACTGCGGTTCTTCAATGTTCTGGTGCTTGGTCATAACGGATTGTTTTAAATGACGTAGCGATCAAGCAGAAGGGTGAAGACGTGGTCGAAGAACCCCAGGTACAGTCCGGTCAAGATCGAGAGAGAGATGACGAGCGCGGTGAATATCGCCGTCTGGCGCTGCGTAGGCCAGCTGACGTGCTTGAGCTCGCCGCGAGTGGCTCGAAGGTAGTTCACAAATCCGTCCATAGGTAGTGTTCAGGCATTTTAAAACCCCTCCCGGGGTTGCGCCTCCAATGATACGCTGATTTGGAAGGATGTCAAATGGCGAACGCCGCCCCACGGGGCGGCGTTCGTGCGCAATAGCACCGTTTCACTACCGTATCTCGTACACGACGTTGACCTGGCTGATGATGCGGTTCTCACCGGCAGGAAGTCGCGGCGCAGCAACCTCGCCACCACCCATACCCATCACCTGATCAGCGGCCATGCGCCCCATCACGGGAGGCACGTCTTGGTTCTCGTGGTAGCTCACAGTACGCACCAGGGAGACCCCCAGTTCTTCGGCAAGTACCGCAGCCTTCTCCTTCGCATCAGCGATCGCCTGCGCGCGCGCTTCAGCCCGCAGGTCGCTATCATCTCCCACCTCAAACGAGGGGCCAGAAACATTCTGCACACCTATCGTAGAAAGGCCGGCAACGAACTCACCAAGCACATCCGTGCTTGAGGTACCACTCTCGCTCGGCAACTCCTCAAGGTCGATCTCGACCGACAGGGTCTCGGTGATGGTGTAGCCAACGAGGACCTGGTCAGGGGCTGGGCAGGGCCACCGGTTACAGGGGATGCTGCGGGACTCGTACTTCGGCGTGAGCGCGTAGTTCTCCGTGCGTACGTCCTCATCGACATCAATGCCCTGCGCGGCGATGAACATCAGCGCCTCGTTGAGCTTCTCGGTCGCACGATCCTGCGCAGTTGCCGCGTCCGGTGCTTCTTCCGAGACGGTCACTTGAAACGTCGCGGTGTCTGGCTTGGCAAAGACCTCACCTTCGCCCGCAACACTCACCGTGTTCATCGGCGGCACGTCACGACCGACGTAGCCGTACTCTTTGAAGGTAAGCAACGTTTGCGCAAATAGAAATACGGAGAGGAGGATGAGTGCGAGGTTGACCGAACCGCGGACCCGGCTGCTCTGCCACAGCGAAATTGATGGATCTTCCATAAAGCTGGAACAATGAATACTAGTGGCATGTATGGTACGTCAGGTCAGGTTCTAACTCAACTTGGCACACTACCGAACTCGTGGTGGCAAAAAAAAGGACCGGAGGACGTCTTGCTTGGTAGGCCATTACCCCACCAACTACAATCCTCCGGTCGGCCCGCTTCAAAGCGTCGAAGCTTTCCCCAGTTCATGGGCGTATAGGGCGACCCCTACTATGAAGCAGTTCCGCAAAGTATTGTAGGGCGGCATGAGGCACACGTCGAGAAACAGTTCCACGGCTATTCCTCGTTCATGGTTGAACGCAACATCTCTATTCGCTCGCGCGCCACCTCCTCACTCATCGGCCCGCGCTGGTGATGACGGATGTTACCCTCCCCGTCGACAAAGAGGGTCTCGGGCATGTGGTAGCCACCGATGTCGCCAAACCACGTATCCTCGGGGTCATCAAGAAGGGTGAGCGCGTGTTCCTCGGGCAGCACTTGTGTGAGGAAGTCGCGTGCGACCGGTTTGGGTTCCTTGCGATTGATCGCAATGACCTCGATATCGGGATACTCGCGCGCCAGCCGATCGAGCATCCTGAGTTCCTCGGCTGAGTAGGCAGACCACGAGGCAAACGCGGTGATGATGCGTACCGAGCCAGCAGAATCCTGGAGGGTCACCTCTTTCGCGCCGTAGCTCTTGAGCGCAAACTCGGGTGCCGGCTCGAACATCGGTCCCTGGGGTGCACGATCGAGCAGAGAGCGCAGACCCCAATACCCCCCGATGCAGAGTGCGCCCAGAAGCACGCACGCACTCAAGACGAGAATGACCCGGCGATGCTCACGCATAGCGCCCCATGGTGCTTACTCGCGCAGGGGCGCGATACGCGCTTCGATAGCATCCCGCGGCAACGCGCCACGAATGTCGACCACCTCGCCTGCTTGGTTGCGTGCGACGACAAAGGGTGTCCCTGAGAAGCCCGCCGCGACCGCATTTTGCATGTGCTCAGCAACCAGCGATTCGTAGCGCTCATCAGCGATGCACGCGAGTACCGCTTCTTCGTCCACGTCTGCAGCACGCGCGTAGGTACGGTAGGTAGTCTCGTTGACCGGCTCACCACTGCCGAGGATCGCATCGACGAATTGCCAGAACGCATCGTCCCCACCATACTCTGCCAGGCACTCCGCCGCGTAGGCTCCCGAGAGCGCGTTCGGGTGGATCTGAGAGAGCGGGAAGTGACGGTAGACCCAGTTGACCTCTCCCCCCGACTCGTCGACGATGGCCTTGAGGGACGGGTGGATGCGCGCGCAAAACACACACTCGAGATCTGAGAACTCAATGAGGGTCAGCGGTGCTTCCGGGTTGCCGTAGATGTGATCGTCCGGCGTGGGCGGGGTGATCAGTGTCAGATCACCCTGGGCCTCCTCTGGAGCTTGTGCGTCTTCTTGTGCGTCTTGGAGTAGCGCAAGGGACGGCTCCCCGGACTGAGGTGCGGTCCCGATGATAAGCAGTGCGATGGCTATACAGATGCCTGCAATGACGATAGCTGCGGCAATGATGAGTGATGATGCATTCATGTGCTCTTCAGTGTACCACACCTTAGGAGCGAGCCTCGATCAGTCCCTCACGCATATCACGCAAGATCGCGAATGCCGCATCGTGCTCACCGGTCTGGTAGAGTTCGCGCGCCCGTTCGAGTTGAGCCACGTCCTCATCCGAGAGCTCAAGGAGCATGCGCATGCCAGCACCGTGCGGATGGTGGTGGCGGCCAGCGAACGGCCGCTCGATACCCAATGACTCGAACAGCTCCTCAGCTTCCTCTGCATTCCCGCGTAGCATCAGCTCGTGCGCTTGCGCAAAGGTGTCAAAGGTCGCCTCATCATACACGCGACCCAGGAGGTCGCTCTCGCCCATCAGCTCACGCCACCGCTCAAAGTCACGGGTCACGAGCGCGTGGTGAAAGGCGTGATGGTTCACGCGGCAGCCGCTGCGCCGATCGCAGTGCTTCTCAAAGGCGTAGCCAGTTGTTGTGAGGAATGCGGCTCCGGTTACGGTCAGTGCCAAGAGAGCCAGCGAGATGTGTTGTGATGCTGTGGGTGATGCCATACGGTTGGTACATACGAATAAAATCGAATGGTGTGACGGCGCACCTGTCGAGTCGAGTGTCAGTCACACTCTTGTATACGGTGAGCAGACCCGTCTCTTTCATTCGTTCGCATACTGCGCCACACCGGTTCCCCACCCTGCAAGCGATGTAGCTCAGCGGCGCACGCACGGAAGCGCCCCTGAGAAAGGGTTGTGCCTGTGACCCGTACTGATGCGCCATGCATGTGCGCGTAGCGGGTGAAGCTGCGGCTCGTTGAGGTGGGCATCAGAACGACCCACCGGGCACCGTACGGGTCCTCAAGCACAAGATCGGGATGATGTACAAATACGACCACACCCATCAGCCGTCCGTCGCCAGGCGTCATCCAGTGCGCACCCGTGTGTCCAGCGACCGAGCGATACCCAGGCATGTACTCCTCAACCATTTCGTCGGTTGCAGGCATACCACCACAGGCAAACAGCAGTGTCCCGCCCACAGCTCCACCGGCAAGCGCAGCCCCGGCGACTGACGCGAGTGAGTACCGATAGCCGCGCTCGGTGCGCTTGAACTGGGTCACAATGAGTGCGAGTACGCACGCCAGGACCGCGAGCCACACTGCGAGCACGGTCAACAAGCCATGAGGGACGCCTGCAAGCGAGGTTCCCAGGTTAGCCGCTATGAAGAGCACGAGACCTGACGCGGCAATACCCGCACAACCAGCTACACCGAGCACGACCCACGCGGTATACTCGCGCACCACAAAGCACCACCGAGGTGTCGGCGTGAGACATCGTTTCTCAATTTCAGCAATGATGTGGTCGGGGAGCGTGGTCATAGGTCTGTCAGATGGGTCTTCAGGTCGCGTTTCGCTCGGTGAATGAGCGTTGCAACGGTTCCTGGTGGTTTTTGGATGATGTCGCTGATCTCGTCATAGCACTTCTCCTCAAAGAACCGCAACGTGAGCACATCTCGATACTCAGGTCGCAGGCGTGCCAGCGCATGGGGTACGGCTTGGGCGGCCTCCTTGCCAATGAGCTCAAGCTCGATGTTGAGCTCATCCGGAATGACCGTGTAGACCGACTCATCATCGAGCGTGTAGTCGGTCGGCCGAGCGGAGCGCTTGCGCCACTCGCTAATCGCGGTCGTACGTGCAATGCGATACATCCACGAAGAAAGCGGGTAGTTCGCGTTGTACGCATTGAGGTTCTGGTACGCCTTGAGGAAGGTGTCCTGCAACAGATCGTCAAGATCCTGTTGAGGAACGTCGGTGATGCGTCTGAGGTAGCGGCGTAGCGGCTCCTCGAAGCGCACCACGATAGCAGCGAATGCCTGGGGGTCCGCAAGCGCGTTCGCTACAAGACCTGCACCGGTGTCGTTGTGCACCCCCCTGCTCTCTGGTACGTCACTGTGTTCGTCGCCTTTCACGAAGAGGATGCGGTCCTAAGGATCTCTTTCCACGTAGAACGGTAGAACGGCCGAGTCATCTCAAAGCGTAGTATTGCGTTAGCCTCGCGGCGGTAGAGGACAATGGGGAGTACGGCCTGCCGACGGACGACCAGTTCATCGCCCGTTGCAGATATCACGACGGCGTGTCCTGTTCGGAGCGAGCCGTGGAGGTCATGTTCAGCAAGAGTGGTGAGTGACACTGCAGCGTCGGATCCCGAGGCAAGAAGGGTTGCAAAGAGTGCCGGAGGAACGGGTTCTGGAACCTCAAGCGGGAACACGCCCACATCGATCACTTGGTCAGGATCGTACGCGAGAGCAAAGTAACCCTCTGGCACCACCACCGAGCTTGATCCAACCATCAGTCGCTCTCCTGCTGCCACCTCGATGCCAGGATCTCCCGCAGAACGGTCGGGAAGTGGTGTGCGCCACTGCGGCGGGTGGATGAGCGTAACGAGGAGAAGACCTACGCAAAGCGCTCCAACGACCACTACCCCACTGCGAGCGATACTCATAGCCTACGTATAGTAGCGCGCACGGTACCCCTTGTGGAAGTCGCGTAAGGATGGTCAGATACAGCCGTCTGTACTAGTGCACCCGTCGTATCCTCAACCAACATGAATGACCATGTTCGAGCAACCAACCTCTTCGCCGCTATCGTGGGATTCTCCTGCCTTGTGGTGCTGGTGCTTCTCCTTCCCTAGCTACTGTTGCACTGTTACCACCCCATTCCCGGGAGTGGTGTGTAGCGCGGTCACTTCTTGGAGGACTCTTTCTCGAACACTCTGCAGCAACGAAACCTCACCTCAAACGAGGTACCAGATACCCTGCTAGGAGTGTGGCGGGCCGACCAACGGAAGGAGGTCGCCGTAGCCAGCTTGTGCCATCTCACTCTTCGGGATGAAGCGTAGAGCCGCGCTGTTGATGCAGTGACGCACACCTCCAAGTTCTTGAGGCGCATCAGTAAAGACGTGTCCGAGGTGTGAGTCAGCGAAGCGGGAGCGCACCTCGGTGCGACGCACCAGAAGTTTGTAGTCGTCGTGCTCGGTCACGGCTTCGGGGTAGATGGGTTTCGTGAAGCTGGGCCAGCCGGTGCCCGAATCGAACTTATCGGCCGACGAGTAGAGGGGTTCGCCCGAAACCACATCGACGTAGATGCCTTCTTCCTTGTTACTCCAGAAGTCGTTCTGGAACGCACGCTCGGTCGCGTCCTTCTGTGTCACGCGGTACTGGATGTCGGTGAGGGTCGCCTGCAGCTCCTCGTCGCTCGGCTTCACGAAGTTCTCCCACCGGCTCGTGTCGAGCGGAACGTCCGCGCGCGCCGCCTCAGGGCCGGTGAAGGTAAGCTCATCTGCGGCATCGCCCCAGTGCTTCTTGATGAACGCGTCACGCCCGGAGCGGTAGCGGTAGTACGAGTACTGTATCCTGTTCTTCTTGTAATAGTCCTGGTGGTACTCCTCCGCCTCCCAGAATGTAGGACGCTCCTCGAGCACAATGGCCAGATCCTTCTCGTACGCGTTCTGTGCGCGAATGTGGGCGAGTACCGCACGCGCCTCCTCACGCTCGTCCTCGTTCGCAAAGTAGAGCGCCGGTGCGTACTCAACACCCCTATCGCCGAACGAACCCTCTCCGTCGGTCGGATCCATGTGCTTGATGGCGTACTCAGCGACCTGACCGAACGAAACGATCGAGGGGTCATAGGTCACGAGAACCACCTCGCGGTGACCACCCGCAGCATAGTTTTGGTAGGTCGGGTCCTCGCTCGTCCCTCCCGCGTACCCTGAAACCACTGAGAGGACACCGGGGAGCTTCTCGAGGTCTGCCTCCACACACCAAAAGCAGCCGCCTGCGACCAGCATCGTCTGCTCCTCGCCTCGGGGCACCAGTGGAGAAGGTGCGGACGATTGTTCCGACACACTCTCACCTGCTGTGTTTGTCATCGACGTGTTCGTATCAACCATAGTGGGCTCGTTATCTTGGTCTGGTAAAAGTGCGGCATCGTCTCCCTGTGCCGCACGTGTATCATCCACCCCCGAAGGGAGTGCAAGCGTCACAGGAATCTCGAGCGCGTCGTCGTGTTCGGGCAAGCCAGACGCGTTCGCTTTCTGGAGGATGAGTGAGCCGCGGTCGTAGGGCGTGTCGGTAGCCAGTGTGTAGGAAACCTCGCCTGAGAATGGTACGAACTCCTCCGTCATCCATTCTCCCTCTGCACGTGCGTACCCTTCTCCAATACTGAGCCCATCCCAATCGGTGAGCACGATGGGGAAAGTCGCCTCGAAGAACCACGTTCCTCGTGCTTCCCCCGTGACCACTACCGGATTCTCGATCGTGTCTCCCGGTCGCGGTGAATCGAGGCGGATGAGGTCGCTCTTCTCAAGTTCGTTCCCAATGTCGCGCACGAATGTTCTTCCATCCTCGGTGCGACACTCCTCAGGGTAGCTCTCCATGACCGGATTCCCTGCAGCAACACACTCCGCGAACGTGGTGATGGCAGTGTCTCCCGCTACCTCACCGGTCTGAGACGGCGGCTCGGGAACAAAGCGCACGAGGAGCGCGACCGCTACCATGCCGAAGCCGATAATGAGGAGAAAGCGAGCAATGCGGCGAGTCTGTGTTCGATCGGCCATGCGAAGTGCTTATGTGGTAAGTGTACGCTGTCTCACTTCTGTACGCGAGGGCAACCCTGTTCTTTCAATGTGTTTGAGCTCGCGACGCGCGGCCTTGTGCTCGGGGCAGTGTCGTGCCACCAGCTCCCAGAATGACGGTCCGTGATGAAACTCACGCACGTGGCACAGTTCGTGGATGATGAGGTAGTCCTGGAGGTGCGGTGGCAAGAAGAGGATCTTGTAGGA
>CAYWKE010000032.1:0-10195 GCA_964459075.1 uncultured Candidatus Saccharibacteria bacterium | reverse complement strand
CTGCGACGGTTTTTCTGATCACGCTGTCACGAAGCCACTTTGCTCCCGGTGACTCCCACCCACGTTTGGGCTCTTTGTAGAGGTAGTCGGGGAGAAGACCGCGGTACGCATTTCTGAGCACGCGTTTTCCCTGCCACGGTGTGGTCTTCTTCCATACCGAGATGCGGTCTGCGGTCGCAACAAGGTCAAGGTCCAAGAGGGGTACCCTGAGCTCGATGCCGTGCGCCATAGTGGCATGATCAACGCGCGTGAGTGCTTCGTCCGGAAGCCAGGTCGCACGATCGGCGAGTAAGAAACGCTCCAGCGGGTGATGCTCGGTGGGGATGTGCTCGTAGAGACGACGCACATGTTCCTCTACCAAACGTCCCGGCTCCTGAGTGGGGTCTCGAAGCACACGACGCAGGGTCGGTTCTTTCGCCGCAACGATGCGCGCATGAAGGGTCTCGGGCACGGGCTCATTCAGGCGCACGAGTCTCCCCGAACGTCCACGCGCCATCGCCGCCCGGATCGCACGCGGTAGCGCTCGTTGATACAGGTACGCGCTTACCAGAGCTCGATGCCTCCCATACCCACCGAACAGCTCGTCACCACCGTTGCCTCCCAGCACCACAACCGTTCCTTTCTCTCTGACCGCACGCGAGAGCAGGTACTGCGGTAGGAGCGTGGGGTTCGCAACAGGTTCATCTGCATTCATGAATATCTCCTCGAACTCAGCTCGGATCTCAGACAACGACAGTGTTACCCGCGTGTGGTGAGCCCCGTACGTGTGCGCCGTTCGCTCAGCAAGATCGGCATCCGTATTGAACTTACTCGCTTCACTCTCAGCTCCCGCAACCATTTCAAAGTCGACCGCGTACGTGTCGAGGTCTTGCTGCTTCTTCGATGCGTGGTGCAAGACGATCGACGAGTCGAATCCACCCGAGAGGTAGAGGCCGACCGGGCGGTCTGAGACCAGCTGTCGTGTCACGACCCGATCGATGGTCGCAACCAGATCCTCGCCGGGCTCTCCCATCCCTTCTCCCACTTCCGGCTTGAAGTAGCGTACGCGCGATACCTGATACTTCGTCACCAACGCGTATTCGCCCGGCGCCAACTTCTCCACGCCTGCCACGAGTGAGCGAGGGTTCGGCGCGTACTGCAGTGCGAGGTACAGCAGTGCAGCATCTCTATCTAACGGCGCACTGGGAAGTGCAGCGAGCACACCCCCAAGCTCAGACGAAAAGTACACATGCTCATCACGTTGCGTAAAATACAGTGGCTTCACCCCCATCTGATCGCGCACCAGGTACAAGGAGCGCTCGTTCCGGTCCCAGAGCGCGAACGCAAAGATGCCGCGTAATCGAGCAAACATGTCAATGCCCCACCGCTGGTAGGCAGCAAGCAAGACCTCGGTATCGCTTTGCGAACGGAACGGGTACGTTGCCGCAAGCTCACTGCGTAACTCTCGATAGTTATAGATTTCTCCATTGAACGAGATGATCACACGCCCATCGTGTGAACGCATCGGCTGCGCGCCCGCTTCAGATAGGTCGATGATCGCGAGTCGGTTATGACCGAGAGTGATCCCCTGCTCCGCAAACATACCGGTCCCATCGGGACCTCGGTGTCGGGTCGCCGAGTTCATGCGCGCGACTAGCGCTTCATCGTGCATTGTCACTCCATTAATGGCACACATACCTGTATTGGCGTGATTGTAGCACGTTCTCATGAATTACCGCTCACGCCCCATATCTGCTAGAATGGGGCGGTAATTCTCTCGGTATTCATGAAGGTTCTCATTCTCGGCGGTGACGGATTTTGCGGCTGGCCGACCGCGCTCTATCTTTCCAAGCAAGGCAACGACGTGGTCATCATCGACAACCTCGTACGCCGCTGGATGGATCATGAGCTGGGCGCAGGGTCGCTCACCCCCATTCAGAGCGTACCGGTGCGGCTGTCCACCTGGAACGAGAAGACCGGTAAGATCATCGGTTTCTACGAGATCGATATTGCCCAGGAGTACTACGAGCTCCTCGACATTCTAAAAAGCGAGAAGCCGGATGCCGTCGTGCACTTCGCGGAGCAGCGCGCCGCTCCCTACTCCATGAAGTCACCGCGTCACAAGCGCTTCACCGTCGACAACAACCTCAACGCGACCCACAACCTCCTGTGCGCGGTCGTCGAGTCCGGCCTCGACATCCACATCGTGCACCTCGGCACGATGGGGGTCTACGGCTACGGCACCGCGGGCGCGACCATCCCCGAGGGGTACCTCACCGTGAAGGTCGCGACCGATGAGGGGAACGAGGTCGAGCGCGAGATCCTCCACCCCGCGAACCCCGGCAGCATCTACCACATGACGAAGACCCAAGACCAGCTGTTCTTCTTCTACTACAACAAGAAC
Organism: uncultured Candidatus Saccharibacteria bacterium; assembly: GCA_964459075.1. GTDB lineage: Bacteria > Patescibacteriota > Minisyncoccia > Phycocordibacterales > UBA12088 > CAYWKE01. The sequence continues at coordinate 7,812 of CAYWKE010000032.1, read as the reverse complement.
GACGGTGTGCGCGTGACCGACCTGCACCAAGGCATCGTGTGGGGGACCAACACCGACGAGACCCTGCTCGATGAGCGGCTCATCAACCGCTTCGACTACGATGGCGACTTCGGCACCGTGCTCAACCGCTTTTTGATGCAGGCCGCTATCGGCTACCCGCTGACCGTCCACGGCACTGGCGGCCAGACGCGTGCCTTCATTCACATCCGCGACACCGTACGCTGCATCGAGCTCGCGCTCACCCACCCCCCCAAGAAAGGCGACCGGGTGCAGATCATCAACCAAATGACCGAGACCCACCGCGTGCGCGACCTCGCTGCGCTCGTTGCAAAGCAGACCGGGGCCGAAGTGGCACCGGTTGAGAATCCCCGCAAGGAAGATGCGGAGAATGAACTCCAGGTCTCGAACAAGTGTTTCCTCGACTGGGGACTCAAGCCCACCACGCTTGAAGCGGGTCTCCTTGAGGAAGTTGCCGAGATCGCAAAGAAGTACGCCGACCGCTGCGACCGCAGTAAGATCCCCTGCACCTCAAAGTGGATACAGAAGTGACCTATGACCAAAGCAGACGCTGAGGCACCCGATACCCTAGCAACCTTCCTGGCGGCAACCGCTCCGTTTGCGCGTATCGCGATTGTGGGCCTGCAGCGCTCCGGCACGCACGTTGTTGCCGAGATCCTCGCGCACGAACGCGACCTGCCACTCTACAGCGAACGCGACTTCAACTACACCTCATGCACTCCGGGAACCGATCGCATTCAAATACCCATTGATGCATTCATTGCCGAGCACTCACACTTCGTGCTTCAGGCCCCCGCCATCCTCCACCAAGCACACCAGCTTGCTCGCGACAACCTCCTCGTTGTCTTCGTTCGCAGGCCTGCGGATGAGGTGCGCGCCTCGCGGCTACGTTCGGGCTGGCCGGGCGAATCGATTGAGCGAGAGAAGTATGACCGCCACGAGTACGCGCACCTGTATGAACCCGACTTCGACCTCGTTGATAAGCAACTCGCGGTATGGGAACACGTCACCAAACGAGAGCTCTCTCACCTCATCGAGGTTGACTTCGCCACCTTTGCTGAGCATCCGTTCTGGCTCAAGCCGGAGGAGCGTGCAGCACTTCCCATCGGCAACACCAAGGCAGACGGCAACTGGCGCGCATACGAGACGCGCGTATGAGTGAACCGGTGCACCTGGACTTCTCCGGCATAGGCGCTGCGAAGTGCGGGACGACCTGGATCCACCGCTGCCTTGCAGAGCACCCGGAGATCTGCGCATCACAGCCAAAAGAAATGCGCTTTCGCAAACCAGGCGGCCCCTCGGTCTCGCTTGCGGCATTCGCCCCCCACTTCGCACACTGTACGAGTGAGCGTATCCGAGGCGACGTAAGCCCAAGCCATTTCGAAGATGTGGAAGTCCGTGACCTCTTCGCAGAACACTTCCCGCACATCAAACTCTTCGTGTGCCTGCGCAACCCTATTGAGCGCTACCTCTCTGCCTACTACTTCCACCTCGCACGAGGTGAGCAGAAATTCCCCACACTTCACGAGAAGATAGAAGCAGAACTGGGGAACCCAGAGGGTAGTTTCGACTTGATGAAGGGGCGCTACGCTGAGCACCTTTCATTGTGGTTGGAGCAGTTCCCACAGGAGCAACTCAAGATACTCTTCTACGAGGACACGCTCTCCGACCCAGTTCGCTACATGCAAGAGCTCTATCGTTTCCTTGGTGTCGATGATTCGTTCATCCCTCCGAGCGCGACCACAGCTAAGACCCACACCAGCGTGACCCAACGCTCAGAGGTGCTCCACCGTACGCTCAGCACCACAAGACGCTTATTCACGTCGGGGCCACTCCAAGGCCTCGCCCCCCTGGGTCGCCGGCTTGGACTCGGTTCTCTGAAGCGGGAGATACTCAAGCGCAACGTACGAGTAGAGAAGCGTGAAACTGATGAACGCTCGCTCGATCCCGCCCTGCGCTCGCGCCTCGCCCAGTACTACCGGGAGGACGTTGCCGCGCTCGAGAAACTCACCGGGCGTGAGCTCTCAAACTGGAACTAGTGGTACACTACTGAACCATGGAGTTACTCGAAGCGAAAGACGGACGATTTGCGTACGACCCGGAACGTGATCCGAGGATGCGCAAACACGTAGAGAGATATGGGGGCCATTCACTCAACGACAAGGAGATCCTGAAGCAGTTCCTGACGCCCGGATCGGTGTTCATCGACATTGGCGCACACATCGGTACGTTCAGTATCCCCCTTTCGAAGGTGGCTAAAGAAGTGCATGCATTCGAGCCAACTGACCACACTCGCGCAACGCTTGAGGAGAACATCAAGCTCAACCACTGCAAGAACATCACCGTGCACCCGTGTGCGGTCGGGGAGCACGCGGGCGCGGTGCACGGCACCAGCGGCGGCGCGAATCGGGGCATGACCTACTACACTGAAGTGGAGGGTGGCAACATTCCGATGCGACCGCTTGCTGATGAAGTTGCGCACGCCGACGTCATCAAGATAGATGCCGAAGGACTTGAACTGCGCATACTTGCAGGAGCCCGTGCATTCATCGAACGAGAGCGTCCGATCATCTACTTCGAACTCTCTCGCTCTCAGCTCGCCCGCTACGGCGACAGCGTGTTCGGTCTCTACCGCTTCTTCCGAGAACTGGGATATCGGACCTACTTCAATCCCGGCCACCCACACGACACGACCGACACCCCGCGCCTACGCACGGCGTTTCTTCCCTTCTTCCGGTTTGCTCGCAAGAACGTCGACATTCTCGCGCTCCCCAAGGAGCTCCCTGATCCGCGGTAGCGCATCCGCATAGAACCGTGCGCGTCGTGGTTGCGTGTAGTGCATCATGACCGTCTCTGGTGTGGTGGGGCCACGATTCGGATAGCGCTCCCAGGGCAACTCGTTCAGGTGATCGAGGCAGTACGCGTGCCCGGTCTGCCCGACGTAGCGCTGTGGACGGTCCATATCAACCTGTTCTATGAACTCGATGAGTCGCGTGAGATCTTGATCGTCGTGGTGAAAGAAGATGATACCGCCGTTGTAGCGAGCAACCGATTGAGGGAACTCCCCGCCTCCATTTTTCCAGACGGAGCAGTGTAGACCGTTGAGGGTCATGAGTGACATTCGCTTGCCGGCCGCGACGACCGTCTCAAACTCGGTGGGTGCAGAAAACCAGGCAAGATCAGAATCAATGAGGAGGTGGTAGCCACCGGGCGCCACGACGAACGTATCGACAAGCTTCTTCAGGTAGACGTACGGGGTCTCCAGACGAAAGCGTCGCACTTCCTCGGGTATCGCTTGGGATGAACGCACGGCTTCGTCAGCCTCATCACGCTCGACGATGGTGACCTCGGGAATGAGTCGCCTCAGGAGTCGCTTATCGAGATCGGTCAACGTCCCGTCAGAGTGAACCATGAGTCGGCCGACGACGCTCGATACGCGATAGAAACTCGCGAGTGACCAGAGCGCCATCGTGAGATCCCGATGACACAGGAGCATGTGCACGGTGAGATCAGGGTGTGTTACCGGTTTGCTGATCGCAGCTGATCGAAGTCGAATACCGGGAGCAATGAGATACCGATTATACAGATAGCGGTGAAGAATACCCTGCCCACATGCCTTGCGCCAGAGGTATAGTTCGCTCTTGAGTGGTTTGAGCCTATTAGGAACTCTCATGTATCTCACCTACCCAGGTGTCATCTTGAGCGTACCCCAATTCCCTCAGGAGTGCACCTCCCTCGCGGGCGATGTAGCGTGCATCTTCCGTGGAGAGTTCGCTTCGCCATCGTCCGGTTCGTGAGCGATCGAGCGCTTGGGTTGCATTCGCGCTCGGGAGGAAGTGTGCGGTGTCGGGACGCTTCTCACTCGTATCGTAGGTGAGCATGGAGGTATCGAACTGAAGACCGATGTCAGCGCACAGTTTCGTGAGCACCTCCTCAGGACGTTCAAGGAGCTCCTCATAGCGCACCTCGTGATACCAGGGCTCGTTGCGAAACGCGAGTGCGGCTTGCGTATCACCGAGCCACCGCGCTAGACACTCCGATATTGGTCTGGTGATATTGGTCGGGGTCCCATCTTCTCGAAATCGTGGATGATGACGAAGTGATATGACCACATCGCGTCCGTCGCGGATGACGTGCACAAAGTGCATCTGTGGAAAGTACCGTGAGAGGAACGGGAGGATGGTGCAATTCTTTGGGGTCTTCTCAGCCCATCGAGGTGCGCCGTGACTACGTGACGCTTCTCTAAGGAGTCGATCTAGAAAATCGGCAAGGCATGCGGCTTCTACTCTACACTGCATCACCTTCTCAAACGTGAGTTCGAACCGTCGTGCTAGGCGCATGAGCTCGTCGTGATCGTGCAATAGATACGCGCGCCGGGGCAGGAACGGATAGCGGTCAAGGCGCTCAAGCAAGTTAACATGAGTGTTCATCTCAGGACCTGCGTACACCTCTGGGTGCGAATTGAGCATTACTCGCAGGAGCGTTGTACCACTGCGTCCGCAACCGCCGATGAATATTGCAGGGGTATTACTCCGCCACGTCGCGTGGTCAACTGGAAGCGATTCGGAAGTGAGGAATGCACTGAAGCTGGATATTTTTGAGATTGTGAAAGCCATATGACTAGTGAAAAAGAGTGGCAGAGATGCGAGCCACAGTCTCAGGAAGACCAAACTGCGTTGCTATTGCTTTGTGGAGATTCTGCGCCTGCTGCATTCTCACATCATATGGAAGCTCAGCAATCGATGTAATTTCTTGAGCGATCTCTCGAGGATTTGCATCTACAATATGAAGTATACCAACATTCTCGAAGAGCTCGTCGAAAGCGTTGTTCGTGGTTACCACTGGCACCCCGCGCGCCATTGCCTCGAGGACAGCCTTATCGACGGAACCAGTCGTGCTGAGGTTGACGAACACGTCAGCGTGGCCAAGCCATGCGGCAACGTCCTCGTGCGGCACCCCACCCTCATACCCTACCACAGGGCTCTTTGCCGCTCGTGCGCGTAGTCGCTGCGCGTAGATCTCATCCTGAGGGGTTGCCGGCGCACCGATGAAGTGGAGTAATAGTGGTCGCTCAAGGGTGAGACTTTCAACCGCGTCAATGAGGAGTTCGAGCTGTTTGCTCGGTGTGATGCGAGAAATGGAGACGATTCGAAAGACTTCATCGGAAGGATTACGCGTACGCACAGTAAGCACGTCTGTATCGATTCCATGCCCGACAATGTGTCGTTTATGACTGTCGATGCGACAACTTTCTGGAGAGGCGGTGAGTACAACATGGGCTACACTTACCGCAAGGTGCAGCCGCCATGAGACCTTGCCATGGGTATACCAGAGGCCAATACGCTTGCCGAGCGCGCGCCAGAGGAGCCACCCATAGAGCACGTACTCCGGGTTCATGTGCGCAAAGACGGCGTCGTAGTCGCGCCGCACGCGCCAGCTGATACGCCAGAGGCGCGCGAGCTGGGTGAGGCGTCCTTTCCCCTCGCTCTTGCCGAGGGGGTGGACCGTGACATTTTCGGGTAACGCGTATTCGCCCACATTCAACGCCATGACGTGCACGCGCTCGCACTGCCGAGCGAACTCCTCGACCCATCTGTGAAAGAACCCCAAGATCGGGTCGTTCTTGTCGAGCGTTTGGGTGATGATGAGGAGCTTCATGTGGCAGGGTCGAGACCAGTGAAATACGCTTTGAGCCGCCGCTTCACAAACATATGGCCGTGGTGCGTCTTGAAGTAGCGCTAAAAGAGCAGCTTCATGAGCGCGTCCGATCCTGCGTCGTGCGTGCAGCATCCCCGTACACCCCCGCAAGGAGGTCGAGATCCTTGCCACTCTCTCGCAGGAGTGCGGTGTTGAACTGCTCAAGGTGCGCAAGTGCACCGATCGCTTCAGAGTCCTCACCACAGTGCTTCTGGTAGGCCTCAACGAACGCAGCGAGGTCTTTGATGAAACAGTGCCCTCCCGCTCCGCGCCCAGACTTATGCACCGGATTGTTATAGTAGCTCGCCTGGGCATTCATGTAAGGATCGGCGGCCATGGCCTCGGGAATAGCCTCCCAAGGCACCCCTTGCGCAGTGGCGAAATTGTAGATGAGATTCGCAAAGAGGATACGGAACACGCCATGAATGTTGTGAACGTACTTGAAAATCTCTGCTTCACGCGCCGCGCAGATCCTGCTGTAGGGACTCTCGGGCAGGAGCGCGATGACCTCTTCTGCTTTCTTCCTGAAGACCGCTGAGTCCGAGGGAATACCAATGAGGTTCATGATCGGGAAGGAAGCATCGTGTGCGGCGGTCCGCTCCAACAAGAACTCGGGTGAGAATAGGATGGTTATCCCTGGGTGCTCTGCTTGCAGTGCCTCGGTCGTACCTGGCAGCACGGTGGATTTGATAACCAACGTCTTTCCGACGCCCACGAGCGGAACCACGCTCCGCAAGATACTGTCGTCGAACCCGTCAGGCGTGGTCGGCGTCGGAACCGCAACGAAGACCACGTCACACTCCTGTATCTTCTCCTTGTTCGCAACGTAGGGCTCCTCGAGCGCGTACCGGACCACAGGGAATCCGCGAGCCTCAAAATTGTCGGCTGTGTTCTTGCCGACGTATCCCTGGCCGATGAAGCCGATGGTTGGTGTGGTGCGTGTGTTCATGGCTGGTGTATCATGACGGATCAAGCGTTGTGTTTTTTTCTTCCCCATGGGTATGTGGTGTGTGTCACTTTTTTCTACGGTACACATCCTTTCGATGCTTTACCCGTAGAAGAAAGATCTCTTCCTCTGAGATAAAGCGGAACAGGGCGCGATAGTCCCTCGTGATGCGAAAAGAGTATACGCCCTCCAGTGGTGAGCTGAGCTGCTTAGTATGGAGTCGTGTATCAAAGGGGTTCAGTAAAAGAACTTCCATCCTAGAAGCAAGCATCTCTCGATGTCGTTTCGGGAGCTTCTGTACCTGTTTAAGAAAGCTCCTATCGTAGGATACCCGCATAGGGCTAGGCATTATCAACATCCACCAAGAATGTCTCTTTGTTGGTGAATGTTTTTGTAGGGCGACGTCGTAGGTCAGAGAACATCTCTCGCACGAACTCTGGTCGGTACGACCCTTCTCGGTCACGCCCCACAAGACCAATGACCGCCGAACGGAGCATGGTGAGTTCTTCTTTGACAGTTAGTTTCTGAGCCATACGCGTCATTATAGTTCACCCAGGTCCATACGCAACAGGGGTGCTAGGAGCTATAGAACTCACGGTACCACGCCACGAAGTTCTTGACCCCTTCCGCAACGCTGGTCTGCGGGGCGTAGCCCAGCTGTGCCCGCGCTTTCGATACGTCCGCATACGTCTCCTTAACATCGCCCGCTTGCATCGGCAGTTCGATGACCTTCGCCGTCTTGCCCAACTCCTTTTCGATGAGCGCAACGAACTCCTTGAGGTAGACCGGTGAGCCGTTCCCGAGGTTGTAGATCTCAAACCCACTCGGCTTCTTCAGTGCCGCGCAAAATCCTGAGACGATATCGTCGATGTAGGTGAAATCTCGGCGCATGTCGCCGCCGTTGTACAACTCGATGGGCTCATCAGCAAGCATCGCCTTCGTGAACTTGAAGAGCGCCATATCGGGCCGGCCCCACGGCCCGTAGACGGTGAAGAAACGTAGTGCGGTGACCTGCATCGAGAAGAGGTCGACGTAGGAGTACGCCAAGAGCTCGCACGCACGCTTCGACGCAGCATAGATCGAGAGTGGGGTATCCACACGCGAATCCTCCGTGAACGGCATGTCCTTGTTCTTACCATAGACAGATGAGG
>CAYWKE010000031.1:0-10286 GCA_964459075.1 uncultured Candidatus Saccharibacteria bacterium | reverse complement strand
ACGATTCTCGCTCAGGTGAATTGTGCCCATTCGTTGCTGTATAGAGAGGTCAATGCACTCGTGCATACAGCCTCGTGATCTGGTGGCATGGCGAGCGGGCAATACCCGTTCTCATTCCGAACACGGCAGTCAAGCCGCTCAGCGCCGATGGTACTTCGCAAGAGGGAGAGTAGGTCGCCGCCAGATCACGGGGCTGTATTCATTTTTATATCCTGCCGCTTAGGGCTATACTTTCAGCATGGCCACCTGGGCACAGCGACGCCGCGCGAAGTACATTGGTACCGTCATCACGGGTATCGTCATCTTGCTTCTCATAGCGGCGTACTTCCTCACGCGAACCACACCAACCTGCTTTGATGGAAAACAGAACGCTGAGGAGCGAGGCGTCGATTGCGGCGGTGCGTGTCGGTACCTCTGCGCACACGAGGTGGCACCACTCACCGTGCAGTGGAGTCGCTCATTCTTGGTGCGCGAGGGGCTCTACAATGCGGTTGCGCGTGTTGAGAATCCGAACGATGATGCTGCGATAGGTGCCATGCCCTACCTCTTCCGCTTCTACGGCGAAGGAGGCCTACTCTTAGGTGAGCGTGAAGGCGTGACCTTCATTGCGGACGCAGGCGTGACCCCTATCTTCGAGGCGCGCATTGAGGTGCCGCAGGGACGCGAGATCGTGCGCACCACTTTTGAGTTCACTGACGCCATCGTCCCGTGGGAGCCGCTCCAGCGACCCAAAGAGGTATCTGTTGAGAGTCAGCGATTAGTGGGTGACCCGAATGAACCGCAGATCGATGCGCGCATCGAGAACGATGGCTTTGAGCCTATTCTCGATCTCATCGTGGTTGCTATCGTCTACGACCCTGAAGGGAATGCTATGGCGGCAACGCAAACCATCATCGAAGAGTTCCCGGCACGTTCCACCGAGACCATCTTCTTCTCCTGGCCGCGACCCTTCCCTAGCGCGGTGAGCAAGATCGAGGTGTTCCCGCGGGTGTCGCCACTGCTACAGCCCTACTAGGCCACATTTGCGAAACCGCTCCCAAGTCGCTACGCTGGGGTGGATGCTACGCTTTGGACACATCGACTGGCTCCTGCTTGCGGCCGCGCTCCTTCTTACCGGGGCAGGGCTCATCACGATGAATACGTTCTCTCCGGAGAATGGTCTGTTTTGGCGACAATGCGTGTGGCTCGGGGTAGCGCTGATTGTGTTCTTCGGACTTGCTCAGGTCGATTTCAGATTCTTGCGGCGCACTATCGTCGTGACGGGACTCTACCTCGGTCTGGTTGCAGTGCTTGTGCTGCTACTTGCGGTCGGTGCGGTATTTCAAGGGGCGCAGAGCTGGTTCGATCTCGGTGCCTTCGCTGTGCAGCCCTCCGATCCGGCAAAACTCGTACTCGTCCTCCTTCTCGCAAAGTACTTTTCCCGCCGCCACGTTGAGATAGCGAATGTGCGCCACATTATCATCTCAGGAGCGTATGCGTTCCTGCTCTTCGCACTCGTATTCCTGCAGCCGGACTTCGGCTCCGCGATCATCATCGGCTCGCTGTGGTTTGGGCTGGTCATCGTCTCGGGCATATCGCTCAGGCACCTCGCTGGTGTCCTCATGCTCGGCATTGTCGCCGGAGCTGGCCTGTGGTTCTTCGTCTTTGAGGATTACCAGAAAGAGCGTATCGTCTCGTTTCTCAACCCCTACACCGACATTCAGGGCTCCGGGTATAACGCCTACCAATCAACGGTCGCCGTGGGTTCGGGGCAGCTGTTGGGGAAGGGTATTGGCTACGGTACGCAGTCGAAGCTTGAGTTCCTGCCCGAGTATGAGACCGATTTCATCTTCGCAGCGTTCGCTGAGGAGTGGGGGTTCGTCGGCGTGCTTCTGCTATTACTACTCTACGGCATCGTCGTGTGGCGTATCCTTGCGAGCGCGCAGCTGGGTCAGAGCAACTTCGAGATGCTCTTTGGTGCAGGGGTCGCCCTGATGTTCCTGGCGCACCTCACCATTCACATCGGCATGAACGTAGGATTACTGCCGGTCACAGGGACGACCATTCCATTCATGAGCTACGGGGGAAGCCACCTCGTGACCGAGTTCGCGGCGCTTGGCATTCTCATGGGCATGCGACGGTACGCGCGTGCGGTCGATCGGGAGCAGGTGGAGGGAGAGGTGGGTGTTGAGGTGCCGCTCTCGCCCGGAGAGGGTGAGCAGCGTTCGGTCGTGCCAACCTTCAGCTACGAGCGATAGAGCGCTTCTGTTTCTTCGATCATGCGGGTGAGTGAGAAGTGCTCACGCACCCGCGTCTGGAGCGCGCTACCGAGTGTGTTACGTAGGTGTGTGTCGTTCGCCAGTGTGGAGAGGGCGTCCGCTAGCGCCTCGACATCACGTCGCGGTACGAGGATGCCTAGCTCTTCTGAGGTGATGATCTCGGGAATACCGCCGACCCTACTTGCAACGACCGGCACACCTGCGGCGCCTGCCTCAAGGACCACGAGCGCGAGTGCCTCGGTCACCGAGGGGAGCACGAAGATATCAAACGCTTTGAGGTAGCGGGGAGCGTCAGGTAGGTGGCCAACAAAATGCACGCGTGTGGAGAGCCCGCGTATTGCTGCGTCCGCTTCCAATACCTCACGCAACTCTCCGTCGCCGATGATGACGAGTGAAAGCTCGGGGACACCCATGAGCGCCTCAAGCAGGTAGCGGTGACCCTTGGTGGGGTGGAGTTCGGCGATGATGCCAGCAACGAGTGCACCTGGTGGAACATGCACTGCCTCCCGTGCTTCGGTGCGGGTGAGGTAGGTGCGCTCTGGCGTGCCGTTGTGGACGGTCGTGAGTTTGTGTGCCGTGAAGGGAAGTGAGTTGATATCCTTGCGCACTGCGTCAGAGACGCAGATGACGCGGTGGGAGAAGAGCAGCGTGAGCCACACGAAAAAGCGAATGAGAGGTGTGTGCCACCGGGGGCGATCCTCGTTGAACGCCCACCCGTGTCCGGTGAAGATAATGCGCGGAACACGGGCGAGCCGTGCGGCAACACCACCCAAGCCGCCTGCCTTGCTAGAATTGAGGTGGACGACATCAGGCCGCTGAGCGCGCATGAGTCGGTAGAGTGCAGAGAGCACGCGCAGGTCTCCAAGAAGCTTCACGTCACGCTCCATCGGGAGTGTGTGTACCGCAATATCTGCCTCGGTGAGTTTCTCTGCAAGGGGACCACTTCCTCCGAGTGCGACCGCGACATCCCAGTGTGCAGGGTCGAGCCCGGTCGCGAGGTCGTAGACGTATTTTTGAGCGCCGCCCCAATTGGACTTCGTGATGACAAAGAGAACACGTTGTGGTGCATTACCTGAGTGAGTCATAGGGCAGGATCAACTGTGCGTCCAAAAGGGGCGGTTCAAAGCACCCCCGGTGCTTTTCACCCCGACACGTGGACTTCGTGATGACAAACAGAATTGAGGCTTTTGTTGAGCCATTTTTTTGCATAGGTACGGATGTGTATCTGGAGTCTATCATCGATGTCCGTTTCAGTGTAGGATGCCTGCTACATGGGGACTCGCTTTCGTGAACTCGCGCTACTCTTGGCGGGTGACATGCTGCTGTTCGTCGCTGCGCTCTGGGCGACGCTCCTAGTGCGGTACCTCGCGGTGCCTGACCGCGAGCTCTTCTTGCTGCACCTTACACCGTTCTTGCTCTTGACGGTGGTGTGGCTTTTCGTGTTCTGGCTTGCGGGTCTGTATGACAAGCATACGCTTCTCCTCAAGAGTCGTCTCACCAACCTCATCCTGAAGACCCAGGTAGGGAACTTCATCTTCGCGGCTCTCTTTTTCTTCGTCGAGCCGTTCTTCATCATCGCACCAAAGACGAACCTGCTCATTTACCTTGTCATCTCTTCGCTCCTCATTCTTGCGTGGCGCGTGTGGGGCTTCCCCGCGCTTGCGCCGCAGAAGCACTATCGAGCGCTCCTCATTGCTGACGGTGAAGAGGCCGAGGAGCTCACTCATGAGATCAATGGGAACTCTCGGTACGACTACGAGATCGTACGCCTCATCGACCACGCACTCATTGAAGCGACCCCTGATTTTCAGGAGCGCATCCTCACTCTCATCAAGAAAGAGCGCATCACTATCCTCATTGCCGACGCACGCAGTCCGCTCATTGGTGAGTTCTTGCCGACACTCTTCAACCTCACCTTCCTGCACGAGCGGTTCACGTTCCTCGATTTCCACGTGGTCTACGAGGAGACCTTCGACCGCATCCCCCTCTCGTGCTTGCGCTACGACTGGTTCTTGCTGCACCTCTCCCAGTCCTCGCGGGTGCTCTACGATACGCTCAAGCGCGCTATCGATATAGCTGGTGCATTCATCATTGGCATGGTGTTCCTCACGCTGCTACCGTTTGTGGTGGTGGCTATCAAGCTCGAGGACGGGGGGGATGTGTTCATAGAGCAGAAGCGCATTGGGCGGTACAATCGACTCATGCGCGTCTGGAAGCTGCGCACGATGGCACAGAACAAAAGTGCGAGCGCTGAGTGGTTGTCCGAAGAAAAGCAGTCGAATCCGGTCACTAAGGTGGGGCAGTTCTTGCGCACCGCGAGTATAGACGAGCTCCCCCAGGTCTGGAACGTGCTCATTGGAGAACTCTCCCTCATCGGGCCGCGCAACGACATCGAGGGGTTGGGCACACGCCTTGCAGAGGAGATCCCCTACTACAATATTCGCTACTTCATCACCCCAGGCATCACCGGATGGGCACAGACGAATCAGCGCTACGCGCCAGGGAACTACGCGCCCCAGTCACTCGAGGAATCGCGGTTGCGCCTCGCCTACGACCTCTTCTACATCAAGAACCGATCGCTCTTGCTTGATATCATCATCGCACTGCGTACCTTCAAGACACTCATCTCCCGCTTTAGTGGTAGTATACGGATGAGCTGAGCGTATGAAGCAGCAAGCTACTCAGAAGCGCCCAGGGCGTGTCATATTCATCACCGGTGCCGCAGGCTACGTTGGCGAGATGCTCTGCGATCAGTTCGCTAAGCGCGATGATGTAGCCCTTATCATCGGTCTTGATAAGGAGCCGCAGTCCGACTTCTCGAAAGCCATACCGAAGCTGACCTACCTAGAGCACAACCTCGCCGACCCCGGATGGGAGGAGAAGGTTGCACCCTATGCGCCAGATATCATCATTCACACGGCCTGGCAGATACGCATGCTCTACGGCAAGAGCGATGTGACCTGGCGGTGGAACGTCGATGGTTCGCAGCGGGTGTACGACTTCGCACTCGCCACACCCTCGGTTGCGACGCTCATCCACTTCTCGACCGCCTCAAGCTACGCTGCGAAGATCGACAACACGTTCACGCACGTTTTCACCGAAGAGGAGGGGTTTCGCGATGACCCGTACCTCTATGCGCACGAGAAGAAAGCGGCAGAGGATAATCTGAAAGCGACCATTGCGGGCGCCGCGGAAGCGGGGAAGCGGGTGCCGCAGGTGGTCGTAGTGCGCCCTGCAGCGATCAGCGGTCCACGCGGCCGCTACATGCGCATTCGCTTCGGCTTGCAGTCGGCGCTGTCGGGCAACCTCTCAGGCGGCATCATGAACAAGCTCGTCACGCTCCTGACGTCGTGGGTCCCCGCAACCGAAGGTTGGGTGCGGCAGTTCGTCCATGAGGATGACGTGAATGATGTCGTGCAATACTTCACGTTCACGAGTGCCCCGAGCGCGTACGAGGTATACAACCTCACCCCTGACTGTGAGCCGGTCTACGCACCCGACATGGCGGCCGCGGTCGGTAAGCGCATTCTCCCCATCCAGCCCTGGATGGCGCGTGTCGCATTCTTTTTCTTCTGGCACCTCACGCGCGGGAAGATACCGACCGCTCCTCACTCATGGCGTTTCTACAGCTACCCCATCATCATGAGCGGGAAGAAGCTGGCATCACTCTACACGTGTCAGTACACATCACACGATGCATTCCGATACACAACGGGGCGGTACGAGGCGTTCGTCCCGGAAGATGAGCGTAGGCACCCATGATCATCGACGGCAAGACACTCGCAGCACACCTGCGCCAAGGACTGAAGAAGCGGGCGGACCGCTTCGCGAGAGAGCGACCCCCATCGCTGTTGGTCATTCTCACGCAAGAAACTGCCGTGACGCGCAGCTACATCGCGATCAAGGAAAAGGTGGCTGCGGAGGTGGGTATTGCGTTTACGAAGTTCGAACTCGATCCCCTGGGCACCACTGAGCAGGCTGTGCGGAAGATCATGCATGCAGGTGAGCACCACGATGGGGTCGTCGTCCAGCTGCCGGTTGCACACGGCATTCATGAAAGTACCCTCAAGCACATCATGCCCATCACGCACGATCCGGATGTCTACGGCGAGACCGCCTGGGCACAGTATCGCGAAGGGCGACTCCCCATCCTCCCGCCGGTCGTAGGCGCTATAAGCGACATTCTCTTTCGCAATGGACTCTCGGTCGCTGGGAAGAACGTGGTCGTTGTCGGTGATGGCTGGCTCGTGGGTAAGCCGGCTGCTGTGTGGGTTGAGCGTATGGGTGCGAAGAAACTCACGGTCATCACACGCGAGTCGAACAATACGGTCGTACCCTTGCGCGAGGCGGAGGTCATCATCACAGGCGCCGGGCACCCGGGACTCATCACGCCCGACATGGTGCGCGACGGGGTCATTGTTCTTGACGCAGGGACGAGTGAAGTGAGCGGTAAGATCGCTGGTGATGTCGACCCAGCTGTCGCGGAGAAAGCACACCTCTTCACCCCGGTTCCTGGGGGTATCGGCCCGATCGCGGTCGCGAAGCTCTTCGAGAACCTCCTCACCCTCAAAGAACTACGAGAAGGGATCGATCGCCGACTCGAGGGGTAGCCGCTCGTCGACACACCCTCGAAAAGTGCTATAGTGTAGCGACTTGGGGAGCCAATTCTCTATGTCTGATGATACGAAGGAAACGAGCGCGGGAAATCCGCTTCTGCGGGTGCGCATTGCGGCCGCGTGGATACTCATTGTTGGTGTGCTCTTGGGGTACTTCCTCTCCAGCACCGAGCGGGCCGAAGACTCACGCTTCCCGTTCCGGTTCGGACTCGACCTGACCGGAGGGACCCACCTCGTCTACGACGCGGATGTGAGCCAAGTGCCCCCGACCGAGGTCGAGCCATCGATGCGCGCGCTGCGCGAGGTCATCGAGCGGCGTGTCAACCTCTTTGGGGTATCTGAACCGCTGGTTCAAACGGAGCGCTCGAGTGTGTTTGCGGAAGGGGGAAGCCAGCACCGGCTCATCGTCGAGTTGCCCGGGGTGACGGATGTTGATGAGGCGGTGCGTCTCATCGGGCAGACCCCACTGCTTGAGTTCAAGTTGGTTGACGGATCAGTACCGATTACATCAACGACAGTTGATCCCTACATCGATGTGGGGTTTACCGGCCGCTTCATTGAGCGGGCGCAGCTCTCGTTCGGCAGTAACCAACCAGGTGCCTTGAATGAGCCAACGGTCGTCGTGAACTTCAATAGTGAGGGGACGCGCCTGTTCGGCGAGATCACAACAAACAACGTTGGTGAGCGTCTCGCGATCTTTCTCGATGGAGCGGTGCTCTCTACGCCCGTCATCAATGAACCCATCACCGGCGGCGCCGCGACCATCTCTGGCAACTTCACCGCAGAGAGCGCGCGAGACCTCGTAAAGGATCTCAACTTCGGTGCGCTGCCCGTCCCCATAGAACTCCAGTCGACTCAGTCGATCGGCGCCTCACTCGGGGCTGATACGCTCGCGCGCGGTGTCGAGGCGGGCCTCATCGGTCTCACGCTCGTCGCGCTCTTCCTCGTCGCATGGTATCGCGTGCCGGGCGTGGTCGCCGTCGTGGCACTCACCCTGTACATCGCTCTTATGCTCTCCCTCTTCAAGCTCATTCCGGTCACTCTCACCGCTGCGGGTATCGCCGGCTTCATCCTCTCCATCGGCATGGCGGTCGATGCGAATATTCTCATCTTCGAACGGCTCAAGGAAGAGTTGCGGCTCGGCAAGAAGCTTGACCACGCCATCCGTGACGGTTTCCAGCGCGCGTGGGCTCCCATCCGCGATGGCAACCTCTCCAGCATTCTCACGGCGATCGTACTCTTTTGGGTTGGCACCTCGCTCGTGAAGGGATTTGCGCTCACGTTCGGTATCGGCGTTCTGGTATCAATGCTCACGGCGCTCATGGTCTCGCGCACGCTTCTCTTGGCTGTCGCATTTCCGAAAGATGAGCAGAGCGCGAGAACCTGGTTTGGGAATGGGATCGGGATACGAAAGTAAAAAAAGAAAGTCGAAACATGAAAAACGAAAATGTAAAAAGAAATACTCTTGAGATCGAGATCGACCGACCGGTAGGAGAAGTATTTGCGTACACGACCGATCCCTCACACACGCATGAATGGGTCGAAGGCATAACACATGAGACAGTTGATACTGTGCCTGTGCAGGTCGGATCGGTCTATGAGAATGACTTCGGTCGATTAGTGGTCTCGGCCTTTGAGCAGGATTCGGTCTTTGAATTGACGAGTGACGATGGTACCTACGTGGTTCGGTACGAGTACGGTGCTGTCAATGACACGAGTACGAATCTACGATACATCGAATGGCACGTGGATGGTAGTGAGCTGAGCGACCCACTTCCTCGTACCGCTCTCGAGCAGTTGAAACATCTGGTAGAGCAATTGTAAGTTTCCATTTTCGTTTTTACCTTTTCATCTTTCCTTTTTCATTTTCTCACCATGTGGATCGTCCAACACAGAAACCTCTTCTTCATTCTCTCGGGCATCGTGGCTGCTGTCGCGCTTGTGCTCGTGGTCGTCTCACCACCTCGGTTCGGGATCGACTTCACGGGGGGGACGCTCTTGGAGGTAACCTATCCGGGTGAACGCCCCGCGCAAGATCGAGTGCAGCTGCGCCTCGATGCGCTCGATATCGGTACACCCTCACTGCGAGCGAGCGGTCCCGATGGCTATTTTTTGCGAACGAAAGATCTCTCGGAGGAGGAGCGGGGGCGGGTACTTGATGCGCTCTCCCTAGGGGAGGCGAATCCGGTCGAGGTCGCCCGCTTGACCACCATTGGTCCCGCCATCGGAGCAGAGCTGCGCAACAAGGCGATCGTCGCTATGTCCATCGTTGTTCTGCTCATCATCATCTTCATCGCGTGGGCGTTCCGGAACGTGCAGCACAGTGACGACGAGGAGAGTAGCGATATTGACCAACCGCGCAAGAAAAAGAAAAAGAAGACCACTGAAGAAGAGGCGTATTTGGCGCACCACCCCGGCGTGTCCTCCTGGACGTACGGCCTCATTGCTATCGTTGCGCTCCTGCATGACATCCTCATTCCGCTCGGCGTGTTCGCCGTTCTCGGCGCCGTCTTTGGCGCTGAGATCGATGTGCTCTTTGTCATGGCACTTCTTGCCATTCTGGGGTACTCGGTGAACGACACCATTGTTGTCTTTGACCGCGTGCGGGAGAACCTCGTCAACAACTTCGAACGCAAGAAGATAGAGGATTTCGAGGACACAGTCGGTCGTTCCCTCGATGCGACCATCACCCGCTCCGTCAACACCTCCCTCACGACGCTCTTCGTGCTCGTGACCTTGGCGGTGTGGGGCGGAGAGACGACCCAGTTCTTCGCCTACACCCTCATTGCGGGTATTGTTGCGGGAACCTACTCCTCGATCTTCCTCGCCTCGCCCCTTCTGGTCGCGGTCGAGCATTGGAAGCGTGAAAAGAAGCAGCCATGACCATTTTTGGGATAACAGGCTCGATTGGTGCAGGGAAAGGAACGGTCGTCGAGTATCTGAAGGAAAAGGGATTCGTGCACATCTCTGCCCGCTCGTTCTTCGTTGAAGAAATGGAGAAGCGTGGCATTCCTGTTGATCGAGACCATATGTCGCAGTTCGCAAATGATCTGCGAAAAGAACATGGCCCAGGGTACGTATTTGAAGCACTTCTTGTGCGAGCGCAGGGCGCAGGGGAGAAGGTCGTGATCGAATCACTACGCACTCCAGGTGAGGTTGAAAAGATGCGCTCACACCCCAACACCATCCTCCTTGCGGTCGATGCTGAGCAGCGTATTCGATACAACCGCATCTTCGCCAGACAAAGCGAGCTTGACTCAGTGACCTTCGATGAATTTCAAGCACAAGAGGAGCGCGAGATGGAGAATTCCGAACCACACAAACAGAACATCCGTGCGGTGATCAACATGGCCGACCACCACCTCACCAACAACGGCACCCTCGATGAACTCCACGCACAGATAGACGCGGT
>CAYWKE010000030.1:0-10879 GCA_964459075.1 uncultured Candidatus Saccharibacteria bacterium | reverse complement strand
TCTTTCCCGTCACATACCGCAAGGCACTCTTGCGCGAACCCCATCAGGGTAGCAATTCTGGAGATCGCGGGGGAGATCGAATCGCGCTACGAGATCACGTTTGACAAGATCGGCACGGACGGCGATCACATCCACATTTTGTGCAGTTTCCACCCCACGTACGCAGGCTCACAGGTCGTAGGGATGGTCAAAAGCATCACTGCACGCCAGCTCTTCAAGCGATTCCCAGAATTGCGGCGAGAGCTCTGGGGAGGTGAGTTCTGGAGCGACGGGTACTACCTGGCCACCATCTCTCAGCGTGCGGACTGGAAAACAGTGGAACGCTATGTTGCGAACCAGGGAAAGACGACGCCGCACACCTCACAACTCACCCTCTGGCACTAGCACATGCTCCGGCCATACCCCACCCCTTTGGGGTGGGGTTCTTGATTTTAAAGATGGGAAGCCACCATTACGACTCGATTCTCGCAACAATACCGCACGTAACAACTTCTACTGCGAAGGAATGAACATCGGCAGTATTGGTCCAGGCAGCACCATGGAAAACAACCGAGTCGGCACACTCTCAGACGTGACCTGGCAGTACGGATCGGGGTCCGCTCAATAGCTACGCCAGAGAACTCGTCAAACCCCCCTTTTTTGCTCTCAACAGTACTCTGAACGTCCTCAAGTTCGAACAGCACACAGGGTGCGCCGTATATGCAGGCGGCACGTATATAGTCGCGCGCATGTTCGCACAGCCTCGTCGTAGTGCTACTTCAGGGTTATCGTAGTGCAACGCATGCGTCACATGCTACCATTAGCCCATGCCACCCACTGAAGCGCTGCACGTGGTCGCCATGAGCCTTTGTGTGGGGTTGTTCGCGCCGCTGTTGCTTTCGATCGTGCCCGGGAAGCGTGCGCGGGAGGAGGAAGCCGTGCCGCTTGCGCGTGATGAGAAGGGGCGCATACGCTTCTTCGATGTCGCGCGTGGGGTCGCCATCATCGCGGTCGTACTCATCCATGTCACCCGGCTCTTTCCGGGCTCTGCTCTTGAATTGCCTCAAGAGGTGACCGATGTGCTCAATAACGTGCTTCGCTTTGCTATCGCTATCTTCTTCATCTCCTCCGGTGCCCTTCTTTCCCCGCCAGAGTGGAGCAGGGAAGGGCTTACCCGCTTTTACTGCGATAAACTGGTGCGACTGGCGCTGCCGTACGCTCTAGTGGTTGCCGTCCTGGGCTACCTTGCGAATGACCCCATGCGGACAATTGTGTACGAGCTGGTGACCGGAGATGCCTCAGTGCCGTTCTACTTCATCATCATTCTCTTTGAACTGTACCTCATCTACCCGCTCCTTGTGCCGCTCGCTCGCCATCGACTCTTTGTCTACGGCACGCTTGCGTTCTGTATCGTTTCGTACTTCATCCCATTCCTGTGGCACTGGGGGGACGTGCCCGTGGGCTTCCGCTTCCTTTTTTTCTTCGTATGGGGCATCTATCTCGGTGAGGTGCTGCGTGAAGGGCGATTTCCGCGAGTGTGGTGGCCGTGGCTGGCTATCGTAGCGCTGTTCGTTGGTCTGCTGTTCTTTGTGGGCGAGATAGAACGGTTCTACAATTTCCGCCCGTTCTATGGTATTGCCGTCTTCTCGCTCCTGTACCTTATGAGCACGCAGGGATTGTTGGGCGAGCGTATAGAGCGCGCTCTGGCGTGGGTTGGCGGCCTCTCGCTATGGATATTCCTTACCCACTATCCGCTCATGGAGTGGCTCCAACCGTGGCTCTATATGCTGGTGCCGGGGAAGGGGTGGGCGCTCCTCATCTTTGCAAGCGTGGTCTGTGTTGTGGCTAGCATTGCGTTGGCGTGGGTGAGCGCGCACCTCTACCGGTTACTATCCACAGTATGCACAGGGAAGGTGCGTTAGGTGGATAACGTATAGAAGGCGTACAGTTGCCGGATGACCATTGATAAGTGGGGTCACAGTTGTCTGTATGTGATGGAGGGGGATTCGGCGCTACTCATCGATCCGGGCTCGTGGACGGTGCTTCCTGAGCACCTACCGCCAATAGACGCTATCGTGGTCTCGCACCTGCACATCGATCATTTCTCACCGGAGAACCTATCGAAGATCGCGGAGGCATATCCCGAGGCGACCCTGTATCTCAACGAGGAGACCGCAGCACAACCGGGCGCTCACGGGCTGTCTTACACGCTGATGCGTGACGGAGACGTACTTCCAGTGGGGAATGAGTTGTCGGTCCGTGTCGCTGAATCGCTCCACATCCCGATCTATGGTGACATACCCCAGCCGGTCAATTCCACACTCCTCGTAAACGATACCTTCTACTTCCCAGCCGACACTGAGCGAGTGCCTGATACTTCAGTGCAGGCTGTCGCTGCGGTCATTGCGGCTCCGTTCTGGAGTGTGGCGCAGTGCGCGGTGTACATACAAGCCGTCAAAGCGTCAAAGGTCATCGGAGTACACGACGCACTTATCGAGCGAGATAAACTCGGTCCATTCACTGGGGTTGCAACACGCGCGACGCAGAGTTACGGCGGGCACTTCATGTTCCCGACCGTTGGAGAACGCATCGATATGGATACATAGTGTTGATCACGTGAGTGAAGGTTGGATGGGGATTGTGGACGAACGAAAAGGAGCCTCTTCAGCAACGAAATGCGCCATCCACACGTAAAAGATGAGCGTGGCGTGTAGGGATATACACATGCAATACCCAGGTTGTACCGGTGTCTGCCCACAGGTAACCCCCGAAAAACGCATATATAGAGCCATAATTGCACTTGCGCCAAACAGGATTTTGGCACATGCTGAGCACAGCTAGGAGATTCGAGTGGCGTCCCTAAATTCAGATCTACAGGGTTATTGCTTACGGTCGCACAGACTGACACGGCATGTGAACACCACTTATCACTAGAGAGCGGACGAAATCACTTGCTCTACCTAGCGCCGCACAAGAACATCCGCCCCGAAAGGGGCGGATGTTCTTGTGCGGCCTACAGAAACGACTAGGCAACACCTCGCGTCTTGAGAAAGACGTAAATATCCTCAAGTGCTTTGACGCCATCACCCGCAGCTATGTTGTTCTGGTGGTAGAGCTCGTTCGTGCAATCTCCCGCTGCCCAGACCCCTTCGACCGACGTGCGCTGATTGCGCGCGTCTACGACTATGCGGTTGAGCTCATCAAGCTCAACGAGCTCTGACACGAGAGCAGTTGCTGGAAGGATGCCGATCTCGACGAAGATGCCGGTGACCGAAAGCTCGTGTTGCTCACCACTAGAAACATCTTCGTAGGCTAATCCGGTGACCATCTTTTCTCCATGCACAGCCGTGATCTTTGCATTGGTCAGCGCGGTCATCTTGGTGTCTTTCAGTACCGCGTCGACCGTGACCTTCTCGGCCTTGAATGAGTCGTTGTACTCAAGCAAGGTCACGCTTTTGCAGTACGCAAGTAGCTGAGCAGCCGATTCAAATCCTGCGTTCCCACCTCCGATGACGGCAACGTCTTGATCGGAAAAGAGGGGGCCATCACACGAGGCGCAGTAGGTAAGACCCTTATGTTCAAAATCCTCAGCCCCAGGGACAGTGAGTCTGCGCCTGTCTGCACCGGTCGCGACCAATATAGTTCGTCCGGTGAATACACCTTCTTTGGTGCTGACCCCAAAGAGCCCATCTTCCTTGCGACTCACCTGCTCAGCACGTAGCCCCTTTTTCACCGTGAGTGATGGTTCAGCGTACTCCATGATGTGCGCTTCGAATTGCTTCGCCATCTCGGGGCCCGGAAGGTGCGGGGTGCCGATCCAGTTCTGTATGTCGACGGAGACGATACTCTGTCCGCCGAAGTCGGGTGTGATGAGGAGCGTCGTGAGCCTCTTGCGGGCAGCGTAGACGGAAGCGGACACCCCTGCGGGGCCGCCACCGATGATGATGAGATCGTAGACCATGTCTGACATAGTGCGAGTTTATGAAGTAACTCGTGTAGGATACCACGATGTCCTTGACCGTGTATACCCCCTGGGGGTATCATACGTGTATGAGCACCATTTCCAATCGGCTCAAGCGACTTGAGGGACAACTGGCGCGGCTTCGTGTCGACATAGAGGCTGATACGGACTGTGCTGAGATCATACCGCAGTTCCAGGCGGTACGGGGAGCGCTTGCGGGTGCGTTCCAAGAGTATGTCTCTACCTCACTTGATAGGTGTGTCGACACACGAGACGAAACGCGCATGAAGCGACTCATTACTCAATTGACCCGCTCCTAGCAGCTACTCTATGATCGACAAACTTACCTCCTTCGGTTTCTTTACCTACGGGAAGACCATCCCCGACTTGATGCTGCACGGAAAACCGGCGCCGTACCCCGTCCTCAACGAACGTGCGATACGAGCTGGAGCCGGGATGATGTTCGCGGGTGGGTTCTTCGCGTTCATGCAGGCGTTCTATCTGGCCGATTTCTTCTACCTCCAACTTCTCGTCGCCATTTTCTTTTTTGATTTCTTCATGAAGGTCATTGTGGGGACGCGATTCTCACCGATAAGCCAGCTCGCGAATCTCATCGTTTCAGGGCAGCAGCCCGAGTATGTCGGAGCCATTCAGAAGCGCTTTGCGTGGTCGATCGGTCTCGTACTCTCGGGTACGATGCTTCTGCTCCTCTTTGTGTTTGACGTGCAAGGTGTAGTGAATCTCGCTATCTGTTCACTGTGCCTCACGTTCATGTTCATGGAGAGTGCGTTCGGTATCTGCGTTGGGTGCAAGATCTACAGCGGGTTGTTGGCTCTAAGCATCATTCCACAGCCTGAACACAAACCGGTGTGTCCTGGTAACGTGTGTGCTATCGAGTAGGCACTAGGCTCTAGGCGTTAGGCTTTAGGATAAGGGAACGGCCACGCGTAGCGTGGCCGTTCCCTTATGTTCTAGCGCCTAATGCCTAAGGCCTACCAACCTACTTGATCTTCGAGCGACGAAGGAATGCAGGAACACCCCACTCATCTTCCTCGGTCTTCGCGGGCTCCTTTGGTGCTGGTTCTGCAGGCTGTTGCGCAGCTCGCTGAGCGGTGTTCTTGTCGCGCTCTGGTGCTTTGTCACCGCCGATACCTCGTATGCCAGCAAACGTGTTGTGGATACGACCTTGTGATTCTTCCTGCTCGCCTGCCTGCTTCGGTGCTGGCTCGGGCTCGGGCTCTTCCTTGGTGCGCTCTGCAGCGGTGAAGAGCGAGGTCGGGGGCAGGATCTGATCGTCAGGGAAGCCGGTCGCAATGACGGTGACCTTGATTTCGTTCTTCTTGAGCTTCTCGTCCTTGGTGGTACCGAAGATGACGCGCGCGTTCGGATCGATCGAATCAGTGATGGTCTTGGCTGCATCCTGCACTTCGAGCATACCGAGGTCGTCGCCACCCGAAATGGAGAAGAGGACTCCCTTGGCACCGTTAATGGATACTTCCAAGAGCGGTGAGTTGATGGCCTGTTGCGCCGCCTCGATCGCTCGATTCTCACCCGAGGCTGTACCGAGCCCCATAAGTGCGGAGCCAGAGTTCTCCATCACGGAGCGGATGTCGGCGAAGTCAACGTTGATGATGCCGGGTGTGGTGATAAGGTCGGAAATTCCCTCGACGGCTTGGCGAAGGATGTCATCACACATGGCAAATGCGTTGGTGACACTCGTCTCACGATCGACGATGGCAAGGAGGCGATCGTTCGGGATGACGATAAGTGCATCCACTTCACGTTTCAACTCCTCAATACCTTGCTCAGCAACACGAGAACGTGCCTGTCCCTCAAACCCGAAGGGCTTGGTGACCACGCCGACCGTGAGCGCGCCAAGCTCGCGCGCAATGGATGCGATGACGGGGTTCGCACCTGTTCCGGTCCCGCCGCCCATACCACCCGCGATGAACACCATGTCGGAACCTTTGAGTGACTCAAGTATCTCTTCACGTGTCTCATCAGCTGCGCGTCGGCCCACGTCGTGATTACCCCCGGCACCAAGGCCACGGGTCAGGTTCTTGCCGATGTGGATCTTCTTTTTGGCAGGAGAGTGATGGAGATCTTGTGCGTCTGTGTTGATTGCGATGAACTCGACGCCTTTGACGCCTGAGTTGATCATGTGGTTGATGGCGTTCTGGCCAGAACCGCCAGCGCCCACCACGCGGATGCGTGCGAACGACTCGACCTCTGGTTGAATGTTGCGCATAAAAGTTGGCTGGTGTGCTTAGAGACGGCAAAAGCTCTCGTAGAAAGAGCTTTATCAATAGCCATAGTAGCAGTCATGGACGAAACCGTAAACTTGACGAAGAGCACTTTTGTGTCCTTGACCGAATGGAAAATACCTGGCGGGATCGTGTGTTAGG
Source organism: uncultured Candidatus Saccharibacteria bacterium (assembly GCA_964459075.1). Classification (GTDB taxonomy): domain Bacteria; phylum Patescibacteriota; class Minisyncoccia; order Phycocordibacterales; family UBA12088; genus CAYWKE01. The sequence goes on along the minus strand of CAYWKE010000030.1, from coordinate 4,534 downwards.
GAAGAAGTCGTCGCAGCGCATCCCACGCACGCCTCCAGAGCGAGCGCAGAAGCGAGCCAACAGCAGACTCTTCCTCATTGGTGAGCCCCCAAATACACAGACCGTACGCGACCGCCCACGAGGCATCACGAATGCGACCTCCCTCAAAGCCTTGGAGTGCGGCACGGCGGGTGGGGAGTTTCAGTGAGTTGCGCGCGAGGTCTTCGATGGTAGCCAATCCCGAGCCACCGCCGGTGATGATGATGCCAGCCGGTAGAAGGCCTGCCTTGCCGATCTTCTCAAGGTGCGCAGCGACCAGCTCGAAGAGATCAGAGAGTCGTGCCTGAATGATGTCGTCGAGTTTTTTCTGTGAGTAGTTCGTCCCCAAGAGTGTCCCCCGCTTCAACTGTTCAGCGTCCTCAAGAGAGATCTTCAATCCAAGCGCGATGTCGTTGGTTATGTCGTTGCTGCCCACAGGAAACACCTTGAGCGAGATGGGCGTGTTGTCCTCGTAGACAACAATTGAGAGGGTCGAGGCGCCAACGTTGGCAAGCACGCACCCGGTCATCTTCTGCGCTTTCGTCAGGGTGACGAACGAGCCGGCCAGTGGTGCGGCCATCACGTCGGTCACTGATACGCCCATGTCCTCAATGATGGCAATGAGGTCCTCCAGGTGCTGTGAGAGCGTTGTAATGAACAGCGCATCACAGGTGAGGGTACGTCCCGTCATACCTTGCGGACGGCCGAGAATCGGAGCGCCATCCAGGAGGTAGGAAAGGGGAATGGCGTGCAGTACCTTGCGGTTGAGGAGGCGTTTGCCGATCGAACGCTCACAGGTGTCAAGCGCTGTCGTAGCATCGAGATCGCTCACGACCCCATCAGGGCGAGCCACAGCGACATCCACTCGTGCGCGAAACTCTTCAAGCCCAACGCCACCCACCGCTACGTATGCGCTTTTGATACGAACGCCCGAAGCCGCCTCAGCACTTTCGATCGCTTGCTTGAGCCCCTTGCGTGCATCTGCTGCGTTGATGATGTAGCCGTGTCTGAGACCACGCGATTCAGCGTAGCCAGTGCCGAGTATCTTCGGGGTCGCCCCGCCCTCTTGCTCAGCAGCGACCACGACCTTGATCTGGTAGCTTCCTATATCGATGCCAACTGTGGTGCGTGCGCTCATGGGGCTTGAGGCCCCACCCGGCTGGTCAGGGGGTTCTTGGTGGGGCAGGGGTTAGTACGGGAGTCGTATCCCGAACTGGCGAGCGATCTCTTCCTCGCGTCTATCCATTGTACCCCCGTGGTCGTACCCCTTCAAATGAAGTAATCCGTGGATAAAATAATGGCCGATGCAATCCTTGAGCGAACCACCGTAGCGGCTCTTGCGGCGCGTGGCGACGGGCACGCTGATGTAGATCTCTCCTGCCGTTGGTTCAAGGGGGAATGAGAGGACGCTCGCAGGTGCATCTTTCTTTCGGTAGTTGCGATTGAGGGTCCGGGAGCGGGTATCGCCTACGAATACGAGAGAGAGATCGTACCCACGGCCCAGGACCAATGCACAGACCTCCTCGTACGGAAGTCGAGGAGGTGGGGTTGTGGTGGTGTTGAGAATAGTGATCGGCACAGCTTCTAGCGGCGCTTTTTCGCAGGGCGCAGAAGGCCGAGCTTCGCAAGCTCCATGAGCTTTTCCTTGCGCTGGGCGGATGAGACCGCTGCTTTTTTGAGGAAGTTGCGTGACTTGTTGCGTTCGTAGTACCGCAGTTTGCGCATACGCGAAACGACCCCAGAGCTTTGGGAACGCTTCGTGAAGCGACGAATGACGCTTCCGCTGTTCTCGTTCTGATTCTTGGTTACTTCAACGTTTACCATAGATTACTTGAGTATACCACACGAGGTGCCATAGAGGCAAGTCTTACTTGGCGCCACGGAAAAACGACGAGAGGCGCTCAATGGGAATGGTCTGCTGTGCCCGGGTGAGGGTGTCACGCACGATCACGCTTCCCTCGAGCGCTTCTTTCTGGCCCATGATGACCGTGTAGGGGATGTTGGTCGCCTCTGCGTAGGCAAGGTGCTCCGAGAGAGCGGTCGTGCGCACGGTGTGGTGGGTTGGAATGCGTGCACGTCGAAGCGCTTCCATGATGGTAAAGCTTCTGAGCTCTGCTGCAGCACCCAGGCGAATGAAGTATACCCGGGGGTGTTTGGTCTCACGCGGCAAGGTTGCCTTTATCGCTTTTGAGAGGGGTTGGGGCTGCACGCGGAAGGTAATACCCACAGCGTGCCCCGCGAACGTACAGGTGTGCTTCACGTGCTCGTCGTACCGACCGCCGCGAGCGAACAGCACTTGCGGCTCCTCCGGGTCATCACGCTCTGCTGAACGCAGTTCAAAGAGTGTGTGTTGGTACCAGTCGCGGTGGCCGGTCACCGTGTCATCGAAGATGTAGGCGATATCTGCAGCCTCAAGGAATTCGAGTACGTCACGCAGGTGTCGACGGCTCGCACTTGTGAGGTACTCCATTGGGCGTGGCAGTTCTTCGGTGAGCATGAGTCGCTTTCGAGCCGCCATCATGTACGTCAGGAACGTGTCTTCCTTGAAGGTCTCGCGGAGGTTGGCCGGGAGTTCGTCCAGCATACGCTTCAGGACGGCTGTCGCTTCACGCGAGAACTTATGTGAAGAGTCACGATCACCGATGGAGTTGAGGTACGTGAAGCTTTCCGCTATGCCGAGTTCCTCGAGAGTAACGATCGCTGTCTTGAGTATCAACGCCTCAGCCATTGAGTGCTTGAGACCGAACGCATACAGCGAGAACGTGAATGGTTTGTCGCCAACTGACGTCTGTTCCTGGGTCGGATCGATCGAGGTCGTATAGAACAGAAGTGGAGCAGTGGTGGTGGGAGTAAGCCCTTGACGGTTCATGAGTCGAACGGCGCTGTCAAACTCCCTGATCCACGGATCGATCTTACGCATTTTCGACTCTAGGGGTCGTGCTGTTACGGAGACCCGTTTGGTCTGTGGGCGTACCTCCTCGTGTGCGTGTTCTTGAGTTAGTTTCGTAACGTCTCGAAACCCGTAGTGGTGCGCACACGCAAGGGCCTTACGATGGAACTCCAGGGGATGATATGCGAATGGCTGCATGGTCTATCCTCGACTGGTTAACTCATAATGACGATGTGCGAGACATCGCTTGCGTGCATACGTGCGGCGTTCACCCACATGCACTACGCGTCGCTCGTGCTCTCAGTACTTGTTCCGGTGGTGGCAGGAGTGGTAGGGAGGCGTTCATCGCCTGGATAGAGATCAAGCTCATCGACTGGGAGTAGTCTGACGAAGGCGCGCCCAACGACATTTCGCGCTGGTACTGGCCCCCACACACGCGAATCAGAGGAGGCTGAACGGTTGTCACCCATGACGAAGTACTCAGCTTCACCAAGCGTATGGGTGAGAAAGTCATTTTTACCGTTAGCTGCTGCGACGTACGGTTCATCCAAGCGGAACGGCTCACCAGACGGTGGGGTGATAACAACGTCGGTGCCTTGTATCTCGATCTTCTCGCCAGGAAGGCCGATGATGCGCTTGATGAAGAACTTGGTGGTATCTTCTGGGAAGCGGAAAATGACCACATCGCCACGATGGGGAGCGTCGAAGCGGTACGAGACCTGGTCGATAATGAGGTATTGGCCGGTCTCGAAGGTGGGTGACATTGAGGCGCCCGAGACGATGAACGGTTGCGCGATGAACATCCGAAAAGGGATGACGATAACCAGGGCGATGACCGCGAAACGGAATATCTCTGCAAGAAAGTTCTCTTGTTTCGGACGCGGGTTCGTTTCGGGAGTGCGTTCCTGCGCACTGGTATGCGTGCGCTCATGAGAGGGAGCGGATGCAGGTGTTCGATCGAGACGCACAGGATCCATAACGTTGCACTAGTATACACGTCCGATTTTCAAGGAGCAACTTTTGCAAGCGCGTATGCTTGCAAAAGTTGCTCCTTGAAAATCGGACGAGATCTATGCGGCCCGAAACGAATGCACAGCATTCGTGTGGGTGCGGTGTCATAGTATACTTTCTGTCATGCACTACATCCTCGGACTCGGCAACCCAGGAGACGAATACGCTCGCACCCGTCACAACGTCGGCAAACTCGCGCTCGACGCCATTCACGCTGCGGGCGACTTCTCTGAGTGGAAGTGCGACAACCAGAAGAAGACGTGCGTTGCCAAGGGTGAGCTCGCTGGCGAGAAAGCAACCCTCATCTTCCCAACGACCATGATGAATCGCTCGGGTACAGTGCTCAAAGATCTCATCGCGTCCGAAAAGAAGGCTGAAAAACTCATTGTTCTGTACGACGATATCGATCGGCCTTTTGGCTCGGTCAAGCTCGCCTTCGACCGAGGTACGGGCGGGCATAAGGGGCTCGACTCGATCGTCCGATCGATCAAGACCAAAAAATTCATCCGTGTGCGCATCGGAGTAACCCCCACGACGCCTGGGGGAAAGCTGAAAAAGCCGCAAGGTGAAGATGCGATCGTCGACTTCCTACTTGGGGAATTCAAGAAGCGCGAG
>CAYWKE010000029.1:5406-11035 GCA_964459075.1 uncultured Candidatus Saccharibacteria bacterium | reverse complement strand
CGATTCTCCCTACCTGCACACCATTAATACCTCGTCATGCTTTGCGATGCACCCTAGAATGAGCGAGGCATTTCGCGCGTCACTTTTATCATAGAACTTCTCGCTCTCTTCTCGCCCTCGCCCACCCCGTATGTGACGTTCAATGACCGACCTCTTTCGGAAGGGGTCAGGAGCATTGAAGAAAACTGAATATTCATACAACTCAAGAAGATCGTTCCATGGAGTCCGATCGAACAGAAGCCATAATCCTTCAAGAATAAGAATGCACCGAGTGTGGGTGCAATTGATTCGGTCAGAGATCGGCTCGTGTACTACACGAGAATACTCCGAGAAGCTTACGTGTTTACTGTGTAAAAAAGCCGCGAGATCTGAACGTAGCGAGTCAATATCGTACGTGTCATAGCGACCCTTGTGTTCAAGCATGCTGTCACCGTTTGCGTCACGGCTCTCAGCGAGGAGGCTGTTTGAAAAGTGGTACGCATCAAGAGTGACGTGGAGAACGGCCACACCGGTACTCGCAGGAAGCGTTTCTGCGAGAACCGCGGCTGTTGTGGACTTGCTAGAACCAGAAGGTCCCCCAAAAGCAACGATGATCCGTTCCTTGTCCAAACTCCGATACCTGCTCGCAAGGGACTTATTCAAGCCGAGCACCTCTCTTTTCCATCCATCTGAGAAACCCTCAGTTTCGATGAGTTGCCCAGTTACTGATATTGTCTGAGGGATACTGCGGTCATCCATAACCACAACATAGCACGAAGTCTTTTATGTGAGTCTGAACCCACCTCCCCACAAAAGAGAAAACCGGCTTGACTAGCCGGTCTTCTCTTTTGCGTGATGGTGCTTAGAGGGCACGCTCATAAGTATACACACATACTAAAAAGTCAAAAAGTCGTCCTTTATCCCCATACTAACAGGGTTATCCACAGTTATCGGGTGGAAAAGTCTGTTGAAAAGGGGATAAAGGTCATACTTACTATGACTACATGGCTAAACAAAGCTCTCCAGCTCACGCAAAAAAGAAAACAGCAAAACGTGCACTGGGTGATCTTGGGGAAGACATAGCTGCCCGTTTTTTGACCGAAAAGGGATACAAGGTCCGTGAGCGCAACTTTCTCACGCGCTGGGGTGAACTTGATATCGTAGCGCAGCGAGGGGACACCATACACTTTGTCGAGGTGAAGACCGCTCACATTAGCTCAACAGGACCTGCGCCCGAAGAGCACATCACGCATGAAAAGCTTGCCCGCCTAGAAAAAGCCATAGATATTTACCTTTCAAAACGAAGACTTTTTGAGTACCTCTATCAACTCGACGCCATCACCGTAGTGCTAGACGTAGAGAGAAGGGAGGCGCGTATCAACCACATGGCGAACGTGTTCTAGCGTCGCACTACTGTGCTATACTTTCCGTGCCTGTGAAAAAATATCGTGAGTGACGGGAAGGGAACTGGCCCTACGATCCGTCCGGCAACCCACTTCAAGTGAAGGTGCCACATCCAGCCCTTGTGAAAGGGAGAGATATTGACTCCGAATTTTTTCATACGGCAGGTTACTAACTAACAACCTGCATATGCTGCATACCGCAGAAGCGGTGGCCATTGGTCACCCTGATAAGGTCTATGACCAGATCGCAGACGCATTACTCGACCACTGTCTTGCCGAAGATCCCCACACACGCTCAGCCATTGAGGTGATGGGTGGGCACGGCAAGCTCTATATTCTGGGAGAAGTGACCACGGGCGCACTACTACCGACAGAGAAGGTCATTGAACTGGCTCGCGATGTGTACCGTTCGTGCGGATTCGATGATGAACTCGATGTGTCGGTGTCACTCGTACAGCAATCACCCGAGATCGCGCGCGGTGTCGATGAGGAGGGTGCGGGTGACCAGGGTATCATGGTGGGGTACGCGAGCGCGGATACCCCTGAGCGATTGCTTCTTGAGGTCGTGCTCGCGCGTCGCCTTGCGGACGCGATGGGAGCGCGCGATGGAAAAGCGCAGGTGACGGTCGAGGAGGGTCGTGTTGCCTCATTCCTCACGTCGGTGTGTGGAAGGTATACACCGCAATTTGAGACTGCGGTCGGAGAGATCATCTCTCCGCACCTCCAGCCATCGGTTTTACTTGAGGACGTGTGGACCAGGAATCCGAATGGTCCGTGGGAGGTCGGAGGCTTTGCTGCCGATACCGGTCTCACGGGCCGCAAGTTGGTCGTAGATGCATATTGACCAAAAGTGCCCATCGGAGGTGGTGCGTTCTCCGGGAAGGATGCGACCAAGGTGGATCGCAGTGGTGCATACATGGCACGCAAGGTCGCGTGCGATCTGCTGAAGCGGGGTGCCGATGAGGTATGTGTTGCCCTTGCGTATGCCATCGGGCAACCGGAACCTGTGAGCGCGGTCGCGTTCATTGATGGACGTGCTGAACAAGTCGCAGGATATGACTTACGACCGCGTGCCATCATCGAGCAACTTGAACTCACCAAACCGCAATTCTTCGCGACCGCACGTCACGGCCACTTCGGAAGAGGGTACGCGTGGGAATAGGGGGATGCTCTAGACATTGTACCCTGACCGGTTTGACATCCTTGGCACACCGAGTACGCTTGGGCGCAGGTAAATATCAACTCCTGAAAGGAGGAGCGCCATGCGCACTCTCATGCTTGCTGCCGTTGCATGTGCTGCGGCTCTCTTCACCCCCCAGGCTCGTGCCGATGAGGGAGTCGTCCCGGCCGCAGTCGAGCAATGGACCGCCAACATGGTCAACATCTGCGCCGAGCTTGAGGTCAGAGGTGCGTTCGAAACCCCGCAAGGTGATAGGGATCGCATGCAAAAGCCCTATACCTGGTGTGCCAATGGTATGGAAGTACGACCGGGAGCGTATCTGACAGTTTCGCACCTAGTTACCCACCCGGCGGACATGGTCGACCTTGATCTTCGGCCGCTTCTCAATGGGGCTCCTACCGAGCACATACTGCCGCGCGGAACGCTGAGTGCGACGTTCAGGTACTCCCTTGTGCGAAAAAGCGGGGCGCGGCTCAGCATGGACAAGAAAACCTTCACGTTCGGAGGGCTTGAAGGTGCACTATCCGAGGATTCGCTTGGTGACCTGACAAACAGAATTCGTCGTGCTGTGGTCAGCCAACACCCGGGTACACTCGACCTAGCAGCGACCGACCGAACGCGTGACCTCGCTCTATTCACGACAGATCTGACGTGGCCAGGCATGTCCTATCCACGCGTGAGTACACGAGACGTGCGCGAACGTGAGGCTCTGTATTGCCTTACGTCCATGCGGGCGACCTTGGGGCTTGGTGAGCTGAGATTGCTGCGGAACCCTACGGAGGTCGTCGCGGGTCCCAACAGCGTAGCAATCCCCACACTGGACGACTTGGCTGCTCGGGTCTTACTGGTACAACCAACGGACCCGATAGTCCCGGGGATGAGTGGGAGTCCGTGCTTCTTGTCCTCGGGAGAGCTCGCAGCGATCGTGATCGGGCGCGATAAATCCAACGGGAAAGGGCTCCTGATTTCAGGACAGGACATAGGCGCGTTCCTCGGTGTAGAACCAACACCGACACCAAGACGGTTCGCCGTCTCACCTGTTCCGAGAAGGCGCCCGTAAGGAGAACGATATGCTTGAGTTAAAGTTGCCCGCAAATGACCACTCGCGGGTAGATCCGGACAGCATCCTCTACGTGTTTGGGGGTGTCCGCTTGATCGCCGTACTCGCCGAGGACAAGGCGGTCGTTCTGTTCGTTCGTTTCCCGCCGAGCTCCTTTGGATGGGAAGAAAGTGACTGGCCGTTGCTTCGGTCTGAGCGCCCAGAGTGCTCGCGTGTGCTCGAAGCCCTCAAGGCGCTCTGTGCCGAGATGCTCGTGGAAGGCCCTTTCAACTTTGGGCCGAAGCGGAGCACCGTGTGCTTCCTCTCTGAGCGCTTCACGCCTGAAGCGCTCATAGAGGACATCTTGGACAGGGCGACCCCTGTTCACGAGTCTCTGCGAATGGAGCTCGTAACGTGACCTACCCGCCCGCCGGCATCCACCGGCGGGCGCGACCTTTGACAAGTATGCCGCGATACCACACTATCGTCTGTAGAATGCAGAACGGGAGTCCAAGATGCCGAAAAAACAGCAGCCCCGCTTCATCACGGTCGGCGTTGGGGGCTTTGACCGTATCGAGTTCTACCGCTGGCCTTTGACGTTTTCAATTACGTCGTCGCTTGACGGTGTAGTTGTCGTTTACACGCGAATTCCTTCGCACCACATCCGGTGCGTTGATTGGTCCTCCTGGCCACAGGTGCAAGGTGGTCAGTACCCTACGACGGTCGTCGAGCACATGCTCACGAAGCTTCGTTGCCTTGTCCTGCTCAAGCAATTGAGTACTCCTCGGCGATACAGTGATGGTGCATATGTCGTGCTTGAGTTTTTCTCAGACCTCTCTGTGCGTCAGGTTGAAGAGAAGCTCAGGAGCTGGCTTGAAGACGTGGTGCTCGAGGAATGTTGTTCGGAGGGGGAAGCCCCGTTGTTGTTGCTGACCTACGATCTCAAGGGAAGCGATGGGAGGGTCTGTGAGAAGCCGGAGCCGACGAGTCCTCTCGCAGCGACTCGCATAGAGCAGTGTTCGTACTCGCTCACGCAGCGAGTGTGGAACCTCGTTGTTGGGGTGTGGGGGCGCTCGGTGTTCAGACGTATCCGTTCTCGTGTGCGCATGTGCTGCATGCGTATTGCGGAGCGAATTCGTGAGGGAAGATCTTGATGCCGGCCGTCGTAGTGCGATGGCCGGCGCGCTCGTTTGTGGCACCGCTCGCCTGCTCGTGCTACGATTGCCCAACGCAGGTGTGGGCACATTTGTCGGCTTGCGGAAACATGCCTGTTTTGGGGAGAAGTTGTTTGAACAAAAATGACAGTGTCGTGCCCAGGGTCGGGGTGTGGTGTAACGGCTAACATGCCTGTTTTGGGTACAGGTGACTCCGGGTTCGAATCCCGGCACCCCGACCCTGGGCACGACACATTTTGTCCGAACTACTTCTCCGGAAGTCCGGGGGACTTCCGTGGCCCAACGGGCAGTGACTCCGAGTTCGTCCTGCACCTCGGGAGGTGCAGGATTCGATCCCGGCACCCCGACGTTGCATTCAATAATATCCAAAATACTCCTTCGGAGGTATGGGAGACCTCAGCGGCGCGAAGCGAGGTGACTCCGGGCACGCCTGAGCACTAACATGCGCTAGTGCCTGGGTAAAAATTCCGACACCCCGACAGAATTGAAGTGCATAAACTACGGAACCGCGTCGGCCACAAGCCGACGCGGTTCCGCCTTTTCATCTACGAGGTACGGTGCGCCTCACCTTGTTGCTATTTTGACACACATTATTTTTCGTGATATAAATCTCACGGCAAAAAGCCCGTTTTCAACTATCTGGAGGCCGAAATGGCACCCATCCTCCGGCAACCCGCAGATGAAGAGCTACTCTGGAGAACAGCTTCGCTCGAGTACGAAAGAGATGTGGTGAAGCGGATCCGCGCGATCCCAAGTACATACAGGAATCAGGTAGTCCGCTGGCTTCAGAGAAGGAGGGATTACCGCCCGTACCCCTTCGAGTTGATGACCCTAACGTTCCTCGTGTGGGTGG
>CAYWKE010000029.1:3487-5306 GCA_964459075.1 uncultured Candidatus Saccharibacteria bacterium | reverse complement strand
GTGGAGGAGCATCTTGCTCGCAAGAGGTGGCCAGTGGCCTGATAGTGAGCCGGTTTGCCATTTCTCTGCGTTTTACCTATAGGGGCGCGCAGATCAACAATTCGACAAGAGGAGAGGGTCGGTGCTCATCACCATCGTAAGTTTGAATACGTGTATGAAAGATGGTGAGTACCTCTATGTGCTCGGTCACGCGGTAGACTACAAGCACGGGCGTATGTGGCACGGGCAGCTCGCGTGTTTTGGGTCGCGTACCAACGCGTCCGATCCGTGGTGCGCAGGGGATAAAGGTTAAGGTGTGCTCGAGGCGACGTAGAAGCACCTCAGCCGCATGGGGATCTTGCTCTGCGAGGAATGAAAGTAGCTGCTCAAGATCACGGTAGGCCCGTGATGTGAGTCGGTACGTCATACATCACGATACCGCGCGAAGAGTGCAGCAACCTCCTCATCGGAAGCAAAACCGCCCGTATCTGCCTGAGCGAGACCCTCTTCGATGGCGCCTTTCTGCTCGCGCGAGAGAGTAGGTGTATCCGCAAGTTGCTGCAGTACGTCGGCAAGCTCCCGTTGTCGCTCGGGTGAAAGCCGCTCAAGCGCTTCTTTCAAGACCAGTTCCATACGTGAGCTTAGGATATCACAGCAATGAGCGAGCTGCAGCTCGTGCTACACTCCCCCCATGCTTCTGTGGGCAACACTTGGAGGACTGACGGCGCTGGTGGGCTTTGGCATTGCCGACTACCTCGCAGGGAAAAGTGGAAAGGACACGGACCCGTTCCTCGCGAACCTCGCGCTTCAAGCGGCGGCTTTGGTGAGCTGGCTTGTTGTTGTGCCGTTCGTGTCTTTTTCCACTCCTTCGGTCGTTGCGCTCGGCATATCGCTTTTGATCGGTACGCTTTTCACGATAGCCATGGCCTTCTACATCAAGGCCCTCGATATAGGGCCATTCGGGGTGGTGGCACCCTTTGCCAATAGCTACGCGGGCATCACCCTTATCTTGGGCGTGTGGTGGTTCGGTGCTGCGGTGAGCGGGGTGGAGATCGCGCTCCTGGCGCTGATCGTCGTGGGAGTATTCCTGCTCGCGGCGGATCGCTCGACGTTCTCGCTAGCGAACCTGCACCGCTCGTCGGTGGCGCTTGCGCTCATCCCGCTCGTCGCGTGGGGATTCGCATACGCGCTCCTCGACCTGATTGTGAACGAACTTGCGTGGTATGAGGCGTATTTCTGGACGAACCTAGGCGCAATGTGTGCAGGCGTTGTGCTCTACGTGCTTGTGCGACGCACAGCGCCGCCTGTGGCGGCGCTCACCCCTCGTGCGATGCCTCTGGCGTGGTTCGCGGGTGTATGGATTTTTGTGGGCGCCGCCGGACTCTACAGCGGTGCTGTGGCTGCTGGAAGCGCGATCGTTCCTGCGGTGATAGCCTCAGCGTCTCCCCTGGTGACCTCGCTCGTGGCTTCATATCGCGATGCTGAGCGCCTCACCTGGATGAAGCGCTCAGGCGCTCTCATCATCATCGCCGGCGTTGCCGCACTGAATCTGGTATGAACGGATCAATCAACGCACACCTTCGCGCAGCGCACGAGCGTGTGACTGTCGGCGGCATGTACCGCCACTATAAGGATCCTGACTCACGCTATCGGGTTAAGGAGCTCGCGCTTCTGGAGGCGGGCGGGGAGGTCGTGGTGGTATACGAATCACTCAACGACGGACTCGTATGGGTGCGACCGCTTGAAGCGGAGAGCGGGTGGCTGACGAAGGTCGTGGTTGCGGGGAAGGAGGTGGAGAGGTTTGAGCGGGTAGCTGAATAAACAAAGGCCCGGCCGCGCG
>CAYWKE010000029.1:0-3387 GCA_964459075.1 uncultured Candidatus Saccharibacteria bacterium | reverse complement strand
CCCGGCCGCGCGAGCAGCGCGGCCGGGGGGAGGGCTCAGTCGAGCAAACTCCTTTCTGGGAACTGGAGTCCTCGACGACCACCGGGTTGTTTGCGCGACGGGCGCTCCCGCTTCTTTTCGGTGTTTAGGACTGGACGATCGGTTTCTTCGGGATCGAGTCGCATTGTCGCGGTCTCCGCTGGTCAAACCTCCTCTCTCCAACTACAATACCCACGTAAAGGTTACTATGACCCCTCGCCCCAAGCCGCAGATGGAGTTACCACCGCACGCGAAGAAGGTCTTTGCGGGTGTGATGTTCGACGTCTACCAGTGGGAGCAGGAGCTGTTTGACGGCTCGACCGCAACGTTTGAGCGCCTGAAGCGGCCGGATTCGGCTTGCGTCATCCCCGTGATGCACGATGGCACGATCGTACTTCTTGATGAGGAGCAACCGGGGCGTGAGCCGTTCCTTGCGACCCCGGGAGGGCGTGTCGAGGAGGGAGAAGACCCACACGATGCAGCGTTGCGCGAGCTGAGAGAGGAGACCGGGCTCGTGCCTACAGAGATAGAGCTGTGGTTCGCGCTGCAGCCCACGAGCAAAATTGATTGGGCCGTGTTCTTCCTCATCGCACATGGGTGCGAGCAGGTCGAGCAGCCACAAGGTGAGCCGGGAGAGCGACTACGGCAGGTGCGATGCTCATTCGATGAGTTCCTTGCACACATACGCTCACCGCTCTTTCGTGATCGGGAACTCACCTCGCTCGTGTGCGAAGCGGTCGCGGATGAAGCAAAGATGCGGGAGTTGAAAACACTGTTCAGGATACCCTAAAAAACCCTGAAGCCGCCGTTACCTAGAAAGGCCGGCGGCTTGTTGTACTTGTGTGGCCGCGTTATGCGGCTGACTTGGATTCAGAGGCAACAAGCGCCTCGTCGAGCGCAGTGGCTGCGAACGCGTAGTATCGACTTGTGTCGATGTACGGGTTTGCCGCCTTGAAAAGCTCTACCCCGAGCTCAATAAAGCGGTCGAATCCCACTTCGGGTTCCTCGGCGTCGAACTTTAGAAACAGTGTCCATGCAATCGTCGCAGCAGCGACCTCACCGATTCGAAGCTCGCGCTGGATTACGGCGTCCCGAAATCGCGCCTTGAGCCGTCGATCGCACTGTTCAAGCTCGTTGTTGTTTGCCGCAAGGTTGCTCGCGACCATTTCCAAGTCGCCTGTGTGGTCGCTTCGAATCTTTCGAAGCAGCGGCACGATGCCGCATTCTTCATCCGTCAAGAACGTCTGGATGAGCTGTCGCATTACCTCCTTCAAATCAGAGCACGCTGCAATCCTGTGAAGCGGATCGGGTCTTGAAAGGACCCGAACGTCAACGTGTCTCACCAGTGTGGCGAGAGTAAGTGGTACCATCTTCATCCTAGATACCTCCGGCTGGTCCGTGCCACATTAAACAATGAAAATGAATAAATAGCAACCCGCATGCCGAAGAATGAATGGCATGCGGGTCAAAATAACCTCACTACTTCTCGTACCAAGAGAATAATCGCGTAGACAATCGCGACCCATGGAGCAAGGACAACGACAATAAGCGATACAATGCCCAAACTGAAAACACCGATGCACAGCATCCAGAAATACTTCTGATTCTGGTATTGAAGCTGCTTCTTGATCATAGGCTCAAGTAATACCCCGATCGGTAAGAAAGCGAGCGTCAACACTGTCGATGCGAGTAGTAGTACTGTGCAGATAAATGCAGCTACTGCAATAACAACCCACGTAACGAATAGTTGAATATAGAGATTCGCATTCTTTCGATCGTAGTAAATTGCTACGAGCGACTCGATCGAAAGAAAAACTGGGCGTGCCCCAAAGAGGAAACACGCCATTGTTTTCGTGTTCATGGCTCATGTCTCCTCAGTGGCCTCGCTCGGTTATAGCACGAGCATGAGGATGAGACTAGACCCGCTCGACGATGAGCATGTTGGTCGAGCCCTGCTGTTTGAACGGCATGCCGGCGCCCAGAACGAATCGATCGCCCTTAGCTCCGAGCTTGAGTTTCTTGAGCCCTGTGCGTGCGGCTGCGATCGCCTCGCGCAACGCTCCGACGGGTTCAACCAAGATAGGGTAGCAGCCGTGCACCAGAAGTGCCTGGTAGAAGGTTTTCTCGTGGGGTGTGAGAACGACGACGGGCTGTTGGGGGCGGTGCCGGGCGATGAGGCGTGCGGTGAGGCCGCTCTCGGTGAACGCGGCGATCGCCGCTGCGTGCACGACCCGCGCCTCACGCGCAATCGCGGTTGTTACGGAGTCGGCGATCGTGTTGGAGAGGCAGGATATCTGCATGTGCATGCCACGGGCGTGCTCGCTCTGCTCAACGGTTGTGGCGATGTGCGCCATGGTCTCGATCGCGTGCGCGGGGAAACGACCGACGGTCGTCTCATCAGAGAGCATCACGGCGTCTGAGCCATCGAGGATGGCATTGGCGACGTCGTTGACCTCGGCGCGCGTGGGCACCTCCTGCTCGCGCATCGAATCGAGCATCTGGGTTGCGGTGATCACCGGTTTTCCGAGGGTGTTGCACTTGGTGATGATGTCCTTCTGCACGAGCGGCACCTCCTCCCGGGGGATCTCGATAGCGAGATCCCCGCGGGCGACCATGATACCGTCTGCGGCCTCGATGATGGCGTCGAGGTTGTCCATCGCCTCTTGGGTCTCTATCTTGGCGATGATGCCGATCTCATCCTGCTTCGCGCCGAGAAGCTTGCGCAGCTCGTACACTTCTTTTGCTTTGCGCACGAACGAGAGGGTGACGAAGTTGACACCTTTCTCTAATCCAAAACCAAGGTCTTTCTTGTCCTTGGCGGTGATCGCGGAGATGGAGAGTGCGGCACCCGGGGCGTTGACCCCACGGCGGCCACGGATCGTGCCGCCGATCACGACCTGGCAGGTAATGTCGGTCGCGGTGGTCTTCTTCACGCGCAGGAGGACCTTGCCGTCGTTGAGGAGAATAGGTGCACCTTTGGTGACCTCGCTCGGCAGTTTGGGGTAGTTGACAGATACGCGCGAGACGTCACCCACGACCTTCTGCGTGGTGAGGGTGAAGGTCTTGCGCGGTTTGAGCGTGACGGTCTCCGTCGAAAAGTCACCGATGCGGATCTTCGGGCCGCACAGATCCTGGAGGACCGCGACGGGCCGCCGGCTTTTCTCTGCCGCTGCGCGAACGGCATCAATCAGCGCACCGTTGCTCTCGTGGTCGCCGTGGGAGAAGTTCACCCGGGCGACGTTCATGCCGGCCTTGAGCATCTGGGAGAGGGTCTTCTCGTCGGCTGAGGTCGGCCCGAGGGTCGCGACGATCTTCGTTTTGCGAAGCGGCTGCTTCGGGGGGAGGGGGTTTCTGTGTGGCATACGGCAC
>CAYWKE010000028.1:0-11602 GCA_964459075.1 uncultured Candidatus Saccharibacteria bacterium | reverse complement strand
CCGATGCTACCCATGCTATGTACCACACCCCAGTTCTGCCAGAGCCAGCTTTCCATTCGCTCGTCTGACGCGGTGAGGTATGCCAGGAGCGGTATCTCTATGAAGCCGTGAAGCAAGGTCGCCGCAAGGAGACCAAGGAAGGTGAAGGCAAAAAGGTAGCATGCTCGTTTCATCGTACTGAACAACATCACTGCAGCGAACGCGCGGCGCTGAGCGCAAACTCTTCTTTCGCCGGATCGATGAGTTCAAGCAAGACCAGAAGCTCTATCAACTCCTCAAGCGAGACCTCATCGCTCGCCCCACGTGCCACCGAAGTGGTTCGTGTCGTACCCATCGCACCCGCAAACCGAGCACGGGTCTCCGGACCGAAGAAGCCGGTCGCATCAATGCCCAAGAAGCTCTGGTAGCGTGCGAGCGCCGCTTGCGTCAAATGGCCAAAGTAGCCGGTCGGCTCCGCGATGTCGAGCGCACCTTTTTCAATAAGAATGCTCTGCAGCACGCTCACGTCCATACCCTCATCACCGACGGTAAGGTCGCGTGTGAATGAGCCCACATCCGCGACCGACTCCTTGGCCGCGCGCGCAAGCGCGCGCGGCAGCTCCACCTCCGCCACCTTCGCCTGGATGAGGAACGGCTCATACTCGCGGATCAAGAATTCGACCAGCTCGTCGTCGTCGTTTGTTTGTGTGAGCGCGCGCTCGATGAGCGCAACCTTCTGCTCAAGCGAAAACTCCTGCTGGATGCGCGGGTACGGATCGAGCGCAGTGCGGCCATCGCGTATCTCAAAGTGGAGGTGCGCCGGTCCACCCTTTGCGTTCCCCGTGTCACCCACAAAGCCGACCAGGTCACCCATCCGCAGGGTGTCACCCGGTTCGATGTCTGCGAAATCCGCCAAATGCATGTAAACGTGACGCTCTCCACCGGGCGCTGCGGTCTCCACGTAGAGCCCCGCACCCGACCAGGTGCCCATGCCGGTCACGACCGCGTCAGTGGGCGCGACGATGGGCGTGCCCTCGGGGGCAAGCATATCCAAACCCTCGTGCAGTCGTGTTCCCCCACCACGCAGGTCGCCGAAGTTCTCGGTGATATCGTTGAGTGCAACTCCAAGCAAGACAGGTATCGGCATCCGCTCCACGATGTCGTCATCCAAACGCTCAATGGCTCGACGTATCTGCTTTGAGTTGGCACGGTAGTAGGTGCGTACTTCCTCCTCGTCCTCTTCCTGCACGCGCTCCACCTCGCGCTCCTGTGCGGCTTGCTCGCGCTGCTTGTAGAACTCAGAAACGGAGATAGCTTGCGCCCCCGGTGTGGTGAATACTGAAGCAAGCAGGAGTGAGAGGACCGCTATCGCGCTCGGGTGTCTCATGTGAGAACTAGTTTACCATATGCAGGTTGGGCTACCCTTTGCAGCACGGTGAAGGAGTGGTATAAACGAGAGTGGCACAGCAGGGAGAGCGCCATGGATCACAACACCCCTCCTCCACAACGCCTTTGAGCTTCCGCGTGCGGGGAGAAGTACTACCCTCAGAAAACTCGACGAAACCCAGGAGAAACTGACAAGGGTGAGCGAGGTATCCTAATCCACAAGACACCTCCTGCCCGGACCGCTTTTGACAGATACCTATAGCGGCCAAGGATTGCCCCGCCGGCTCCCAAGCCGGCGGTCCGCCTTTTCACACTCTGCGCTATACTTCTCTCCATGGCACTCTTTCGTGAGCACGTGAGCGCGGGCGCGGTCGTCGCACTCGCCCTCGTCGCCATCCTCTTCTTCTCGACACTCCTCACCGACCCAGCACTCCTCGTCTTTCTCTTCCTCACGGGTGTTGTTGCGAGCTTCGCGCCCGACCTCGACAGCGACGAGAGTATCCCCTTCATGCTCATCTTCGGTGCATTCTCGGTGGGGGTGACGTGGTTCGTGTTCGCCCACACGCTTCCCTTCTTTGCGGGCGACCTCGCGAGCCAGATCGGCGTTCCCTCTGCAACGTTCCTCATCACGTACTTCGGCGTCGGGTTCCTGTTCAAAGCGTGGACGCGCCACCGGGGCATGTTCCACTCAATTCCCGCAGCACTCATCGCGGGCCTGGCCGCACTCCTCATTGCGCGCACATGGCTCCTCGATGAGCACACCGCATGGTTCTTTGCTCTCGCTGCAGGACTGGGCTACCTCACCCACCTCATCCTCGACGAACTCTACGCCACCCGCACGCTCTCAGGCAACATCTTCACTCCCAAGCGCTCACTCGGAACCGCGCTCAAGTTCACGAGTCGCTCACGAGCACGAACACTCGCCACGTACCTCATCCTCGCCGTGCTCGCTGTGCAAGCCTTCGTGGGTTGAGTTTTCTGTTCATTGAGCGTATCGTAGCGGGCGGAAAGGAGACTGGTATGAACACTCCACCAACCCCTTCTCGGGGTACACGCCTCACGAAGCGTAAGCTATTTGAGATCAAGGCGGCACGTCGAGCGCTTTTGCTCCAAGAAGAACGTGCCATCAGCATCGAGGAGATCGTTCGCCAATACGAACTCGACCGAGCACGACTACTCATGGCAGGCGCCGCGCGAGTGAAGGCAACAGCTATCCTCAATCAACCGCATCGCAAGTAGAGAAGAGAATGAGAGAGTATATGTTCGGCGGGAACGCCGTTCGTCCCGCGCACCTGTGCGCTCAAGGCACGGGGACGGGTTCACGAATCCGCGTGCGAGCCACCGTGTTCGAGATCACGGTACGCGGGCGCTGCGCGAGAGCGTCGCTTCTGCGGGCGCAGGCCCAGCTTCGCCGCGTGTTGCCAACAAAAAGCGGGTGGCGAAACCACCAAGTCTGGTGTTCCGGCTCGACACCCATTAGACAAAGAAAGAGAAAGGAACACGCGCCTCCATCTGACGTGGTGGAGGCGTGAGCATGAACGCCGCGCGGGGAATGATCCCCAGCGCGGCGTCACTTGTGTACTACTATCGAGAAGCGCTCGATCTCGCGCCATCCTTCGCTTTCAAGACGAAGAAGTGCGACGTGGTCGAATGGCACCGTGTACGTTCTGGGCCAGTACCATTCAAGTTCGGCCATGATCTCGCGGATCACAGACGACTCCTCCCGATGCGCAAGCGTTGCATGCGGCTCCCATATCGGAAAATCGAGTCGCGTGAGCGCAAGTATGCGCACCAGCTCGCTCGCCAGAGCTCCCACCGCACGGCGTTCCGCTTGGTTGGCCACGACCGAAACGAATGCAACCTTGTTCCCAAAGCTCCCGTATCCTCTGATACGGAAGCTCATGAGCTTCCGGCTCACCTTCGCCCACAGAGCAGTTGCGAGTCGCACCCGCTCGAGCTCGTCGTGCCCGCACGTAAATGGGCGAAAGATGGTCGCGTGTGGCGGAATGCGCTCTGCGACGTCGTGCACGCCGAAACGTTCAGCGAGCATCCGGGTCATGTCCCGGTGCCACGCTGCCACCTTCTCGGGAAGGAGGTAAGCGAGTAGATGGGTTTGCTTCTTCATAGCAATTCTCCACTTTTCTGCAAACTAACCTACGTAAACGCTCAAG
The DNA here is from genome assembly GCA_964459075.1 of uncultured Candidatus Saccharibacteria bacterium. Classification (GTDB taxonomy): domain Bacteria; phylum Patescibacteriota; class Minisyncoccia; order Phycocordibacterales; family UBA12088; genus CAYWKE01. Next base: position 8,066 of record CAYWKE010000028.1, on the reverse strand, counting down.
AAAAAGCAAGTATCGGCGGACTTGGAGGGTCCGCCGATATCAAGAACGCGCAGTGACATACAAAAACACATCGCCGAACTGGGTCGCGGGTGTGCCACGAAGCGCAGTGCGATACAAGTGCTCACTCAACGACTCCACACCCGTGATAGCGACATCCACCTCTTCCGCTCCAAGCCCATGATAAACGGTGAGATTTGTTCGCGCTCGTGCTTCCAAGGCACTACGTGTTCGCACGTAACACGCGAACGAATAGAACTTGTTCCGCGCTCTGCACCACCCCGTCACGAGGAATGGCGTGCGCGGCGACTGCGGCGACAGCTCCATGTCCACTCCTCCGGTTGTTCTCCATCCATCCTAGCGCGCCAGGAGAAAAACGCACGCTAGAGCTCCGCCGGTTTTGGCTCTTCCATCTCGGAGACATCCGGCACGGGCACATCCTTCGGTAGCTCCTTGTTGATGTGGTACTTGTTCATCAAGGTGAGCAGGACACCGTTGGTCCACCCGAACCCGTCCTGCAGCTCGTACTCACCACCCGTCGCCAACTCATCCACCTCGACGATGTTGTACTTTTCGAGCAAACTCCCCGTCTGCTCGAAGACCGAGATGTTGAGCGCGCACCACCGCACCGCTATCTCACGCGCCAAATCGTGCATACCGTAGCGGTCGAGCCCGGCCACCGTGAGATACTGCAGCGGCGCCCAGCCGTTGGGTTCATCCCATTGCTGTGGCGAATGAACGAGCGTGGTCGCTACCCCACCCGGTCGAAGGAAATCTCGCTCGATGCGCTCGGAGATGCGCGCTGCCTGCTCAGCCGAGGCGATGCCCGCAAACAAGGGAGTTGCGCCCGCAATGGTCGCTCCGGATATCTGCCGCTCCTCCGAAATAAGGTAGTCGTAGAACCACCCATCGTCCTCGTGCCACAGGTACTTCTGCATCGCATCGCGACGCTCCTCGGCGCGGCGCGCGTACTTCTTGGTGAAACCCGGCTTGCCCTGCATTTGGTAGATGCGCGAGAGAAGCTCCTCAGTGAGGTAGAGGAACACGTTGAGGTCGACCGGAATGATATCGATCGTGCGTATCGTGGACAGGTCGTTCGGGTCGGCGAGCCAGCGCGAGGAGAAGTCCCAACCTGACTCTGCTGCTGCACGCACGCACCGGTAGAAGTTCGCCGACTCATCGATGTGGCGGCCTATCTCGAGGTCCTCACGAAAACCCTCGTCGCGTGGCGCTATCGAGGTGTCGTAGTAGCGATTGAGGAGCTCGCCGCCAGGCGTGCGCACCACGTGCTCACGCTTGTTGGTTCGTCCCTTTTGAAAACTCGAGCTCTCCATGCCACGCATCCAAAAGCGGTACTCAGCCGTGATGATGGGCGCGAACTCCTCTAGGACCGACTGTCCCTTCACCTCGGCCAAGAGGTCGACCATAAGGGCGAAGACTGGCGGCTGGGAGCGGGTGAGGTAGTAGGTGCGATTGCCGTTGGGGATGAAGCCGTAGCGTGAGATGAGGTAGGCAAAGTTGCGCACCATCTGCTCCAAAATGTCAGTGCGTCCTGCCTCACGTAAGCCCAACATCGTGAAGTACGAGTCCCAATAGTACACCTCACGGAAGCGACCGCCCGGCACGACGTAGCGATACGGCAAGGGCAAGAGAGACGAGTAGCGGCTGCGCGTGTCAGCCTCGCGGGTGAGTACGTCCCACATGCACTCGATGTAGTCGCGCACCTCGCGCGGCGCCGACTGCCCTTCTGAAGTGAACGCTGGCTCAGGGAGCGCTTTGGGCGGGTGGAAGTTGTCGCGCACGAACCGAGCAATATCGAGCTGGGTGCCGTAGTTGCGGAAGTAGGTGCGGATGATGCGCCCCGGCCGCTTCTTCGGGGTCATGTCGACGAAGGTCTTGCTATCTTTGAACACATGCGAGAGCTGCACCACGTCGAACACTCCCCCGAAGATCTTGCGCGGAGCACTCGGGCGCTCGTGGACCGGCATTAAGGAAGGCCACCCGCCGTGCCGACCAAAGCGCCGTTTCACTTGTTCCCACCATGTGTTCAGTTTCGCTACCATGTGACAAATGTCTACACGCTACCAGTCAGCACCCCGCAACAGCAGAAAACCCCGGCGGGATATCCCGCTCACGGGGGTGCAGCGCTACCAGAGGCACGCGTATCACAGTGAGTGACGGTCGTGCGTGTCCATTCTTACCGAACATACCTTACCCTACCGTGCGACCACACTCCTTGGCAACGTGCACAACGTTATTCTGTGCTAGAATGCACGTCCAACGATGCTCTTCGAGTTCCTGCTGACACTGCTGCTGCTCGCCTGCTCGGCCCTCTTCTCAGGGCTGACCCTGGGCTACTTCACGCTCGATCCAGGCTCCTTGAGGCGCCGTGCAAAATTAGGCAACTCGCAAGCCGCCGCGATACTTCCGCTGCGCACCCGCGGCAACCACCTCCTCACCACGCTCCTTCTGGGGAACGTCGCGGTCAACTCGATCCTCGCGATCTTTCTCGGCGAGCTTGCCGGTGGGCTCGTTGCCTCGTTGACCGCAACCGCACTCATTTTTCTATTTGGCGAGATCCTCCCCCAGGCGGTCATCTCACGCCACGCGCTGCGCTTCGGGAGCCTCTTCGCACCCATCGTGCGCATCCTCATGTGGATCTCCGCCCCCATCACCTACCCCATCGCAGCACTCCTCGACCGCTTCCTCGGTGAGGAACTACCGTCTCTCTACTCGCGGCACGAACTGATGGAGATCATTGCCGAGCACGAAGATTCCGAGCACTCCACGATCGACGCGGACGAGGAGCGCATCCTTCACGGCGCGCTCCAGTTCTCCCACACGCGCGTGCGCGAGGCCATGACACCCTTTGACGACGTGGTCGCCTTCGACGAGAACCGCACCCTGACCCGCGAACTCTTCGAGGAGATCGGCGAGGCGGGCTTCTCACGCTACCCCGTCTACAGCGGGCATCGGCAGAACATCGTCGGCCTCCTCTTTGCCAAGGACCTATTGACCGAAGACCCGGAAATATCGATCCGCGCGACCGAAGAGGCGTTCGACGAACGACTGCTCCGCGTCAAACCGGACACCTTCCTTGATATCGTTCTTGCCAAGATGCTCAAGGAGCGCCTGCACCTCGCGCTCGTCGAGAACCGGCGTGGCAACGCGCTCGGGGTCATCACGCTCGAGGACATCATCGAGGAGATCATCCAGGTGGAGATCGAGGATGAGGATGATGAGCCGGAGGAGGATAGGTAATGCTGACAGTATACAAAGAATGAGGCGCAGCTAAAGCTGCGCCTCATAATCCTTCTTCCGCAAAGCGTTCGCGGAAGAGGTCCCGATCCCCGTTCTTGAAGGCAACCGGGATGTCGGTTGGGTGAAAGAGCGCTCCTTGAGGGGGGTTGGTGCAATCGATCAATGTGAACACACCGGTCGTGTAGTACACCCCTGCCGGCACACCGTATCGACAGTGTGCTGCAATAGTGCAGCGACCGCACGTTCTTGCATGAGCGCTGACCTGCGCATCGCTCCACACCACAGGGATCAGTTCTCGTTCAAAGCGCCCAATCTGCTTCGTTTGATTATGAGGCGCACCCCGGCAAGAACGTACCGACCACAACCACACCACATCGGCATATGCTACCTGGGACAGCTCAAAGTCGGCCTGCAGCTTCTCGGCGAGCTTCACTCCAACCCGCCTGATCCGCTCGTACGATACTGAGTCACCTTCTATCACGATCATTCCCGTCGCAAGATACACACGGAAATGGTGATAGTCGACCGGGGCAGAAAGTGGCGTAGGCTCGATGAGGTCTGTCGCTTCCAAGAAGTACGCGAGCATGCTGGTCATTTTCTCTTTAAAGCCAGCGAAACTCTGATATCGACTCGGCGCGAGTACTCGACGACCGTTCTTGCGCGTCCACCTCTTGTGTCTTTTTCCCATGACGCGGCGATACAGGGCCTCTCGTGAAGGCGAACCCTTAAAAAGAGTACGCGGATCATCACCCCATTTTTCAACGAGTATCCGCGCATTACGCAACCACATACGAGCAACTCTCTGGTGCTCCCACGCGATCTTGGTCTTGAGGACTTCCGCGACTTCCTGCGGAGAGCGTAGCAGCACTTCGTAGGTGAAAAGCCACGGGAACTCACTGTGCAGATCGTTCAGGAACAGGAATGCGTTACGCGTGATTATGGTCCCCCGCATGTAGTGGCATGCGAAGAAAAGGTGGCGGGCAAAGCGCTTAGGGTCCTCGCGGATCCACGGCGCAACCAGATTCTGTGGTAGGTCATTCTCCAGGTTGTGGTAGGGATACTCGCGCTTTTCGTACCGCGCGAGCATGAGTGCGAAGACTTCCTTTGCCCTGCGGTAGTCGATGCGCATGGCATCCTCCTCATTCTGGTCCGCTCGTCATAGTGCCAGGCAGGTACAATAATGCAACAAAAAAGCGCGGCGCCCTGCGGGCGCCGCTACGGAAAGTCCAGGTCCTCTCCCTGCTCTCTCAGGAACGTTTCCAACACAGCGAGCGTTATGCCGTGCCGAGCGAGCACTGCCTCAAGCTGGCGACGCAGGGTCCCCCTGCGCTCTCGTTGCATCAGAGTGATGAGGTGGGGCAGAACATCTTGAAGGCGCAACGCAAGCTTGTGTGCAGTTCGTGCTGCACTTATAGGGGAATAGTCTCCTTGCCTATTTTTGCCTTCGAGATAGGGGCTCACCTCTCCGAACGCTCCCTCCCCGATCATGTGGTGCACGAGGTCAAGGTAGCGCAAGCCAGTCCCCAACTCTTGGATGAGGCCGGCAGCCGCGACCTTGCGAACCGCACGTTCGTCCGGAGCCGCCAACTCAAAGAGTTGCGCTTGGTCTCCCCGTAGCGCCTCAATGCGTGCGGTGACCTCTTTGCGGAACGCGCTCGCCGAGACTCGCTTAAGGACGAGGTAGCGTGCCGTCTGCACGATCTCGGGCTCAGAAAGCGGTCGACCGTAGCGCTCGTATGCTTCGACCAGCCGCTGCACCTCGACCAAGAGCGAGAACGATGCTCCCTGCAGTCGCGTTGCACTCACCATCTTTTGCGCTTCTTGCGGAAGGCTGGTGAAGCGCAGCATACGCCGCACCCACTCGGGAGTCCGTCCGATCCTATCGGCAAACTCCTTCACCTTCACCTTCTCACCACCGTTGAGCTCGTTGAGGTAGCGCCAGTAGCGCCACACCGCATCGATCTCTTCGGCAAGCGGGACAGGCTTGTGGTAATTCTCGATGAGTTGCGCACCGAGCGCCTGGTGGATGTTGGGCCCAAAGAGGAGCCCACACCGGTACCTGCCATCAAAGACCGCGCTTTGTGCTGGACCTTTATCGATGAGTCGCTGCGCTTCTTTGGCCGCACGCAAGCGGCGGTGTCCTGATATCAGGAACAGATACCGTACCTTCCCGTCGATGCGCACCTTCCGCATCGAGCAAAGGGTGTGGTTGGCATCGAATATCTTGTTGAGCTCCTTGAGGTACGCACGTGCTTTCTTTGCGTCCAGCACCGCTACCTCGCCAGGCGTGCGCTGCCCACCCGTGAGCATGCTCACGGCTAGTTCGAAGATGTCTTTTTCCTCGATCGTTTTCCTGACCTGCGTCAGGACATTGATGATCTCGAGAGGAACACGCGCCCAGAGCACGTCATCCCTCGTTTCGAGCAGGTCTTTCAACCTGTAACTCGGGGTGACGCGAGCCATGGGGCTTCCTCGCTTAGTTGCTGTCCGTCACGCACTGTAGCAAAAACGAGAAATGACCGCTACCAAAGGATATGGTTTTGCGGATGCTGCCCCTGTTCCAGTGGTTCGAGCGGCGCACCCCAAGGGTGCGCCGCTCGGTCATCGCATGATCACGAACAGTCGTCCGTGGTTCTTTGCATCCACCTCGATCCGCTTGTACCGCGCTTTGATCGGCTTCTGGTCGAGCCAGCGCTTCACCCGCTTCATCAGCTGCCCACTCCCCTTGCCAGGAATGATCTCGATCTTCCGGACCCGCTTCTCTTCGGCTTCATCAAGCACCTCCGCCAACGCACGATCAATGGCTTCGCCGCTCTTGGCGAGGGGGTGCAGGTCAAGGTGCAGGATCGAGCGGGACATGCAAGTGATGCCGAGTCCTCCCCACCCTACTCAATGATCCCCAAGGCAATGAAGAGCTGAACGATCAGGTACGCATCTGATTCTTTTCCAAACAGTTCTTCAACGAGTGCGAGCACCTCCTCGGTCGATCGTTTCGGCTTCTCGGGCTTGCTTTCTTGTGGGGGTACGGGTTTGTCGAGGCGTGGCTCGGGTGTATCCGATACACCCCCTTTCGGCAAGACGGTGATCGCCTCGCTGTCACGCGCGACCAACTCACCACCCGCAAACGCCTCGACATAGATCCGCGCAGCATGCGCCATACCCGATCGGTTGTAGGGATAGATGTGGTCCACCCGCAGCACGTCTTTTCCTCCGCCACCGAGCACCTCCGCTTCGATGCACAGATCTGGTCGCGCTTTGCCAGCCATCTGCAGATCTGCCTTGCACACTGCGCTCACACGGTACTCATCTGCGTCAACGTCCCAGAAGCGGATGATCAACTCCTCGTTGTGCGCCACTTCAGACGACGGATCGAGCGTGAGCCGGAGGGACCCTCGCAGCTCCTCTAGACCCGAGAGCAGCACACGGTCGACAAACACCCGCTGGAGGAGGGTCTCGCCTCGCATGAGGTCGATCGTGAATGCAAGCCACTGAGGTTCCGTACTCAGCACCTCATACGCAAGCTCGTACGCACCGTCCCGATCATCGATCCCTACCCAGCTCTTGCACGACGTCTTAGCAGAGAGAGGCGAGGTGATCGAAACCTCGTCCGGACAGTTGATGTTGAGCCTGAGGTAGTGGCTCTTATCGAGTGGACGATTAGTCTCAAAGTAGAGGGTCACCTCACCCATCCCCGCCTTGTCTTCAACCACCCTCGTGTACGCCTCCGTGATCGCAAAGCCGTCATCTCCCCCCGTGATCTCAAAGGGTTGTGAGTACGGCGAGCTCACCGAGGGTCCTTTGTCTTCGGTACTCAACGAGATACGATAGTCACGCGCCGCAGCCGTAGACTCCGGGATCTCCCAGCGGAAGGTACCCGATTGGGGTACGCTCCGTGCAATGGGATAGAGGAACCCTTCCTCGATCGAGGAGAGGTATATGGCAAGGGGTACACCATCCGGCAGGTCTTCACCGACCCACTCAACACGAATGATATCGCCCGGACTGTGTCGATCTTTGTGGGAGACATCCACTGAGATACTCCCCGCATGGGCAATCCCGCTCGTACTGAGGAAAACGAGCACCAGAGCAAACCGAAGTACGTAGTGCATAGAGGTATGCATTATGAATATGGCCTCATCCTACCAGCGAGATAGCGTTACGGAGGGGAGACACGTGGGGATAAGACAGCTGCATACCCCTCCAGCGCGGGGGCCATACGCCAGCGAGACGAAACGCTTGAGATCACTAGATCGTGCTTCGGTGCAGGAAGGCTGGTTGGTATGTGCCGAAGGTGATGCGTCGGTACGTACACGATACCTTCACCGCAAGCTGCATACACAGCATCTCCGCGTAGAGTGATTCTCTTGGGTGATCAGGTGGCGTGCGTACGCGCACGGTCAACTAGTTCGCGGGTGAGTGCGATCAGCTGCCGGGGATCACGCACCAGATCCACCTCGACCGCACGTCGGTCCTCAGGTAATCCCGAGAGAATATCCCACTCTACGTCCATGATATCGTTATCGAACCAGATGAAGGGCTCGGTCGGGTCGAGTGCCTCGGTCTTGTAGGTCTGCCAGCGCGTGGGCTCGATACGGTCGATGAGATAGTGCACGTCACTCGGGAGATGCTGCTTCACGATCTTCTGTGCACGTGTTGGATCCCCGTCCATGCAGTGCGTGGTGAGCCACGATACGGCGAACGGCTCGGTCGCCTCTAGGAACGTGGCAAGACCCTCGGCCGGTTGCCCCCAGCGCTCACCGAGGTCCTCGTGGATGAGGGTACCGTCGATGTCGAGGTAGAGACGCATG
>CAYWKE010000027.1:0-12078 GCA_964459075.1 uncultured Candidatus Saccharibacteria bacterium | reverse complement strand
TCTTAACAAAGCCATACTATATCAGATGTAGCCTCCCGAATGTTTCTTTAACTCACGATCTCAAAGGTGCTCACCGTAACGCAAGAAGGTATCGTTCCTCATTCAGTGATGAGGAAGGGTGCCACCTACGTCATTCCGTGGGATAACATTATCAACATTTATGTTGCACAACAACGTGGAAGAAATATTTCTGAAGCGTATCTAGCCATACAACTGCTCAATACCGAGCCGCTCGACCAGAACCAAACATCCCTACAAAACACCTTGGACAGATTGAATGTTGCAGTGCAAGGCCAAATGAGTGACAAGAGCGGTGGTGACGTATACATATCACTAAGAATGCTGGGTACGTCAGCTGAGACCATACTCGATGAGATCAACCGATTTCGCCTGCAGCACCATGTATGAACTATTGCACTCACCAAGGATCTACAGCCCGTAGATACTCTCACATCCGATCCTATAATGTAGATAGTGGTTGAGTAGAATCTCACATCAGAGATACCTGATTGAATCCCCCCCTCTACGCACCCACACAACACCGCCCCTTCAGGCAGTGTTGCGTCTCAATATTTAGCTAGACTTAGAACGGAGAATCTCCCGGCCCTGAGCCGTACTCCATGCCGCCCATACTTCCGACGAACATACTCATCATCATCCCAAAGAAGAGGAAGCCCAGCACGAAGAGCGCGACCATGATAAGGAACATGATGAAGCCGGCATGATCGACCGCTCGATTGAAGCCGTTGCGCTCATCGTCATTCTTGAACATAGCACTTTTCGCGACCATCTGGTGTCCTTGCAGTCCAAGGAAGATGGAGATACCAAGCCACGCAAAAACGTTCACCAGAGGAACGAGCGTGAGGAGGTACAGGAGGAGATACACATAGTTCTTTGTGGCGATCATGTAACCCGGGCCCAGCATGAAGCCGCCCCAGGACCAACCCTGAATGTTCTCTAACCGGCCCAAGGTTGCCTGAGCCTGCGCTGCAGCCTCACCCACACCACTTGGCGCAGCGGCAGGTTGTGTCGTCTGAGGAGCACCCGCTTCTCCCTCTTGTCTCTGTTCATTGTCCATACCGAAATTCGGTTACTTGTTAAGAGAGGTTCAGTAGTTCAAGGATACTGTGTTAGGATAGATGCGACAACACCACTCATACACACCTGAAATGTATGCTACAGCTACCGTATGTCCGACCCACATCTCATCGCGCATGCATTCAACTCAGCGATCAATGAACGTGACATTGATGTGCTTGAGGAATTGTTGACGGATGACTCAGTGTTCATTGATTCGAGCGGAGCTGAAGTTCGCGGCAGGAAAGAATTGTATGAAGCGTGGTCTGATTTCTTCAACGAGTACCCCGACTACCACAGCCACTTTGAAGAAGTGCACACGCATGAAGATGACGAGGTAGTCATTGCAGGCCACACCACCTGCTCAGATGATTCCCTTGAAGGCCCAGCACTCTGGCGCGCACGGGTCGAGTACGGAAAGATTGCCGAGTGGCAGGTGTATGAGGATACGCTGAAGAATCGCGATGAGTTGGGGTTGTAGCATCATCGCACGCACTCCATAAGCGCTTCTGTAGAAATCGAGCCCTCGCGATAGACCTCCACCTCGCTGCCGAATACACCAACGACCGTGGAGGGGGTTCCCTGCCGGGGCCCGTCATCGATGACCTCGGTGATGAGGGATGCACGCTCACCGAACTGTGTGAGTATCTCGTGAGGAGTGGAGAGGGTTGGCATGCCGGAGATGTTGGCGCTTGTGCACGTCAGCGGCGCGTTGTGCTCTGCCATGAAGCGCTCGATGAGAGTCTGCGCGACAGGGTCGGGAGAGATGCGGAAACGTACTCGCCCATCAACGACCGTCGGTATCTCCAGCGCGTGTGTATTCACTTGAAGGACAAGCGTAAGTGGTCCTGGTAGAAACTCCGATATGATCGCGCGCGCCGTATCGTTCACCTCTGCATACTCCGCAATGTCGTCCACCGTGCGGACAAGCCAAGAAAGCTTCTTTTCCTCTGGACGTCCCTTAAGGACATTAAGTTTTTCGACCTCTACCGGGTCGAGTGCATTCACCCCCAACCCATACACCGTCTCTGTTGGATACAAGATCATTGCGCCACAATGTAGCACGCAAGTGCGATTTGTCGACAGTACCCATTCTGGGAGACATTCTGGTAGAATAGGTGCGCATGTCGCTGTCCCTGGTAACCCTCAACATCGAGCGCAATAGACACTGGGACCGCGTACTTCCCTTTCTGGCGCGGGTGTCCCCAGATATCATCTGCCTGCAGGAGATATTCGAAGATGAGTGTGAAAAGGTGGAACGGTTGGGCTACCGCTCACTGTATGCGCACCGGTGTATGTGGGAGAAAGACGCCCACGATCGCGGATCGCTCGCGTCGCAAGGGGTAGCTCTGTTCTCCAAAGTACCGTTTGAGCGGTCTGATGTGTACCACTACTTCCGCTCCAAGGATCCTGGTCGCTCCCAGTCCGGTGCGCGCAGTGCACAAGATAAACGTGAGGTGACCGATCAGGGCGTTGTGGTGGCGACGGTAGCTAGCGGCGCTGATACCTTCACCATCGCAACGACCCACTTCACGTGGACTGAACGAGGCGAGGTATCCCCTGATCAAGAGAGCGACCTGGTCAACCTGCTCGCCTATCTCAACCGCTTTCAATCTCTTATCTTCACTGGTGATCTGAACATTCCCCGAAACCGTCATCCCCTCTACGAACGCCTGTGCGAATTCTACCAGGATGCAATACCACGTAGCATCACTTCCTCTATCGATGTGGACTACCACATGGCCGGCAAGAACCCTGAGCGTCGCCGTGAACTCTTGAAAACAATGGTCGACTACATTTTAACCTCACCACACTATCGAGTCACCAACATCTCACAGAAGTGCGGCCTCTCCGACCACTGCGCGCTCGTCGCCGAGATCGAGAAGATCAAACGAACGTAGTATAGTATCTATACCTCACTCTATGAAATACCTTCACACCATGGTGCGCGTCTCGGACCTTGAGGAGTCCCTCGCGTTCTACATCGAGAAGCTCGGGATGATCGAGACGAGGCGCGTCGACAATGAAAAAGGTCGCTTCACGCTTATCTTCCTCGCCGCAAAGGATGACCTCGCACACGCCGAACACGAGAAAGCACCCTTGCTTGAGCTGACCTACAACTGGGACCCTGAGAATCTGCCGCCTTCAAGCCGCACTTGGGGACACCTCGCGTATGCGGTCGACAACATCTACGCGACGTGTGAACGCCTGCAGGAAGCTGGGGTTACCATCAACCGCCCGCCGCGCGACGGTCGGATGGCGTTCATCAAATCCCCCGACGACATTTCGATCGAACTCCTCCAAAAAGGTGACGCGCTACCACCCACAGAACCCTGGGCGAGTATGGAGAATACCGGTAGCTGGTAGCCACACCTGCCTCCTAGTCCTGCAAGAACCCGCCCGCCTGGTGCTCCCAGAGCGTTTTGTAGATGCCATCCTCGTGTGTGAGCGTATCGTGAGTTCCGTCTTGAACGATACGACCCGCGTCGAGCACGATAATCCTATCCATGTGCCGCAGCGTTGAGAGGCGGTGCGCGATCGCAATGACCGTCTTCCCCCGCATTAACTCTCCCAACGCCTCCTGAATGAGCGTCTCGCTTTCACTGTCGAGTGCAGAGGTAGCCTCGTCGAGAACGAGTATCGGTGCGTCCTTGAGAATGGCACGTGCGATCGCGATACGCTGACGCTGCCCACCCGAGAGCTTGATGCCGCGCTCACCGACCAGCGTATCGTACCCTTGGGGGGTCGAGTCGATGAAGGTGTGCGCGTTCGCCTTGCGCGCCGCCTCCTCAACCTCAGCGTCGGTTGCATCGAGCTTGCCGTAGCGAATGTTCTCCCGAATAGAGCGGTGGAACATCACCGGGTCTTGCGGCACAAAGGCGATCGCACGCCGTACTGATGCCAACGACATTTCACGCGTGTCGATGCCGTCGAACTGGATACTCCCTTCGTTCATCTCATACTGTCGAAGTAAGAGTGCAACCAACGACGACTTCCCCGCTCCTGAGTGGCCGACCACACCGATACGCTGTCGAGGGAGGATGGCAAGTGACAGGTCAGTGAAGATGCGAGTGTCTGCAGCACCGGGGTAGGAAAAGGAAACGGCATCAAACGTGATGGCACCGTCAGCGACACGAACATCCCGCGCATCATGCTCCTCGACCTGCTCGAGCGGTCGGAGTATCTCCCGAAGTCCTTCTTGGATCTCGCCATAATTCCTGATGAGTCCGTTCATCATGTTGCCGATGAACACGAGCGTACCAAGCATACTCCCCACCAGCGTGAACACCATGACCAGGTCGCCGGTTGAGACCGCACCGCTCTGCCACGACCCAATGAGTATCCACGTCATGACACCTACAAAGAGAACGATGATCGCGTTGTTGAGGATGAGGCCGTACTCACTCCAGCGCCACTGTTTTTCATCTGCGTACATGGCTGTGTCGGTGAGCTCTCCAATACGAGTGCGTTCGTATGTCTGATGGGCAAACGTGTGGACGGCTGAGATGTTCGTGAGTGTGTCAACCGTCGCACCGCTGAGTGCGGATTGCGCCTCGGCGTTGGCAACGATCATCGGCCGGCGTTGCAGTACAAGCGGTACGTTGACGAGCACGATGGTGACAATGAGAGCAAAGAACAAGAGCGCCAAGAGCGGGCTCGCGAGGTAGATGAGGAGCAGACTCACAAGTGCCTGAATGATACTCGTGTAGTACCCCCACAGCATGGATTCCCAGAGTCCTTCGGTACGATCGACCGCGCGGCTGAGTTTTGAGGAGAGCGAGCCGCCAAAGCGGTCTGAGAAGTAGGCGGTGCTGTGCTGGATAAGGTACTCAAACAACGAATTGTACCCAAAGCGCGTCGCCCGTGTGAACACCCGCAACCCCAGCAATCCACTCGTTCGCCAGCACACGTACGCTACGGCCAGGAGTGCGAGGTACACTACGACCCACAGCACCACATCATCTGAGGAACCGGCGACCGCATTATCGATGATCTCTTTGATTGCGAACGGCTGGAACGTGTTGAGTAGGGTCGCTGCTGTTACAAAGACGAAGGTGATCCACAGCAGCGTTCGCTGTGGTAAGGTCACAAAGAACGCAAACCGAAACGGCTCGCTTGGTGGAACCGACCGTACCTGCTCAGACGGGGTCATGATGCCCCCATCCTACCACACTAGGATGTCGCTACTGTGCTCGTCGCCTCGGTGCCTTCTATCCACTCCAGCGCATCTAATAATACCTCGTGGAAGGTATGCGGATCCTCGAACTGCGGGTAGTGACCCAGCTCAGAAAAGAGAAAGGTCTCAGAGTTAGGAAGGTGCTCAGCAATGGTAAACATGTTCGTCTTGCTAATGGTCGGGTCCTCCTCTCCCACGAGGAGCGCTGTACGATCGGCGAGTGTGGCGAGGTCCTCGACATTCGGTTTGCGTTTGCCGTGCAGCCCGGCGAGTCGATCGTTCGTCCACCTGCCGTAAGCAGCAGCGTACTCGACCGTACCGTGCGGACGCACAAGCGCTTCAGCAAGTTCGGGAGTCGCTGCTGCATCGACCGCCATCATCTGCCGCAAACGATGCTGCGTAAGGAACGGGTTGAGATCCCAGTTGGCCACATAGTAATACCGCGTGAGTCCATTTCCCAGAAGCATAGTACGTAGCCGTCCCTGCGGGACATCTTCAGCATAGAGATTGCCGAGCTGGGGATTGATGAGTACGAGACCGACCACGCGGTCGGGGATAGCGCGCGCAATCTCAACGACAATGCCCGCCGCGATGTTGGGGCCAACGAATACCGCTTCGGGTACATCGAGTTCATCAAGCACTGTGATGACCCGCCGGGCCTGCTCTTCGTCACTGTACGAACTATCCTCTGGGCGATCTGAGAAGCCGAACGGTGGCAGGTCGGGCGAAATGACGTAGTAGTCATGCTCTTTGAGTTCCTCGATGGTGTCGCTCCACACATCACTCCACTCGCCTGCGCCGGGTACGATGACCACGGCCTGCCCCTGAAATGGTCCTGCGGTCTGTACGAACATCTCACCGTAGCGATCGGTCTCAAGAATGGAGCCAAACAGGGGTCGGGAGCTTCGAAGTGTCTCATCCTCGCGCCACAACACATAGCCCGGCATGAGGAGGGACAGAAAGAAGAGGAGGGTGAGCGTCAGAAGCAGCGTGCGGCTCACTCGCCGCCACCACCTGGAACGGTAGCGGATGACGGTCGGGGTCGGCGACTTCGCTTGTGCCGCAAGTGTTGAGCCGAGACGTGGGGGCTGGTAGCCAGACACGTCGATCGTGGCGCTCGTTCCCCCGGTGGGATTCCTGCGTGGAAGGAGGTTCTCAGGTATCATACCAGCACAACGCCACACGGGTCTGGTGCGCGTTACCCGTATCGTACCACGCACAGTGACCCGCAAGACATGGGGGTGTGTTGACAGTCAGCGCGGCCGTTGCTGAGAGTAAAGATACAGGGTATAGTACGCTGCACCACTGAAGCGCGGTTAGCTCAGTTGGCTAGAGCGTTCCCTTGACGTGGGAAAGGCCAGGGGTTCGAGTCCCTTACCGCGCACAACGCAATGAACGCAATGCGAATACGTGGAGCATTGCGTGAATATGCTGTTGTGCGATGGGAATGGACTCGAAGACCTTGCGAGGTAGTTCTGAGTCCCGAAGGGCGAAAGAACTATCCGCACGGTGTACTGAATCTGTAAGATTCGAGTCCCTTACCGCGCACAGCAACCCGAAACCCAAAGCGAAAGCTTTGTGTTTCGTTGGTTGCGTGGGACGGTGAGGGATTTGAAAGACTAGTCCGGTATGCAAGAACTGACCGGAGAAAGGTTACTTGTCGGACTAGTCGGGGTCGAGGAGCGTAGATATTTTGGAGCCGACAGGCGAACAAAATATCACGCGAGGTGACCGAGTCCCTCACCGCGCACAGAATGCTGAAACCCGAGGCATGTCCTCGGGTTTCTTGCATTCGTAGCGCGGGAAGGAACTCGAACGACGGAGCTCGAATGAATCCTGCACCTTACAAGGTGCAGGAGAAAACGAGCGAGTCGGAGAAACGAGGGATAGCCCTCGTTTCTCCGTGGTTCTTAGCGGGGTGTATGGATCACTAGAGCGTACCCTCATTGACTCTGGTATACTTGGTGAACATGAAGCTTCTCGCAATTGAAACAAGCTGCGATGAGACGGGCCTAGCCGTCCTTGAGGCCACCGGCGACCTCACACATGGCCAATTTCGGGTCATGGGCGAAGCGCTGTTTTCGCAAGCAAAGATACATGAGGCATACGGCGGCGTCTTCCCCACCATGGCCAAACGCGAGCACGCTCAGAACCTCGCCCCGCTTCTCCAAGCAGCACTGCAAGAGGCAGGACTCTTTCGTGAGGAGCGCCACGAGTTGCCCGAAGCGCACTACCGTCTCATCGAGAAACTTCTCGTGCGGGAACCGGAAATGGCAAAGCGGCTCGTTGAACTCTTGAAGCGAATTGAGAAACCGCGTATCTCCGCTGTTGCGGTCACGGTTGGCCCAGGCCTTGAGCCAGCACTATGGGTCGGTGTGAACGCTGCTCGCGTCCTCTCTCTTGTCTGGGAGCTTCCCCTCATCGAGACCAACCACATCGAAGGCCACCTGGTCTCCTCACTCACCACACTCAACGACGATGGCGTGTACCACCTCAAGGATGTCGCATTTCCCGTGACCGCGCTCATCATCTCAGGCGGCCACACCGACCTCATTCACATGGGCGATTGGAATAGCTATCGCTACCTCGGCACGACCCGTGATGATGCGCTCGGCGAAGCGTACGACAAGGTCGCGCGTATGCTTGGACTTCCCTACCCGGGCGGCAAGCACATCGAGCAGCTCGCGATGGAGGCCCGCAAAGAAGGACTCGAAGCACCGTTCGACCTGCCGCGCCCCATGCTCAAGAGCGGCGACCTCGACTTCTCGTTCTCGGGACTCAAGACCGCCACGATGTACGCGCTGAAGGATTGGAAAAAGGAGCACGGTGAGGAACTTTCCGACGAGGCCAAACGCATGTTCGCACTCGAATTCGAGAATGCCGTTTTTGATGTGCTGGTCCTCAAGATCGATGAGGCGCTGCGCGCTCATGGTGGCAAGACCCTGGTTGTAGGTGGCGGCGTCTCAGCGAGCGCAACGCTGCGCAAAGTGGTCGGGCAACTGCTCAAGAACCAACACCCCGAGGTCACCCTCGCACTTCCCGAGCGCAAGATAGCGACCGACAACGCGGTCATGATAGGTATGGCTGCTGCACTTCGCGCCGAGAACGCCCTCACCCCCACCGGAACGCTCTCTGAGGTAAAGGCGAAAGGCAATCTGCGTCTTGCCTAAAGCACCTATCAACTGAGGCGCTTTGAGTGTGGTCGCTAGCGCTGTGCTCGAGAGTGAGCTCGGTCACCCATACGATCGGTGATATCACTCATACGGTCTTCGACCTCAGCATGTATCGAGTCGATGAGGTCACGTGCCTCAGCTTCGTCTTCCTCATTGGTGGGGTTGTTCTCTTCTCCATGCTCTAGACCGTCGTCCGGCTGCTCGCCATCGTCAGTATGCGCATCCGAAGCACACGGTTCGTCCTCGCAAGGGTCACCACACGGATCACACGTGTCACACCCGCACGAGGAGACCGTAACTTCGGTCGTGTTCGTGTTTGTGGTCTGCGAAATGGTCACTGAAGCCGAAGAACTTCCCGATACGATCGTACCTCCCTCGCCACCATCGCCTCCATCTCCACCATTTCCTGCGTTGCCGGTTGACGAGCCCGTGACCGAGCCGCCCGCACCTCCATCGCCACCGTTGCCACCGTTTGCACTGTTGCCTCCGGTCGATACGTGTTGCGTCACAGTGTTCGTGATGGTGGCGTTGTTCTCGTTGATGATCGTGACGTCGATATCACCGTGGTGACAGTTGAGACAGCTCTTTGCTTTCGCGAGACGAATAGGAATGCGCTCTTCGTCAGAGAAGCCCGACGCGGCAAACAATCCCGCGCGTGCGCAGTAGCCCGACACCACGATGTCCGCTTCACACTTCGCTCCCCACGGGATGTCATCTGGGATCTCCCCTTCTGTATAGTCTATCTCCGCCGCCCACTCGCCCCCGGGCTCAAGCCCCTGTACCTCAAGGTTCATGAGCTCCCCGAAGTAGACCTGTTCGCCGTCTCGACGAACGCGTAGCATTAGCGAGCTGCACAGCTCTGACTCCCCCACCACCTCAAGCGAGAGGTCGACGAGTGTCGTCAGGTTGTTGTCACCAGTGGTCTCAATGGTGAAAGGGAGCCATGCCTCGCCCCCTTCGTCGATCGAGATGCATTGCGCAAGGTCGTAGTCAACGATGAGGTCGAGGCTGAGGGACGCAAAGAGGTTCGCTTCGCTCCCTTCCGTATCGGCAAAGTACGAGAACGTGCTACCGACCGAGGCCAGAACCGGTGATAGAAGGAGAGCGACGATCCCCAACCCACTCTTACCGAGCAGGTTTATCACGCGAGAGCGAGGCGACTCGCATATTGGGACGTACGGGGAAAGCTCGCGGCTGCGATCCTTGAGTGCGAGCTTGTGCTGCGACTCTCGAACACCCACATAGGGCTTGGGCGTGAGCGCGAGCTTGGGCGTATGCGGCTTGAGGATGACGGGCTCTGGCCGTTTATGCGGTGTGTCGTACATGGGTCAGAATGATCACGCCGTCCATGGAGCGGCGTGCTGGGACAACGCGGGCAGGTGTGGTGGGTACTGAGCGGTGTCGGGCGTGCACACTCGGCTGTATGGGTGCTCCAGCGGCAAACACCGGTTGGTGCTCACCCCTTGGGGCAAGCGCACTCTGCTCTTCCTGCGTCTCTGCCAGCGCCTGGGTACGGCGTCGGCGCACCTGCTCCACAATGACCAGCAGCTCGTCGAGGATGACCGCAGTTGCCGGAATGACGATGAGAAGCCAGAAGCCGAGGGGCTGTCGTGCGAAGTCGAGCACGTAGCCGGCTTTGGGGAGAGTGTATGCGACCGAACCGATGATCTCCTTGTGCGCCACGGGCGAGCCGTCTTGTGAGTCGTTGGCATCACCCTGGGTGATGTAGGTTGCCCTGTTCCCCTCGCCGCGCTTCTCGATGATGCGGTGGGTGGTAGGGATGTGGGTTTTCGTGTCGCGTCCGAAGGTGATGACGTCACCTACGTTGTAGACCTCCGCGGGACGTATTGCGATCAAGGAGCCCGTCATGATGGCGGGCTCCATGGAACCGGAGCGCACGATCTTCAGCTCGTACCCACCCAAGCTGCTGTTGTGCATCGCAAAGAGGGCACCGGCGACCACGACCAGCACCCCTACGAACGCGTAGTAGAGGGTGGTGGTCATGATCGAAAAGAAGGTGCGCATGGTTTGGGTTTTTCTTGGTGTGCTTCGTCTCCGGGTCGTTGCTCGTCGCTACTCGGAAAGCGGCGCGGCTGCGCCGCGCCGCTCCCTACTCAACGAACGTATTCGTGATCGTGCAGGTGATCGCCACGCCCTCATCAAGCTGGAAGGTCTCTCCAAGTGCGCTTGGACACTCCGGATCACCCGTAATACTGGTGAACTCGTAGCCAGCTGGATCGTCGGTATCCTCGGTGATCACGACATCAGTGTTCGCATCCACGCCGCGTGAGCCACCCGTTGGAACGATGAAGCCGTTGACGAACATGTCAAAGTCGCTTGGCAGCGCAGATCCATCGACGACGTTTTTACTGAGGTTCACGTTCGGGCGAATGTCATCATTGGTGATGGTGCAGGTCTTAGACTCGCCTTCGGCGAGCGTCAGGTTTCCGAACTGGTCACAATCTCCCGTGAAGTTCGCCTCGTAGCCCTGTGCTCCGGTCTCGCTGACCTGGTAGTCCCCAACCGGGAGCATGGTCGCAACACCGCTGGTCACCTCAGTCCCGCCGACGAACAACGTAAAGCTCTCGATCGGATTATTTCCACCATCATCGTTTACTACCACCTTCGTGACCGTCACCTCAGCCAACCGCGGGTCGTTATCCTCACACACGTACTCCCCGTTGTGGCGCGCCTGTACCGCGCGGAAGGCCACGTCAACCGTCGCCACATCCATTTGCGTCTCATTGCCCAGCTCCGTGCCGTCGCAGATGATGCCGGTGCCGCGCTCCATGGGGCCGTTGTTGCCCTCATTGCCGAAACCATCCTGTTCGAGAGGATCCTCGGTGAGCGAGCCCGCGCACCACGCTTTGGCGATGTACACCGTCTCATTCGCGGGAAGCGGCGTGCCCGCACCCAAGCCCCACGCGTTGTTGTCTCGATCGGCGAGTGCGACCGAGAACGGACCATCGGCGTAGGCAAGGTCATAGAGCGACTCAACGCCGTCGGTCAGGAGGTTCTCACCCTGCTCGTACACATTATCGCCATCGTCGGCCCACCAGATGAATTCAATGGTCTGCGCGAGCTCGCCGTCCCAGGTATCATCGCTGTTCTCAGGATCATCGACCGCAAGCTCCGGCTCGGTCGAGGTTGCGTCATCGTTTGAGGTGAGCGTCATGTCCATGCAGGCCCACGCGTCGTTCTGGATGTTGATGGAGATCGTGTCCTCGCCCTCGTCGTCTGGCTTCACGTCGTTGAAGTCGAAGAAGAGGAAGCCCTCGTCGAGGTTGCTGGGGCCAAAGCTCGTGGTGCACGGCGTGCCGGGGACCGGGTAGTCGGCCTCGCCGATCCACTCCCACACTGGCTCTTCCTCGGTGCCGACGTTCTCGCACTTGTTGCCGTTGTAGTAGCTCTCGTTGTCGATGAGGAGGTCGAATGCGCCCGCAGCAAAGACGTTGTTCGCACTCGTCTCGGTGTCGCTGAAGAATGCACCCGTGCCGCCGATGACGAGCCCAGCCGCGATGATAATGGTCCCCACTCCTGCAATTAGCTGTCTCATATAATGTGTAATTCCTGAGTTGATAACCTGGTTCCCCTCCAGTCCCTGCTGCACTTTGCAAGCAAAGTGCAGCATTCGACTAGAGGTGACTAGTT
>CAYWKE010000026.1:0-12101 GCA_964459075.1 uncultured Candidatus Saccharibacteria bacterium | reverse complement strand
ATGTCAAGACAACGCCGCATCCATAGGTGCGGCATTGTCGGAACACCACTTGTGTTGAGTTAGTTGGCTTACGCCTCCTGCAGCGGCAAGCCGAGGTGGCGCAGAAGCGCTTCGGCTTCCGCCTTGGTGCCGGCGGTCGTGACGATCGTGATCGAGAGGCCGAAGACGTCCTTGAGGTCCTCGTCCGAGGTCTCAGGGAACACGGTGTGCTCTTTGATGCCGATCGTGATGTTTCCCATCTCGTCGATGGCGTTCGGAGAGATGCCGCGGAAATCGCGGGTGCGTGGCAGCGCAATGTGGATGAGCTTCTCGAGGAAATCGCGCATACGCGCACCCCGCAGGGTCACCTGGTAGCCCACGGTATCACCCTCGCGCACCTTGAAGGACGCGATGGACTTCTTCGCCCCTCGTGGGGCTGCCTTCTGTCCGGTCAACTTCGCGAGGCGATCCTGGATGAGCTCGATCTTCCCCTTGTCGGCGATCTTGCCAATGCCGGTCGAGATGACGACCTTCTCTACCTTCGGGGTCTCCATAGGATTCGTGTAGCCAAAGCGCTCCTTGAGTGCTGTGAACGTTTCCTGTTGTTTCGTGGCGATGGTGGTCATAGGTCTTAGAGGGTTGTGCCGCTCTTTTTGGCAACGCGCACAAATTTCTTCTTCTTCTCATCAAACTGCTTCCCGACGCGGGTCGGCTTCTTCTCTTTCGGATCCTGGAGCATGACGTTCGACACATGGATCGGGCGGGTCACATCGATGATACCTCCTTTCTTGTCCTGACCACGCGGCTTCTGGTGCTTCTTTGCAGCATGCACCCCCTCAATGACAACCTGCTCGCGCGCAGGGAACGCTTCCAGCACCGTGCCGGTCTTTCCCTTATCTTTGCCCGCGATCACGGTCACGGTGTCTCCTTTTTTGATCTTCATGTTAGATTTTGTTTTGAGCGAAGCGAGTTAGAAAATCTTACACCAAGCACCATTTTTGCAACCGAACCTTTTTGGAGTACCTGTCCACTCGTGTCACGTTGTACCTTAATCTTTAAGCAGTTTCAAGTGCAAAAATGGTGCTGGGTAAATTCGTTCTAATTTGTTTCACTCATAAGATCTCATTTACAAAACCTCAGGTGCAAGCGACGCTATCTTCTGGTAGCCCGCCTCGGTGATCTCACGGGGAATGGGGCCGAAGACACGGTTCGCACGGGGCTCTTTCGCGCCCTTACCGATAAGTACGACCGCGTTCTCATCGAACTTGATGTATGAACCATCTGCACGACGAAACGGTGCTTTCTGGCGTACCACGACCCCGTAGACCACATCCTTCTTCTTGACCTGCTTGCGCGGCTCTGCGGTCTGGACCGATGCTACGACCACGTCTCCCAGGCGAGCGTAGCGACGCTTTGAGCCCCCGAGCACCTTGAAGACGCGCGCTACCTTGGCACCGCTATTGTCTGCTACACGGACGACGGACTGGGGCTGGATCATGCTACTTTGATACTACGGTGAAGTGCTTCTTTTTTGATATAGGCGCGCACTCCTCAATGGTGACACGCTCACCCTCTGTGCGCGTGTTGCCCGCATCGTGGGCATGGTAGCGCTTCACCTGCTTCTGGAACTTCTGGTACTTCGGGTGCTTGACGTAGCGGGTGACGGCAACGACGACCGTATCCTGCATCTTGTCGGATACGACGACCCCAGAAAGTTGGCGCTTCTTCTTGTGTACGGTCTCTGCTGACATGGTTATGCGGTCTTGGGTTCAGTAGTGGGTGTGTTGAGTATGGTGTGGATGCGCGCGATGTCGGTGCGGATGGCGCGACCCTCCTTGGTGTTGCGGGTCTGAGCTCCCGCAGCCGAAAAGCGAAAGCGGCGCAGTGCCTCCTGTTTCTCTACGAGGAGCTTTCGCAACTCCTCCGGCTTTTTCGCTGTCAGTTCTTTCATGGTCATGATGGATGCTCAGGTATACCACACGAAACGTTCGCTCGCAAACTTACCCGCGTTCAACGAAGCGGACTTTCACCGGGAGTTTCTTACCCGCCTTGGTGACCGCCTCTTTCGCGAGTTCTGCAGGTACACCCTCGATCTCGTAGAGGATGCGTCCGGGCAGCACCTCAACCTCAAAGCCCTGTGGGTCACCCTTTCCCTTACCCATGCCCACCTCTGCGGCTTTCTGCGTCCAGGGGCGGTCCGGGAAGATACGGATCCACACGCGGCCGTTCTTGCCGATGGTGCGCACCAACACGCGACGCACTGCCTCGATCTGGTTGGAGCGAATGCGTGCACCGGTCATCGCCTTCATGCCGTAGGAGCCGAACGACACGCTTGTGCCGCGGGTCGCGGTACGAGCGGTTAGCTTTTCAGGATTCTTGCGCCCGCGCTGCCACTTGCGGAATTTAACTTTCTTGGGGAACAACATACGCTAGAGTGATTGTGCTTGGTGTTGCGTTATCTGCTTGCGGGTATCATCCTCGAAGACCTCACCGCGGTAGATGTAGACCTTGATGCCCACGAGACCGGCGTACGGAATGTAGGCCTCTTCGCGCGCGAAGTCGACATCAGCACGCAGGGTCTGCAAGGGGACGCGACCACGCTTGATCTCCTCCTTGCGGCTCATCTCAGCGCCACCGAGGCGACCAGCCATCGCGATGCGAACGCCCTCGACGTCACGATTTGCCATGACCTTCTCAACGGTCTGCTTGAGAATGCGGCGGAACGGCATGCGCTTCTCGAGGCCTTCGACACACATCGCAGCGACAATTGCAGCATTGCTCTCCGGATTGCGTACCTCTTCGATATCGATCTTCAGCTCCTGCTCTGCGCCGAGTCCGGCCTTTACAAGCTGGCGCTCAACGTCGCGCTTGATGCGTTGTGCACCCTCACCCTGGCGACCGATGACCATACCGGGACGTGAGGTCTTGATGATGACGCGCATGACCGTGTCAGAGCGCTCGATCTCGATCGAGGCGACGTACATGCCCTTGAGCCGCTTCTTGAGGTAGTCGCGAATGAGGGTGTCAGCACGCAAAAAGTCTCGGTACTGCTGCTTACCGGTGCCGTACCAGCGGCTCTTCCAGTCGCGGATGATGCCGAGGCGCTGTCCGTAGGGATGAGATACGTGGGTCATAGGAAAGTAAAAAGAAAAAATGAAACAGGAAAAAACTTATGCAGTGGATGCTGCTGGCTTTTGCTTGCTGGTAGACGCGGCCTTCGTGTCAGCGGTCTTCGTGGTGGTCTTCTTTGCAGGCTTCTCCGGCTTTGAACCCAAGACCACCTTTACGTGGCTCGACTCCTTGGCGATTTTGCTGGCGCGACCTCGTGCGCGCGCCATGTAGCGGAAGAAGGTCATACCCTTGTCAACGGCGACCGATTCGATGACGAGCTCCTCGGCGCGAACGGTCGGGTCCTTCTCGCGCGCGTTGGCGAATGCTGAAGCAATGAGTTTTTCTATCTGCGCGCTTGCCTTCTGCGGCATGAAGCGTAGTTGGGTCAATGCCTCAGCGACACTCTTCCCCTTCACTGAATCAGTGACGAGGCGGACCTTTCGTGGTGCTTGACGGTAATTGGTGAGGCGGGCGTGCATGGTAGGAACGGTTATTTCGAGGACGCGGCCTTAGCGGCTTTTGCGGCTGTAATTTCAGCTTCTCGCTTCTTTTGGTCGAGCTCTTTCTGGATCTTACCGCCGTGGCGCGTGAACTTCTTCGTAGGTGAGAATTCGCCAAATCGGTGGCCCACCATCTCCTCAGACACTAACACCTCAACGTGCGTCTTCCCGTTGTGTACCCCGAACTTGAAGCCCACCATCTCAGGCGAGATCATCGAATCCCGGGCCCACGTCTTGATGACACCGGCCTCAGCTGGCTTTTTGCCTTCGATCTTTTTTAAGAGCCGTTCGTAGACGTAGGGCCCCTTTTTGAGACTGCGTGTCATGATTGTAAGAAAAAAGCCCGGGGAACGAGCGCGAGAGAAGTGTACGCGAAAGATGGGAAGGTGTCAACCGAGCTCCCCTCGCGCACCGGCAGGAGCACCCTAACCCGTGGAGCCACGAGCGGCAGCGAGCGCGCGGTTCACGTGGGTGAGTAGATGGATGGCCCTCCCAGCGTCATACGAGGTAACCCCGTCAGGTCGTATCATGGAGTTCACCTGGTCCTGTAAGATGTCGATGACCTGCTTCTGGAGCTGTGGCTCTTGCCGCAATCGAGTACTGTGGTTGAGCGCAAGTTCATAGGCCGCAGTTGTTCTCACTCGCCTCAGATTAAGATCCAAGTTCTCAGTTGGGCGTTCGAGTACTTCTGAAAAATCCTGCCATCGCTCACCCTCCAAAGAAGCAGTTTCTCGATCAGCAGGTGGCTCACCAAACAGCCGTCGATGCTGCTCAGTAAGCCCAACGGCATACCCTTTATCTCGCTCGGCGACCGCGGGATCTCGCAGCTTCGCCTCAAGCTCCTCTTTGGTCTGCTCGAAGATTTCTGGTTGCTCCGTGCGCACCTCTTCTAAGAGTGCTGGGTCAGTCAGACCGAGGTGGTCGAGTGCGCTTGCTGGATTGAACAATGGATCTGCCTGCTGCTCGGGGTCGAAGTAGCGCTCCAGTTGCTCCATGAGCTTATCGTGGTGCTCTCGGCGAATTTCTCGTATGCGCTCTTGATCCTCTGCTCCATTTCCGTTGAGCTCCGCAAAGAGAATACTTTTCTCCAGGTCTTCAACAGAGCCACGGGAAAGAGCAAGTTGCCGTTCAAGCTCTTGCCGGTACTTCTCCACCCAGACGTTGATTCTCTCTTGCGCAGCTTCTGCGGTTTGCGCAGGGCCAGCTTCGCCGCGCGGCAACGTCTCCATGAAGAGCGCGCCCGCATCTGATCTTGGGAGCGATAACGCGTCAACGAGCTCATGTGGGTTTGGGGGGGGTTCAGCTTCAGCATCCAGTGCGCCTTCGTGAGCCACCTCACCTGTCAAACTATCGGCGTTGCCATCAGCGACTTCAGCTTCTCCGGCTGCTATCACTTCTTCCCCTGGTTCATCACCTCTTTCGCCTGCTGTGCCCACTAGCTCCTCTGCCGGCCCGGGCTCATCGGCTCTATCACTTTCAATGAGCTCGTGGTCTTCGTGCTCAGCGGTACCCCTCTCACGATTAGTGCGCTCATGTGCAACCAGCGACTGGAAGAAGCCGCCGTTCGTGTAGTGATTTCCATCCCGCATGATCCACGAGTCCTTAAGCTGCGCCAAGCCCTCATCGGTTACCACCCCACCCGGGAACATGGCTTCAATACCACCACGAAACTGTGGTGGTATACCAAATTCTCCTGCGTGACCAGCTGAAAATCCTTTCAGGTGACCGCTCTCGATCGCCGCCAGGAATTGCGTGAGGGTCAGACCTTGTGGTGGGTCGTAGAGATCAATGATCTCAGGAACCGCTTCGGCTGATGCTGGGGTCGACTCGACAGTACCGGCATCAATGCTACCCTTGGGTGCTTCCTTAGCACCTGCGCCCCCCGGTGTGACCCTACGTAGCGTTGTACCAAGTAGGCCAGGAACCTTGGCAATGTCCTCATCGGTTAAAAAGCCGAACTGAACATACTCGTCAAAGACCTCTTTCACCTGTTTGTACGGTGCCCACGTGACGCCGCCCGCTCCATCCGGGGTGACCACAATTTCCTCTCCCGTCCCAGGGATGGGGACACGTAACTCGTCCAGCACAAGTTGCCACAATCCTTCATACCCCCCAAAAGCCTCAAGGTGTTGTGTAATACGCTCTCCGTTTTCCGCGAGCCATGTGTTGATCTTCTCCTGACCTTCGGGGGCTAATTCTATTTCCTCTGGCCCTGGAGTTACTTCTGTGTCCGGCTCAGCAGGTCTATCTACTATTCCCGCAGCCACTGCAGCCCAGTAACCTGAACGCGCCTCCATATCGTACTCCTCTTCAATTAGTTTGAACGAGCGTTGTAAGAACTCCGCTTCCGATTCTTGCGCTTCGGCCCTATCTTCACGACGCTCGCCTGTCTCAACAGGGTCGTCCCACGCGTCCATTGCCGCGTCGATCGCTGCCTTTTCGTCGTGAGGTTGCTCCGCCATGATCCTGGTACAAACTCCTAATACCTGTATTCTACCACCCTATCCCATTCCAAGCAGCATCACCCCACGCGACGCACGGGATCGCTCCATCGCTCACCGCTCGTCAAATGCTCCGCACCCCGCCTCGGTACACGTGATCGCACCCAGCTCGTTCTTGAGGGTGAAGTGGAAAGCGGGTGGCGTGCGCTCCTCAACCTGCACCTGCCACGGAAGCCCTGCGATTGTCTCCCGCGCTGGCCAGGCGATCTCGGGGAACGAGGCCTCTGTGCACATCTTCGTGCCGGGCCCCTGAAAGATGAGCGTGCCATCCTCGGTACACAAGACGGCGTTGCGGCGCAGCTCCTGCGCCTGGATCTGCATGGTTGCGATGATGCGCGATCGGTCGTTTGCAGTAAGCTCTGCTTGCTCGCCCAACGGCGTGTCGCGGTTGAGGAAGAGTCCCGCAACGAGAACGATGATGCCGACGAAGACGATGATGCTGACGAAGTTCATCAGCCTCAGTCTACCAACTCCGCCTGCGGGCGCACCTCCCCTATCCCCACAACCGACTCAGGCACGACCAAGAATGAGGTAGTATAGCCCTATGACCAAGCAAGAGATCCGGAACCTATTCTACGGCTCTGATGCCCGCGCAAAGCACTTCGCCTACCTCCTCATCACACTCGACGCATTTCTCTTTTCGCTTCTCATCCTGCAAGCGCTCTACCCCGACAACCGCACCATCACGGCGCTTGAGATCGGATTTGGTGTCGTGTACCTCAGTGAGATCGCCGTGCGCTTGTGGGTCGCTCCGCGCAAGTGGAACTACCTCCTCAACTTCTACACCATCACCGATCTCATCGTGGTCGGCTCTCTGCTGGCAAGCTCCCTCATCGGCAACCTCGCCATTTTGCGCATCCTGAGAAGCCTCCGGGTGCTGAGAGCCTACCGCTCTCTCACGCGTCTCACCGAGGCTGCACCGCCCGCCCTCTACTACCGCGACATTGCGTTTGCGACGCTGAACCTCCTGGTGTTCGTCTTCATCATGAGCACGATCGTGTACCTGGAAGAAGGGCCGGTGAATCCTCAGATCAACACCTTCGTCGACGCGCTCTACTTCTCCGTCACCTCGCTCACCACAACCGGCTACGGGGACATCACCGCGAGCACGACCTCAGGACGTATTCTTGCCATACTGATCATGCTCTTTGGCGTGACCTTGTTCTTGCGGCTCGCAACGAGTATCTTCCATCCACGTAAGCGCACCTACACATGCCCCGACTGCGGCCTCACCCGCCACGACGCCGATGCCACACACTGCAAGCATTGCGGCCGCGTCGTGCACATCGAGACGACGGGAGAGCTGTAGGCTACGAATGCACAAGCCTTCACTCAGAAACACGACGCCGCGCCCCTTTGGGGCGCGGCGTCGTTCTTGTGAGCAGCGCTCTACGGCTCCTCAAGCTTAACTCCCCTGCTTCATCCTCGCTCCTGGTTTGCGGCGGGAGACAAATGCTGCGCCTACTGTTGGTAGTCAACGCCTGCGCAGGGAGGTTCACTGGGAATGCTTTCCCAAGGCACGAAGCAGATCTCAGCTCCGTATATCTCGTACATCTCTCTCATGCGAGGAAGATTCTCCTCCAGAGTCCTAAGACGTTCCTCGATGTCAGCGTGTGCATCCATCTCTAGAAACACATCGTACAGAGTGTTGCGGTAGGCTGCATGAATCCGACCTAAGTCATCTATAGCTGTGCGAACTTCCTGAAGCTCAAGTGATATGGCTGCAAAATCAAGAAATCCAGTAACTACCACTCGATCCGACTGGGGGTTTCCGAGGCGCAGGTCTCCGCTTCGGATCAAGTCTCCCCTTTGAATTTTTATCTCAATGACCTCACGCCTCTCGACACGCCCCGAGGTTACCGACGCAGTGCACCACACCCTTCGTGAGTACAGGTCACCGAGCCGAGGCTCGTATCAATAGTCAAAGAAAAGGTCAGGTCATCTGGATTAATCGCATTCGAGCTCACTTCCCAGTCGATTTCTTCGTACTCATCAGTCCACATTGGCTTGATTGTACCTGGCCAATCACAAATCGGCGTATCCGGACCACCAAACCATACTTCACCAGCTCCCTTTTTTTTCTTGGTCGCATTGAGACACATCATAACTTCGGCACGTACACGCTTAGCCTCAATGGAAATACGTGCGCGTTGCTCTTCTGTCGAGAGTTCTTCAATTGGATCCTGACGGGTGTGGAGTCGAAGATCGCACGTGTCTTCACGACACGTAACAGTAACCCACTCACTCGAAAACTCGAACGGGAGCTTACCATCCGACTCTTGCGAAGGGTCATATCGAACACTATAACCTTCTGTTAGAAACGAGGTATCGTAGTCTGCCCACGTCACATTCGCTAATTGAGATACTCCCGGACACATTCGACTTCCTGGAGGTCCGTACTGCACATTTCCACCCGCCTGCTGACAAGCAATAATATTTGCTCGAATCGAATATGCTTCTTGTATAGCATGGTTTACCCGAACAGTCGCTGAGTACCCGTCTTCTTGGAAAAGACCAAAAATCGGTGAAGCTCGCATGACCTGCCATGAAGGATTAGCACACACAGCATCCTTACAGCCGCACTTCCACTTCCCCTCTATACGCTGACACACGTATGCAATAACGAAGCGGGCACTCTCTCGCTCATCGAGCCCTTCAAAGAGCTCGGGAACATGAGCCTGTGCAGTACCAATGAACCATTGACCTACACTCGAAGGGCCAGATAAAGGCACTCTCTCCCACGAGTCATTTGGTGTCGAGTGAAATGCATACTTGTAGATGAGCGTCGTTGGTTCTCCGTCTCCCCACAAAATCTCTCCTTCCTCTTCATCATTACACAGCACGAGTCCAAGGGGCTCGTTCGTATCCGAAAACACATTATTGCTTGTTCCATACACCGTATCAGCTTCAGCATCCGCCTGCATGCTACACACGGTAACGCCAGCGAGCGCTGTGGAGGCTAGCGCAAACGACCCAATGACTACAGCCAAACCTGCAAGATGGGGACAAATACGTCGAATGTGAGAGAGACGATATTCCATAATTACAGTTAGAAAACGATTACACTTCCACTTTACCGAAAAACGACACCGTTTACGATGTCGTTTTTCCCCACCATGGTTAATTCTTCGACCTCATCCTCGCTCCTGGTTTGCGGCGCTGCACGATCTGCTTGTTCGAGTACTTGTTGGGTGAGCGGGTCTTTTGGCCCTTGCCGGCTGGTTTGCCCCACTTGGTGCGTTGACGTCGGTGGCCGCGCGGTGACTTCCCCTCACCACCACCGTGAGGGTGATCAACAGGGTTCATAGCCGCACCGCGCACCGTCGGGCGCTTGCCGAGCCATCGTGAGCGTCCCGCTTTCCCGAGGGTGACGAGGCGGTGCTCTTCGTTAGATACCTCACCAACGGTCGCCCACCCGGTCGACTGGATCTTGCGCACCTCACTCGAGGGGAGCTTGATCTGGGTGTAGCCGGCGTCCTGCGCAACGACCTCGGCGTAGTTGCCTGCAGAGCGCACGAGCTTTGCCCCAGCGCCAGGACGGGTCTCAATATTGTAGATAAAGGTTCCGACGGGAATGCGTGCAAGCGGCAGGCGATTGTTCGGAGCGACCGGTGCGTCCTGAGCAGCGAGGATAGTATCGCCGACCTGCATGGTCTGGCTCGCCAGCACGTAGCGACGTTCACCATCGCGGTAGCAGACGAGCGCGATAAAGGCCGAGCGGTACGGATCGTACTCGATGGTCTCAACCTTTGCGGGAATGCCGTGCTTTTCGAGCTTGAAGTCGACCAGTCGGTAGACACGCTTGTGGCCTCCTCCCTTGTGGCGAGTGGTGATGCGACCGGAGGAAGAACGACCATGCGCCTGCTTGTGACCCTTCGTGAGCTTCTTGTGAGGACCCTTGGCACCCGAAAGCTTCTTCCGGTAGTCGATACCGGTCATATGGCGGCGGGATGCGGTTGTTGGCTTGTATGTTTTCATCTTAGAAAAAGTTGCGAGTTCAGCGAGTTAGTTTTTCTTAGACCGAGCACCATGTTTGCTTTTGTAGCTCACTATTTGTTGTATCTCTTGTGCCACGTTGTATCGTATTCTTTATGCGGCTTCAAGAGCAAACATGGTGCTCGGTACATTCGTTCTAATTCGTTTCACTCATAAGATCTCATTTACTTCATGATGTCCATCGACTGGCCCTTCGGCAGGTGCACGATGGCTTTCTTGTAGCCGGAGCGCTGACCCGTGCGACGACGCATGCGTGCGGTGTAATTTTGGGGACTCATGCGCACGATGGTGACCTTCTCGGGGGTAACGTTGTAGATCGCTTTCACCGCGGCAATGACATCACGCTTACCTGCACGCGGGTCGATCTCGAAGGTGTACTTCCCTGCGTCGATGCCCAAGGTCGCCTTCTCCGTGATGCGAGGACGACGCAAAACACGCGAGAGATCTTTCTCAAGTGAGAGCGCTTTCTCGCTCGTTTTTCCAGACTTCTGAGCAGGTGCTTTCGCGACCGCCTTCGTGTCCTTGTTGTCTTCTTTTTTTGAACCAAAGAGTGCCATACGCTTATGCGGTTACCTTAGCATCAGTGCGAGCTCGTACTTTCTCAGGCGCACGCGCAGCAAGGGTCTTGAGGGCCGCGTCGGGACTGACTATGACGACGTACTTGTGGTTGAGGAGCTGGAGCGGGTTGAGATTGCGTACCTCCTCCATGAAGACCGAGCTCACGTTGCGGAAGCTCTTGGCGGTCGTCTCATCGTACTCGGGAAGCGCGATGACCGCTGCGTTCTTGACCTTGGTGGCAAGCGGAGCGAACCCGTCCACGTGTGCGAGGTTCTTGATGATGTCCTTTGCTTCTTTGGTCTTCGGGGTATCAAATGACAGCGTATCGAGGAAGAGCACCTCGCCATCGGCAAGCTTCTTCGACAGCACAGTGAAGAGGGCTTTGCGGCTCATCTTCTTGTTGATCTTCTGGCTGTAGTCGCGCTCGTTGCGAGGGCCATGTGCGATACCGCCACCCTTCCAGATGGGGCTGATGCGTTGACCATGACGTGCGCGACCGGTACCCTTCTGGCGCCATGGCTTCTGATTGGTACCAACAACCTCGGAGCGGTCCTTGGTGTGTGCGTAGGGCAGGCGGTCGTTCGCTGCCATGGCGACCACGACCTGGTGCACGAGGTCGGCGTTCCACGGGAGCGCGAAGAGCTCCTCAGGAAGATTCACCTTCCCCGCTTTCTCACCCTTGCTGTTGTATACGGTCGTTTCCATAGGTCTCATTATGCAGCTTGCTTAGCACCTTCTATCGTGCGGATCTCAAGTAAGGTACCCCGGCGACCCGGTACGGCACCTGACACGAAGAGGTGGTTCTTCTCTGCATCGATCGCAAGTACCGTCAGGTTCTTCACGCTCACACGCTCGCCACCAGTGCGCCCCGCCATCTTCATACCCTTTGGCACGCGTGTACGCAACCCGCCGCCGATTGAGCCGGGTGAGCGCTCAGTGTGCTTCTGGCCGTGTGAGCGAGGGCCGCCGGAGAAGTTGTGACGCTTCACGACACCCTGAAAGCCCTTACCCTTGCTAGTGCCTGAGATCGTGATGGTCTCGCCGCCCGAGAAGAGGTCAGCGACGCTGAGCGTGTCACCCACTTTCACCTCGCCAATATCGTCGGTGCGCAGCTCGCAGGCGAACTGAAACACTGTATCACCCGCCTTCTTGAAGTGGCCAATCTGGGGCTTCGGCGTATTCTTTTCCTTCTTCTCTTTGAACGCAAACTGGATAGCGCTGTAGCCGTCGTTCTCGACGGTCTTGATCTGGGTCACGGTGACAGGCCCCGCCTGAATGACGGTCGCGGGAATGGCCGCGCCGCTCTCAGCGTCGAAGATCTGCGTCATGTATTCCTTTGTGCCCAGCATCAGCTTGTTCATGTTTTGAAACGAAAAATCCGCGTGATGACGCTAGACAAGTCACCGAACGCGGCTTCCTGTCCAGAGGTCTCGGCCAGCTGGCCGGTACGTGGATC
>CAYWKE010000025.1:3310-12177 GCA_964459075.1 uncultured Candidatus Saccharibacteria bacterium | reverse complement strand
ACCCCCATGATGCGCACCTCAGAGGAGAAGAAGTTCAGCTCCTCGAGAGCGTGCTGCATCGCAGGCGTGTCGGGATGCCCCTCGACGTCGATGTAGAACTGCGCGACCGAGAAGCGCTCTCCCGTGAGGTACGACTCGATCTTGGTCAGGTTGATGCCGTTGGTTGCAAAACCGCCGATGGCTTTGTAGAGGGCTGCCGGAACGCTCCTGAGGGTGAAGAACATGGTCGTGATGACCCGCTCATCGGGCTCTGGATGCTTCACCGAGCCGGTCGCAAGGACCAAAAAACGTGTCGTATTGTGGCTCGAATCCTCGATATTGGCGACCAATGGCTCGAGGTCATAGAGTTCTCCCGCAAGCGTTGAAGCGATCGCAGCCTTGTGGGGATCCTGCCACTGAGAGATATCTTGTGCAGCACCTGCGGTGTCCGCGTGTACGACCGCGGTGATGCCGTGCTGTTTGATGAACTCACGGCACTGACCCAATGCATGCACGTGACTGTGCACCTCGCGCACGTCAGCAAGCTTCGTTCCCGGCACGACAAGTAGCTGGTGGTGTATGGGTTCGTAGTGCTCAGCGATGATGGATACGTTTGCGCGCGGAAGCAGGTGATGGATGTCCGCGACCCTCCCCGCAATTGAGTTCTCCACAGGTATGAATGCCCGTTCTGCAGCCCCGGAAGCGAGCGCTGAGAAGACCGCTTCAAACGAACTGCACGGAAGGGGCTCTGCCTCATCACCGAACAGGTTCGAGAGCGCAAGGTGAGAGTAGGCGCCGAGAGCGCCTTGAAAAGCAATAGTTTGAGCCATATATCAGTGATGTATACCACGCGCTCCATAGATTGACAACCCACGCAACTGCGCAACGTGCGCCTGTGCGACACAGTAACGCGCATCCTTCAGCTCACAACACAACGATACTTCGCACCTTGTCAAATATGTGCTCTCGCATACCCCCCTATTGCACAAAAAAGCGCCTATCCTATACTTATTTCTGACGCCATCACAGGTTACCGGTCGCTCCGGTAACTGACTTAGCAGACTAGTCGAACAACGTCATGAACAAGCAAGGTCTTGCAGATCGAGTACACGAGGTCATTGGATGCACCAAGGCAGATGCCGAGCGTGCAGTCGAGTCTCTCATCGATGCGATCACCGATGAACTGAAGAAGGGCGAAGAGGTCTCTGTAGCTGGCCTCGGTATCTTCTCAGCAAAGATGCGTCCCGCTCGAACGGGCCGCAACCCTCGCACGGGAGAATCCATTGAGGTCCCCGCAATGCGCGTACCGAAGTTCCGCGCTGCAAAGGCGCTGAAGGACGCGGTCAAGTAATTCTGACAGCAAAAGAGAGTACGAACGCCGCCTCACGGGGGCGGCGTTCTTCGTTCATTCTTCGTGCGTTATTCTTGTCAGAACGCCCCCGACCTTCCTTCGGCAAGCGGCTTGCCATCGTGCCCCAGTGCGCGCACGAGCGCTCGAAACACCGCATGTGAATCCTCAGCTGTTCGCACCGCTGGGTCAAGGTCAATGAGGTGGGGGGTCACATCGAGCTGCGTCTCTAGTCTCCCCGCGACCAACCCTCGTTCAACGAGCAATCGATGAATACGTGCTGTCAGCAAGCGAGACGAAAACGAGAGCTTGAATGCCGGGTCTATCTTGGCAATAGGGTCAAAGAGCTCGGTCGTGCAGTTTGCGAGAATGGTGTTGTAGAAGCGAGGTGCCCGAAACAGCTCATTGGTCGCGCCGACCATCGAACCGAAGAGCGCTCCGACCTGCTCTTGCGAAAGCTTCAGAGGTATCAGAAATTGCGTGTGGCGACGCTTGAGCGCTCGAATGCCCAAGAGATCGCGCGCGGTCCCCCACTGGTAGATGAGCTCATACGAGCGAAAGAGAGCCATGAAGGGGGAGTAGCGCTGATCGCGCCGCCGCCGTGCCTCGACCGACACCCCAAAGGCCTCGCCTCCCTCAAGCTCAAATATGAGATACGTGTGCGCGATCTTCCCCCAGAAGATGAACGGTTCAACCACCAACCACGCCCGCATGATGCGCTCTTTCGGAAACCGCACATCACGCCACGCGCCGGAGACCCGCTTTCCCTTTCCATCGAACGTCCAATCCCGCACCGCCCAGAGGGTAACCACGCCTTCGCTCTCGCTCACGCGCGGGAGTTGGGAAAAATCGAGTTCCCACTCACCGTCATGCGTGGGGCGCTTGCGTGCCCGACCGATGACGAAGTACGCGAGAGCTAGCAAGCTACCGATGAATACCGGATCCATGAGGAATTACCATATCACCTTCTAGCGGGACTCGCGACGTGCCGCTTGGTAGGAGTCTATCCACGCTCGATAGGCGCCCAGCGCGTGCGCAGGCAGCTGGGTTTCCACGAAGGGCGAAGCAACGGTTGCATCAACTTCTGCCGCGTCGCGCTTCACGAGGCGATAGAAGGTGGTGAGGTACCGGCCGTACTCCTCAGGGCTCGGCGAGAGCGCGGTCCCCGGCGCCATACCAAGCGCAATGACCGCGACCTCGCGTTCACCTCCATCGAACGGCACCTCGCTCACAACCAGCTGTTCGCGGACCGAGGGCGCAAGCGTCCCTCCCGTCAAGCGCGGCATCAGATTCGGAAACGGCCTTCCGCCGTACACGCTGCTATCAAGCTCTCCCTTGGCTATCGACAGCACGAAG
This sequence comes from uncultured Candidatus Saccharibacteria bacterium, assembly GCA_964459075.1. Classification (GTDB taxonomy): domain Bacteria; phylum Patescibacteriota; class Minisyncoccia; order Phycocordibacterales; family UBA12088; genus CAYWKE01. The sequence continues at coordinate 9,494 of CAYWKE010000025.1, read as the reverse complement.
TGACGGTAGCTCGTGAGGTACTTCGCGAGCTGAAAGACATCCTCAGCGGTCGTCACGTTTCGCTCATCGGCTGCCTCAAGTGAGGTGACGGACGTATCGACCATCCCCAGTGCATGCGCTTTGCGCTCTACGAGCATGCGCAGGCGCGCGGGGCCGAGTGCATTTGCGATAGCTCCGAGTGCCGCGTCATTTCCCGTCATCAGAAGCGGGAAAAGAAGTTCGTACAGCTCGTACCGACCCCCCGCAGTTAAGACTCCCGCGGGGTCCTCAGGAGCCGTGAGGACACGCTCCATCGAGAGGTGCTCGCTCGCGACGACCGCGACCAACGGGTAGATGAGCGTGCCCAACGGGGCCTGTGAGGTCGCATCTTCAGCCACAAAGACGTGGTTGTTGGAGAGGTCTGCGATGAGCACGCTTTGCGCCGACGGAGCGGGAGCACGGTAGGTGAACTCGGTGTCGGGCGTGGTGAACTTGTCCTCAAAGACAAGAATGGGGGTTCCTACCGACACGCGCGCAAACAGCGCCCGCGCGTGCTCAGTATCGAGCCGTATGCAGCCTCCCGAAAAGTCTCCCGCGACCGGTGTGCCGTCGAGGTAGGTCGGCCACCCATGGATGAAGAAGTTGCCGTTAAAGGGCATGTTGTAGGGCATGCGCACCGAGGCAAACGAGGAAACGTGGTCGCGTATCTTGGTGTCAACCTGGTAGAGCCCCGGCGGCGTTTCCCACCACGTACCGGGTCTGCCCTTGGTCTTGACCGGGAACTCAAGCGCAACCGACCCCTTGTCCCACAGCCGTATCTCCATTGCCGAGAGGTTGACCTCGACGAACGTGAGTCCCTCGGTGACGAATTCCTGCTTAACCTCGTCAAAGAATGCAGCGTTGGCGAGGGCTGGCTGCGGCCCCGGCTCAAGCACGGTGCGCGTCCCTCCTTGGTCGGTCACCTCGATCGTAGGTCCCGCAGAGATGAGGGGTTCTGCACGCGTGGAAATGAGTATGGACGCAGTGAGGAGCGAGGTCAGCACCATGAGCCCCACCACAATAGGGAGGGTGGCGCCATGTTCTCGCACGGAGGTATGCATGCCTTCATTAAAGCACGACATGCGAGGAGGCACCCTGTGAGTATCCGCTCACAGATCGAGGTAACGTCGGTCAGAGAGCTCCTCGGGAAGGTTACTGGTTTGTGTGCGCTTCCCGTAGCCCAGCTCTTTCATGAGCCTCGTGGGCGCGTTTCTCAGGTGCATCGGGATGGAGAGGTTGCCGTGGCGCTTCACATCCTCTTGTGCTGCGCGCAGGGCGTCGTAGCTTACCCGGCTCTTGGCAGCTCGGGCGAGGTAGGTCGCGCCGTGAGCGAGGTTGATGGCGCACTCGGGGTAGCCGATGGTCTCGCACGCGCGAAACACATCATTTGCCATGACGAGCGCTGTGGGCTGGGCGAGCCCCACATCCTCGGAGGCAAAAATGACCATCCTGCGCGCGATGAAGAGCGGGTCTTCCCCGCCCTCGATCATGCGGGCGAGATAGTAGACGGCTGCGTCCGGGTCACTCGCACGCATGCTTTTAATGAATGCGGAGATGGTGTCGTAGTGCTCGTCGCCTTTTTTATCAAAGCGCACACGGGTGTCCTGCAGAGAACGTTTCAGAGACTCGACCGAAACCTCCCCGAAGAGATCCTGGGTGTGCGACACGAGCGAGAGCATCGAGCGTGCATCCCCGTTCGCGTAGATGACGAGCCAGTCCACCGCACCATCGGAGAGCTCCGCATCCGCGCGCTCAAGAATGGTCGCCAACTCCACATCTGAGAGCGCAGTGAGGACGAACACTCGACAGCGCGAGAGCAGAGCCGAGATCACCTCAAATGATGGGTTCTCGGTCGTGGCGCCAATGAGAATGAGCTCGCCCGACTCGACGTAGGGCAAGAGAAAGTCCTGCTGCGCTTTGTTGAAACGGTGTATCTCGTCAAGAAACAGAACGCGCTGCTTGCCGGTCTCTCGCTCGACGAACTTCTTTATGTCGGCTTTACCCGCAGAGACCGCTGAAAGCTCGTGCAACTCGGCATCGAGCGCTCGCGCGTATATACGCGCCAGCGTCGTCTTCCCCACGCCGGGTGGACCCCAGAGAATGAAGGAGAATGCGTGCTTTTTCTCGATCGCCTCGCGCAAAGGCTTGCCCTCCCCCACCAAGTGCTCTTGACCCATAAACTCTTCGAGTGAGGTCGGACGCAATTTCGATGGCAGCGGTTCGTGTTCGTTACGCGTACTCATGCGCCCATGCTAGCACAGCAGGATACAGAAGTGAACGTTCGTTCACTTCTACTCTTCTCTTCCACAGCGAGAAGGGTTGGCCGATATTTCATACGTGGTACAAACGTGCGAGGTTGTAACACAGCTTGGAGGAAAGCCGTGTGCGCACACACGTTCGGAGCACCACATCTCACCTATGCCCTCGTTGTGGAAACAGGCGAGATCGTAATCGTACACTCCTCCAACCCAGGAGGCACGGCGAGAGTGAGCAGGTTCGACACCAGGGCAGCTCTCACGCATGGGTGGCTGATGCGTGAAGAGCTACACGTGGAGAGTGGCCTGCTTCAACAGGTGCGGCTCAAAGTGGGAGTTCGTGTCCGTCCGTTTCGGCCCGCCGATAACACCAGCGACTTTGGTGGATTCGTCGGCGTCTTCGGCACGATCGAGTCGCTAGACGACCAACACGCCACCGTTCAGTTTGGGAAGTTCCGTCGGCGCGTGCCGCAGAACGTACTGCTCCCCGCTCCGCAATGAACTTTCGCACCGCCGGCCGGGCTTGTCCCGCGCCGGCGTGTTGCTTTGTTACGAAACCCGCTCCAAGTTCCCCTTTCGTTTTGCAACATTCTTGTAGTCCCACTGGATCGCACGACTCTTTTTGAACCACCGTTTGATATCCACTTCGCTTACCTCTGCAGCGCTCGTGTAGCGCACGGACGCATCCTTGAACTTCCCCGTACCCGGCGTGAGGCCCTCCTCACCAAAATCCGCCCCGCTCCAAAACATGAGCCGAATGCAGTCCTTCAACTTGCTGTACCCCACGATCGGATTTCCCTCGAGGAACCACACCGGGTGCCGGTGCCAGATCTTGTTCTCTGCTTCCGGTAGCTCTGCATCTAATGAGCGTTGCGAGCATGTTACAGATCTTTTGCTCCTCAGGAGTCTGCATAGTATTAAACGCACGGGCCTCGGCGTGCACGAGGTCATAATACCAGAAACCTTTTTGCATGTACGGCAAGGTTTCACCTTGCCGCACGGAGCTTGCTACCTGATCACCCGTACAGCTGACTGTGCGTGCCTATCGTCACGAAGCGCACGAGGTCCACCTCGATAACACAGTAGATCGCCCGCAGGTCGCCGGTGATGTCAATGCTGAAGTGGCCAACCCATTTCCCTTTTAATGCGTGAACGCGAAGAGCCGGGTCCGTTGGGTCACGGGTGAAGTAGGTGAGCATCTCGATCGCTGTGGCCTTTGTGCGCTTGGGAAGCTTCCCGAACTCCTTCTCGAACCGTTTCGAGAGAATGTAGCGCATAGGCTAGAGTGTTTTAAGGTGCGTGATGAGCTCGTCGCCATTCATGGGGCCACGGGACTCCCCCGCCGCGTACTCCCGCTCCGCTTCTGCAAGCACACGCTCAAGGTAGCTAGTGGGGCGGTGCTGATTCGCGGAGAACGTGACCTCACGATCACGCACGAACTGCTTGAGGAACGCGTTGATGACGGTCGAGAGTGGTACGCCCAACTCCTGCGAGACCTTCTTTGCCTCTTCTTTGAGCTTCTTATCGGTTTTGACGTTGAGGATGGTGTGCGTGCTCATATACCGAAGTGTATACATTGGTATTAGTTGCGTCAAGACAGCGACACTGGTCAAGAGAGTGTGTGGTTGCGTGCCTACAGGTCACGCCAAAAGGCGGTATAGTCGTTACCTTTGGTAAAGCCGGTAATGGTGTAGCGCTCCTCGAATCTCTTATCACCCGCTGGAGCAAATATGAGCACCTGCTCATGACCCCACTTTTTAAGAACGGTGTTCGCTTCGGCAACGAGTGCGTTGACGGCTTCATCCTCGTGTTCGGCAGACACAGCACAACGAAAGAGCCACGCGGTACGCCCATCCTCAAGGAGTGTTACGGTCCCCACTACGCTATCATCTTCCTCTGCCACAAGAATGGCTTCGGGCTTCTGTGCCACGAGTGCATCCAGTCGCTCCTTCGCATCGCGCGCTGGGTCGAACTGGCCCCCAAAGGTCGTCGAGTCTTTGTAGAGCGCCTCAACCGCTGGATAGTCCGCGGGGAGTGTAGGGTCGGATGATCATGTGGGCAGTATAGCAAATCGGTGGTGCGAGATGAGACAAGTCAAATTCATGCCTGATGCTTGGGAAATGAGACAGTTCGGGGAACTGTCGAATCATTCTGCCACTGCTATCTGTGCGGGATAGGAGAATCGAACTCCTGCCTCAACCTTGGGAAGGTCGCATTCTGCCACTAAACTAATCCCGCACACAAACTTTGCGGCTGCACTTCGCGCGTTGGGTCTTCGACCCAACGGCCACAAAGTTAGTGTGCGGATGACCCCGCCACAACCTTGCAACCGCGCAGCCTCGCAATGCGTGTGGAGAGTAGTGTAGCGGAAAGTGCGGGGAGTGCAAATTTGAGACGTTGCGCTAAAGCAGCTTTGCGGTCTCGCCTGTACTGATATACAGTTGAAGTAATACGTTGAATCTGCCCGCACATGCCGCACAACTGGTAACACACCTCGTATGGAAGACTTTAAACCACCGGTGGTTCCTATCTCACCAGAGCGTTCACCAGACCGTACGTTTGAGGTACTTCCTACTCCTGAGATACTGGTTCAAGAAGAGCGGGGCGCCCAACTGTTCTCGCTCATGTTAAAAGCCCACAACCCCGCGTGGGGCGAGACGAGAACCCCGCTGGCACGTGAAGTTGTCGAGTACTTCGCGGAGCACCCCGTTCCCTCAATGGTCACCGATGCATTACGGCAGTGCTATGAACAAGGTGCCGATGAGGAAACACTTTACAACCTCGCTCTCACCTACCAGCATCCGGAACGGGCAGAACACGTACTCGCGATGGCTGCGAAATATAAACCCCACATCACACATCCGGAAGTGGCGTACAAGCACTTTTTAAAGACACTCGAAGCATTTGATCAGCTCTTCTCTGCTAGTCCGTTAGCGGACCAGATCGAAGCAGAAGTGCAGGAAGATAGGCAATTGCGCCTGGAACAAGTCGAAGAAATCCGTGCACGCATTGAGGCGCTAATCGATTTCTTTAGGCCGGATCCCAGAACGACAGACATCAGACGAGTGAGCTTCGTGCCGACCGACCCACTCTATCCGAAGAATTCAGGGATAGCGTTTTCAGCATTTCCCGGTGAGCAGATCATCATGTCCCATATTGATAATACTGATAATCAAGACCACGAATTCTGTCATGGCATTATCAATCCAATTGTAGAAAAGTTGTCGCACCAGCTAACCGATGAGCAGAAGCAACGCGTTGCTGACCTTGCAAGCGTACAACTCAAGCAAGATTATGGGGAAGGGCACTTTAGTTTACTCTGCGAGGAGTTCATTCGCACCTACAATGACGTACTAAAAAAAGGAGAGCGACCACAAACGTATGCCGATTTTGAGCACACTCTCTCGCAACTCACCGAAGGAACATTTCATCAGTTCCTGGCAGATGATGAGGGCTTCAAAAAGAAATGCGAATTGTTAGGTATTCACTCAGTGGGTGACCTCAAAACCCGATCGCACGAATTCTTTGGGCGTTTCGTAGACAATCAGTTGCGCGAGTTAATCTACCAGCTCTACCAAGATTACATTACCCGACCAGACACAGCGCACGAAAATTTTGAGCAATTTGTGGTAAGGCAATTTTCTGATCGGCTAGGAGCATATGTCGCTCAGAAAGACTAGTAGTGGCACTTACTGACCAGAGGTAGACCGTGCTTATTCGGAGCGTTTGAAAGACGGTATGGTAACATCCGTGCACCAACACATCATTCGTACCTAATGACACCATATGAACCCGATTCCCCTCCTCGCCCTTCTCTACGCCATCAACGGCCTCATTGCGGTGGTTGGCTACTGGCCGCAGATCGTGAAGCTCTACCGCGCGAATGAAACGCCGGAGGAGTTCTCGCTCAC
>CAYWKE010000025.1:0-3210 GCA_964459075.1 uncultured Candidatus Saccharibacteria bacterium | reverse complement strand
AGGTTGACCTCCTTGAAGCATATGGCATAATGCACCTATTGTCATCACAATGTGGTGAAAAAAGTGTGATAGTGCAAACTATTAGTTTAAGCCACGTATGGAACAGTTACCACAACGGCGTGATAGGAATGCCCTGCTCCACACCCTCACCCAAAGCGGCCTCACCGGGAATGAGGCGAGCGTGTACCTCGCCCTCTTGCGCATTGGTCAAGCAGGCAGCGGTGCTATCGCCCGGGAAGCACGCTTGCACGGCCAGCTCGTCTACCGCGCGCTCGAGCGCCTGGATGAGCTTGGTCTCGTCGACAAGACCACCATCAACCGGCGTGCGCGCTTCACCGCGCGTCCACCTGAGCGTCTGCTCGAACGACTGGACGCCACACGCGACGAGCTCGCGCAAGCAGTCTCCACACTCGCAACGCTCCATACCCCACAACTTCACGATCAGATCATCGTCAGCCAAGGCAGGCAGCAGTTCGTCGAGCGTGAGCTCGCCCAGGTACGCGCCACACCGAAAGGGAGTGAGATACTCATCATCAGCGGCGTTGACGACGGCTACTGGGACGCGATGGGAAGTGCGATGCACCAGCACACCTACGAGCGCGTCACCCGCAACATACGCGTGCGCTACGTAGGCTCTGAGCCCCAGCGTGGGCAGTTGCACGCCATGGATCTAGAGCTCTTCAGTACGCGCTTGCTGCCGCACGCATTCACCGGAAGTGTGAACATAGCGATATTCCCCGACGCATTCGGCACGTATCTTTTCACCGAGCCGCCCACGAGCATGTACCTCACCAACACCAACGTCGCCGCAAGCTACCGCAGCTTCTTTGAGGTGCTCTGGAAGATGGGGAAGTAGTAGGAAACGTATTGTGCGGGTAGGGAGAATCGACCCAGAATCGCGGCTAGAACGATCCGCTGCGCTCACCGTCCTAGCTCGCGTTCTTGGTCGGCCACTCACATCGCTTCGCGATATGTTCCGTGGCTTCGACTTTCCACGAAAGGTACGCGGGCACCCTTCTCTACTCCGCACCACAACGACAAAATCGCCTTCTCAGGCGATTTGTGTCGGTGGTGCGGGTAGGGAGAATCGGTCACCTCGCTTGATATTTTGTTCGTCTTGCAGACTCCAAAATATCTAAGCTCCTCGACCCCGACCAGTCCGACAAGCAACCTTCCTCCGGTCGGTTCTTGTGTACCGGACTGGTCTTTCGATTCTCCCTACCCGCTACAAAACGCAACCGTACCGGAGACATGCTCCGGCACGGGCGCTTTGTGCGGGTAGGGAGAATCGAACTCCCGTATCCTGCTTGGAAGGCAGGTGTTCTACCACTAAACTATACCCGCAAATTGGTGCAGCAAGCATAGCACTATGCCGCACCTTGCTCAACCGGCACTAGGACGCCTGGTTAAGGTAGAGCGTTCGTGTGGGGTAGGCAAAGCCCACGTTCTCACTCTGCAGCTTGTCGAAGAGCTTCTGGTTGATCTCCTGCTGGATGTCCATGTACTGGTTGTAGTCGCCGGTGAGGACGTAGTAGACCACCTCAAAATCCAAGGACGAGTCGCCGAACTTGAAGAAGTGCGCCCGATCGAAGCGTGTTTCCGCTACCCCTTCGATGATGTCCTTCACCCAACCCGGCGCTGCCTTCACCTTGTCTGATGGCGTTTCGTAGAGAATGCCGAACGTGAAGGTTATGCGCCGCTCAGGCATGTCGCGATAGTTGTGCACACGCGCGGTCGTGAGCTCCTGGTTGGAAATGACGATCTCCTCGCCGGCGAGTGAGCGGATACGGGTCGACTTCACCCCGATGTGCTCCACCACGCCCATGTCGCTCCCCACAATGATAAAATCGCCCACGAGGAAGGGTTTGTCGAAGTAAATAGAGAAGGAAGCAAAGAGGTCGCCCAAAATGCCCTGCAACGCGAAGGCGATCGCAACACCTCCAATTCCCACCCCAGCGACCAACGAGGTCACGTCAACACCCAGGTTCGAGAGCAACAGAATGAGCCCAAAGCCCCACAGCGCGCCTTTGGCGAGACGGGCCACGAGGCGCATAGCAGATTGCGTCGTTGGGTCTTGGTCTTTCGCAAGCTTGTGAAAGAGTACGTCCTCGATGAAGATGCCAACTGCCACGATGACCTGGTAGACGATCCAGATGATGAGAATAGCGTCGACCGCAGTGTCGGCCATACCCGAGATCGACAACGGCTGCAAGCCGAGCCAAAAAGCGACAAATGTGTAGAACGGCGGGTTGAACGAACGCACCATCTTGACGAACGTGTCGTCGAGATCGGTCGAGGTGTGTTTCGCGATGCGATCGAGCTGTGCAAGCACCACCATCTGCACGAACTTCAAGAGAAGCAGCGCCACCAGGAAGAGCGCGAACGCGAACAGGTACTCAGAGATCGTGTTGCCGAGAAACTCTCGTGTGCCATCGACACCCAGCAGTGTGAGGGTCTTGTCAGTGAAGGTATTCACCAGCGCGTCCGCTGGTGTCGTAAATGTGGTCGCTTCCTCATTCATATACCGCAAATCCCTAAACCCTTCGACTCATAACACCTTGAGGGTAGCACACATGTGCTCTAGGGGGAACGCTACTTCTTGGCTACGTCAAGCACCCACGTTGCGAGTACATTGTAGTAGCGTGCGAGGTCGGGAAGTGAGATCCACTCATGCTCACCGTGCGCACCACCACCTGTAGGTGTTACAACGAGCGTCGGGATGTGGTGGCGGGCGAAGTGGCGCGCGTCCGAAGAACCGTGGGAGCGGGTCGCTTTCGTCTCGATGCTGTGGCGCTCGGCGGCTATCTCGCGCCAGCGCACGGCAAGACCGTTGCCAGGATCGAGGTGACACGAGGGCTCGATGGCCTCGAAGGTCCAGGTAACCCCGGGGTGCCGCCCAGCCACCTCCTCGATGAGGGTTGCGATGTCCTGTTGCTCTTTCGCGCTCGTGTAGCGCACGTCAAAGGCCATCTCAGCGTGGTCGGGCACCTGATTCGGTGCGTGTCCGCCGCGAAACTCACCGATGTTGAGCGTCGGGTGCCAGTGCTCCTGAGCCGTGTGCGGGTAGCGCTCACGCATTACCCGATCAAGCTCACTCGCAAAGTCAGCGAGGAGCAGCACGGCGTTCTTTCCCTGCCAGAGCCGCGAGGAGTGCGTGGAACGACCTTCGGCAAATGCTCGCCCAAGGCACATTCCCTTCGCGTCGTGCTC
>CAYWKE010000024.1:1950-12438 GCA_964459075.1 uncultured Candidatus Saccharibacteria bacterium | reverse complement strand
GCTTGCTTGTAGCTCAAGGTCATGCGGTGCTCGCTCGGCTCAAAGAGCGTGATCTTGAACTTGTAGCTTGAGCCCAGGGAGAGTGCTTCGCGAAGCTTGTCCTGGTTCTCGAACTCAGAGATGTGCACGAGACCAGCAACACCCTCTTGAATGGAGGCGAGCGCTCCGTGCTTGTTGTACTTGATGATGACCGCGTCGACGGTGTCACCCTTCGCGAATCGTTTCGCCGCTTCGTGCCACGGGTTCTCCTTCAGTGCCTTGATAGAAAGTGAGATCTTACCGTCTTTAACCTCTATGACCTTGACCTTCACCTGGTCTCCCACGGTGAAAAGCTTGCGGGGATCTTCAACGAGACCCCAGTCGAGCTCGGAGATGTGCACGAGGCCCTCGAGGCCCTCCTCTACCTTCACAAAGACGCCGAAATCAACTGCGCCGGTGATCTCACCCTCAAGGACGTCACCCACACTGTAGCCGTCCACTCGGGTCTCTTTTTCCTTAGCTTGCTCAGGACTTTTCTCAGAGAAGATCAGCTTGCCCTCCTTGGGATCAGCGGTGATGATAACGACTGAAATGCGCTCGCCGATGAGTGCGCGCAACTCCTCGAGGATCTTGTCCTTGCTGCCATCCTCAACACGCGGATAGTGCTCCGGCTTGAGCTGGCTCGCAGGAAGGAAACCTGAGATCCCTTGCCACTCCAGGATGAGGCCTCCTTTGTTCGCCTCGCGAACGGGGAGTTCAAAGATGGTCTTGTTGTTGATTGCTTCTTCAGCTTCGCTCCAGATGATGGCCTGACGAGCTTCCTGGAGGGAGAGCTCGACGTACCCCTCTTTGTTCTCGGCTTCAACCACCTTCGCGGTGACAAGGTCACCCACGTTCACCTTGCGGAGGATGTCGGCAACGTTCATGAACTCGCGACCGTAGATGATACCGGTCCCAAAGGGAGGAAAGTCGATGAAGAGCTTGCTCGCACCAATAGAGATGACCGGACCTTCGACGAGGTCACCTGCTTGGGGTGGTGTCTTCACCACCTCAAAAGCGGCCTGCATCGGGGTCAGGTCCTGTTTCTGTGTATCGTCCTTCTGGGCTTCTATTGTGGTGACTGTTTCGGTGTCGGTCGACTCGGTATCGTCGGTCGCTGCACCCAGGACAGTCGTTGCGTCAGCTTCAAGCGTAGCAGTGCTCATAAAACTACGCGCAGCTTGTGGTGTGAATGCGGGCCGGGACTCAGGTCGCTTTCCACAGTGCCGCCGGCGTGACCGGGGCGTCATGTGAGCTTCTCCTGAGGGTTACCCGACGCGCGTTGTAAAAAACACACGCACGCAAAGCGCTTAGGTGCTAGTAAAGCACATAATGAACACGGTTGCAACGGTTAGAAATAGTCTTCCCCGAAAAGGTGTAAAGCAATATCCCGCCTGGTGGGCGGGATGAAAGAGCGGGGCAGGCGTGGCGCACAAAGCGAACCTTATGTAAAGACCGGGAAAACTGTTCGATACCTCCCGACCCTCCAAAAGTGCTTCGTGCGCCACCGCCCGGGGCTGGCGGCTCTCACCGGTTTTTTTGCTCTGCATGCCAAGCAAAAAGCGGGAGAAGGTCAGATGGAACGAGGTGGCTTAAGTCTCGTCCCGCAGTTCGGGCGGTTTCTCCATCCCGATACTTTTTTCTGAACACTGCCAGCTTCGGCACCAATGTACACTAAATAATAAACTTGTCAAGGTCTTATCCAAGCACACATAAAAATTTCCAATTTGGAGGCAGCCGATGTGCTCGTTCAGTGTGAATCGATGGATAAGATGAATGATGTTGGCACATTTCAAACCATTCGATCCAGTGTGCTATACTCTCACTCACTATGGTCATCACACACCACGGCGGGCAGTGCTTCAGGATCACGTTCGGAGATCTTACCCTCGCCTTTGACCCTATTTCAAAGGATTCGACACTCAAGCCGGCGAAGTTCGGTGCCGACTTAGCATTTGTCTCACTCAAGCACCCTGACATGAACGGCCCCGAGCAGGCAGCGCTTGGAGAGCGTGAGCCGGTCGTCATCAATGGTCCGGGTGAATACGAGGTGTCTGGTGTGTTCGCGCGCGGCTACCCAACCGATTCGTTCTACGGGCTAGAAAAAGGCATGGAGCGTCGCATCAACACCGTCTACATCCTCAAGTTCGAGGGTATGAAGCTCTGTTTCCTTGGTGCGCTCAGTTCGCCCGACCTCCCGCAAGAGCTGAAGGAAGTGGCGGACGACATCGACATCCTGTTCCTACCTGTTGGTGGTAAGGGTGTCCTCGATGCTGCCGAAGCACATAAGCTCGCGGTCAAACTAGAACCCAAGCTCATCATTCCCATGCACTGGAGCGGCGTCGGGGAGAACGATGCGCTCAAACACTACCTCAGCGAAGAGGGAAGTGAAGGTGTGAAGCCCCAGGAGAAGCTCACCGTCAAAAAGAAAGATGTTGAGCTGATGACCGGCTCGGTCGTTGTACTGTCAGTGTAGGAGAGGAAGTGCGCTATGCACGCGCGTACTCTTGCTGCGCTGCGATAGAAGCGTACAATGGAGACCATAATCGGGGATACATGAGACACCACATCGAACGATTGAAGCAAAAACCAGAGCACCACCGTCGTGCGATAGCATTCGGGAGCGCTGCCGCTATCACGGGGGTCATAGCACTCGTCTGGATGGTCTCGATGTCGGCGCGCCTTGACGACCTTTCGCTCACCACCGCCGCCGCGCGTGACGCGGTTGAGTCGGCACGCACCAGTGTGACCAGCGGTCTTGAGGTGTCGACGCAACCCGCGCAGCTCCAGCGCGATGCGGCCTACCAGGCCTACGTTGAAGAGCAAGCACGACAACAGCGCGAAGCGCAGTAGGCAAGGTGCACGCAACCTACTTGCGTGGTATCATCCACCCCTAATATATGGCGAAGAAGCAACACTCCCCAGAAAGCGGTGGAGCGCCTGATGATAAGGCGCCACTTTCAACATCAGTGATCCCACAGAGCATCTCTGAGGAGATGCGTCGTGCGTATCTTGATTACGCGATGTCGGTCATCACCGCACGCGCGCTGCCCGATGTGCGCGATGGGCTGAAGCCCGTTCACCGCCGCATTCTCTTCACGATGCACCAGATGGGCCTCTCGTCGGGCGCAAAGTTCCGCAAATCTGCGGCTATCGTGGGAGACGTCTTGGGTAAGTACCATCCTCACGGCGACACGGCGGTCTATGATGCGCTGGCAAAACTTGCACAGGATTTCACGACACGTTACCCACTCGTCATGGGACAGGGGAACTTCGGTTCCATTGATGGCGATTCTCCCGCCGCGATGCGCTACACGGAAGCAAAGATGGCATCGGTTTCTGCTGAGCTCTTGCGCGACATTGAGAAGCAGACCGTCAACTGGCGCGACAATTACGACGGCACCCGCAAAGAGCCCGAGGTGCTCCCCGCTGCGGCACCCAACCTGCTCGTGAACGGTACGCTTGGTATCGCGGTCGGCATGGCAACGAATATCCCGCCTCACAACCTCCGAGAGCTCATTGATGCCACGGTCCACCTCATCGATCATAAGAAAGCGACCACCGAGGATCTGATGGAGTTCGTCCAGGGCCCTGATTTTCCCCTGGGCGCGGTGATGTTCAACAAGAAAGACATCCAGCACGCCTACGCGACCGGCAAAGGCGGGATTGTGGTGCGTGGCGAGGCGGAGATCGTCGAGGACAAGAAGGGGAACTTCTCCATCGTCATCTCGTCCATTCCGTATCGCGTCAACAAGGCGGACATGATCACCAAGATCGCCGACCTCGTGCGCGACAAGAAGATCGAGGGTATTCGTGACCTCCGTGATGAATCGACCAAGGACATCCGGGTCGTGGTTGAGCTGAAGAGTAGTGCACAACCGCAGAAGGTACTCAACTACCTCTATAAGCACACGCAGCTCGAGGATACGTTCCACGTCAACATGGTCGCGCTCGTCGATGGGGTGCCGCAAACCCTCTCCCTCAAGGCCATCCTCGAGGAGTTCATCAAGCATCGCAAGGAGGTGGTGCGTAGGCGCTGCGAGTTCGACCTGAAGAAGGCAGAGGATCGCGAGCACATACTCCTCGGGCTCAAGAAGGCGCTCGACCACATTGACGCCATCATCAAGCTCATTCGTGCGAGCAAGGATGTCCCTGAGGCGCACGCGGGCCTCATGAAGAAGTTCTCGTTCTCTGACCGCCAGGCGACCGCCATCCTTGAAATGCGTCTCCAGAAGCTTGCTGGGCTCGAGCGAAAGAAGATCGAAGACGAGCTTAAGGAGGTGCAGGCGCTCATCAAGTGGCTCAAAGAGCTGTTGGGTTCTGAGCGCAAAATGGAGACCCTCATCAAGAAAGAAATGAAAGAGGTGGCCGAGAAGCACGGCGATGAGCGTCGCACCAAGCTCGTGAAAGGCGGCGTCAAGAACATGACCATGGAGGACCTCATTCCCGAGGAGGAGAGTGTGCTCGTGCTCACTAAGGGTGGCTACATCAAGCGCACCAACCCCAACGAGTACAAGAAACAGAAGCGAGGTGGTCTGGGGGTCGTCGACCTCAACACCAAGGATGAGGATTTTGTGACGCTCTTTTTGACCGCGTCAACGCACGACGACCTTCTCTTCTTCACCAACCTCGGCAAGGCCTACCAGATAAAGATGTACGATGTGCCGGAAGGGAAGCGTGCCACGAAGGGGAAGTCGGTCATGAACTTCTTACCGCTTACCGCAGACGAGCACGTCACGAGCGTGGTTGCCATGAGCAAGGCGGTCAAGGATAGTGCGGGCTCGATGATGCTTGTCACGCGTGAAGGTGTGGCAAAGAAGGTGAAGGCCAAGGATTTCCACGATGTGCGACGCTCGGGGCTCATTGCGATCAAGCTCGCACCCGGAGATGCGCTCATTGACGTGTGGTTCGTCGACACGGGGCACACGGTCATTCTCACAAGCAAGAAGGGTCAAGCCATTCGCTTCAAGGAGGGGGACATTCGCGAGATGGGCCGAGCGGCCGGTGGTGTGCGTGCCATGAAGCTCGGTAAGGGCGATGTAGTGGTCTCGATGGCCGTGCAACGCACAGAGCAGAGCGACAAGGAGCTCAAACTCATGGTGCTCTCAGAGCAGGGGTACGGGAAGCAGACCACACTTGCCGACTTCAAAATACAAAAGCGTGGCGGGTCGGGCATCAAGGCTGCGGCGGTCACGGTAAAAACAGGCACTATTATCGCATCGCGCCTCATAACTCCTGAGTACGAGGAACTTGTCGTCATCTCAAAGAAAAGCCAGGTCATTCGGTGTGGGGTGGATGAGATACCCTCGCTCGGTCGCTCCACCCAAGGGGTGCGTATCATGAAGTTGCGCGCGGGAGATGCGATCGCTGCGCTCATCTGCCTCTAGTAAAGTCGCCTGCGCGTCTGGTGTTCTCCACACGCGGCAGCATTCTCGCGAGTCATGTTGCGCTACAATACTCATAATGGCGTTCGCGAACCCCGAGCATATTCTGGATACGCTCAAGCTGTCGTACGGTGAGACGGTAGCTGACCTTGGGTGCGGTGCCGGCTACTTCACCACTGCTGCCGCAGACCGTGTGGGAGATACGGGGAAGGTCTACGCGATAGACATTCAGGACGAGCTCCTCACCAAAGCACGATCGCTTGACGCAGAGAAGCGTGAACACATCGAGTTCATCCATGGCGACCTAGAGCGTCCCGGGGGTTCGCACCTCTCACAATCACAAGTGGACACGGCGTTGCTGGTGAACGTCCTCTTCCAAGCTGAGCACGCCGATACGGTGGTGAGTGAGGCGGCGCGCATCCTCAGGCCCGGCGGTCGCCTACTTATCATTGATTGGACCGATTCATTTGGAGGTATGGGACCCCAGCAGGAGCACGTGGTGAGTAGTGAGCATGCAGAAGAGTACGCCAAGGCCGCAGGTCTAACCTGCGAGCCGTTCAGTGCGTCTGGCGATCATCACTGGGGTCTTCTCTGCACCAAACACTAGTATGGACCTCAACAACCGCGACATTTTCCAGTACATTCTCGTAGCCCTCTTTCTGGGGATCGGCGTTATAGCGGTCATTGCATTCTCACTCGACCGCCCCGCAGCCCGTACTGATGATCAGGGTGTGGTCATTCGCGACGTCACCATCTGGGGCTACTTCCCAGCAGACATCATGAAACGTGTGCTCGATCGTGAGGAGTTGGAGCACGTCGAGTACGTAGCGTTCACGCGAACGGATTTTTACAACGCACTCCTTGAGGCGATCGCAGCTGGCTCCCCGCCTGACCTGGTCATGGTCGACCAGGGTACGCTGGTCCTGTTCCGAGACAAGCTCTTCCGGCTCGCGTACGAGTTCTACCCTGAGCAGACGTTCCGAAACAACTTTATCGAGATCGCTGAGATATTCACTGATGAACAAGGTATTTGGGCGATACCGCTCTCGGTCGATCCAATGGTCATGTACTGGAATCGCGATATGTTCGCCAATGCCGGCTTGGTGGAGCCGCCAGTGTACTGGGACGAGCTTCCCGCCCTCACCGAGCGTCTGAACGACATCGATGACGCACAGACCATCACCAAGAGTACGGTGGCGTTCGGTGAGATGCGCAACGTGCGCAACAGTAAGGAGATCATTTCAACCTTACTCCTGCAGGTAGGTGTACCCATCACCAAGCTTCAAAACGGTAAATTTGAAGGACGCTTGCGCTACAAACCACCTGGTGCTGACGAGCCACCAGCATATGCCGCACTGCGCTTCTACACTGACTTCTCGGACCCGACGCGTCGCGTCTTCTCGTGGGATCGAGCTCGGCCTGAGGACAGGGACGTGTTCATTGCGAACGACCTAGCGCTCTACTTTGGCTACCTGACCGAAAAGAATACTATCGAGGAACTCAATCCAACACTCAATTTTGACGTTGCGCTCATGCCTCAGCCGCGCGGCACCGACAGGAGAACTACGTACGCGCGCATCACCGGGCTCGCGGTTCCGTTGGCAAGTGACAATCGCAATGGAGCACTCTCGGTTGCGTACCGCCTAGCAGGTGCTGATATTCAAGCGCAACTGGGCGAAGCGACCGGACGCGCGCCCATTCTCAAAAGTGAGCTCAGGAAGCCGCAGAGCACGATATATTGGAGTACCTCGTACGACTCATCGATCATCAGCCGCACCTGGCTCGACCCGAGCCCGTTCTACAGCTACCGTTCGTTCCTGGGCATGGTAGAATCTGTGCAATCCGCTCGACTCTCAATATCTCAAGCTGTTCTGGAAGCGGAGCGAGAGTTAACGAACATGGGACAATGAAACGCATACGAGATGTGAGCAGTGCTGTCTTGCTGGTGATAGCGGCAATTACTCCGCTGGTTCTACTGGCCGATGATTGTGACCCTACGCAGGAGCTCTGTAATCCCATTGAGGCAGACACGCTAGTTCAGTTTTTGAATTTGGTTCTGGAGGCCATTATTCTCATCGCGTTTCCGTTTCTCGTGCTGATGCTTGTGTACTGTGGGTTTCTCTTTATTCAAGCTCAGGGTAAACCCCAAGAGCTCCAGACCGCACGCAAAGTGTTTCTCTGGACCCTCATTGGTGCCTTGTTGGTCCTTGGTGCACAGGCACTGTCCTTCGCGATCGAGGGAACAGTCGATGAGATACGCACCGCGGTTCCTGATTAAGCATGACCCTCGCCGACATCATAGCCATTGTCATTGGCATCATCGAGAGCACCTTCGCCATTCTGCTCGCGTTCATGGTACTCGCTGTATTGGCGGGCGCTTCGGTGCTCATTCTGAATGCGGGCAATGAGGAACGTGCACGAGTGGGTAAGCGCATGCTCTTCTGGGGCATTGTAGCGCTTACCGTTACCGTAGCCCTGTGGGGATTTGTTCAGATCATCCAGATCACGTTTGGCCTTAACAACTTTGGTGTGCTATGAGCAAGCAACTTGTTCGCATGTTGATCGTCGTACTCCTTCCCGCACTCCCGGGTACGGTGAATGCGGCAACGACCATACAGAGCATCATTGATGAGTTCGCTGGGTTCACCGCGACCCTCTTTCCACTCGCACTCGGCATCGCACTGCTCCTCTTCGGGTTCGGGGTAGCACGCTTCCTTTTTGAGATGAACAGTGAAGACGGGCGCAAGCGCGGTCGGGCGCTCATGGTATGGGGCATTATCGCGCTGTTTGTCTCGGTCTCACTGTGGGGCATCGTCTCAGTCTTGCTCACGGCCTTTGGAAGTGATCCGGACATCACGTGTCCCCCAACGCAGCTCAACACTACCCCAGACGGAGCTGTCTCAGCTTGCTAGATTATCCACAGACCCAACTACTTGCGCACACTCTCTTGGGCTATGATCAGTGTATCGAAGCTGGTCGAACCGCTTTGAACCCTCGGTGTAACACACCACACATTACTGTAGATTATTCACACTAATTGTTTAGCATTCTTCCTATGAAGCATTTGCTCTCAACGCTTGCGGTCTTTGCACCTGCGGTAGCGCTTGCTGGGGGTGGTGACGCGGCTTTCGAGGCCGACTACATCACTGGTCTCGTTGACGCGATCCAGAACATCCTCAACCTGTTGCTCCCGCTGGTCATTACCCTTGCTGTCCTCTTCTTCTTCTGGGGACTGGCTATCTTTGTTCTCAACGCTGGGGACGAGGAAGCTCGTGCAAAGGGCCGAAGCATCATGATTTGGGGCGTCGTTGCGCTCTTCTTTATCGTCACGGTCTGGGGTCTCGTTGCGCTCTTGCAACAGGTCTTTGGTGTTGACGCACAAGAGACCAACGAATTCACTCCTGGTGTCGCACCGCTCGCTGGTGGCGCTGTTGGTGGCGCAGGCGGCGGTGGTGGAGGCGGAGGTGGTGGTGTTCCACCAGCTCCGTAGATCAGCAACTTCACTGCACGAAACAAGCCCCCGAACGGGGGCTTGTTTCGTGTGGATTTCTCGATGCACACAAGAGCGAGTGATGCTACCATACGTATACGTATATGCGTACCGTTTTGCTCTGTGTACTTGCCCTTCTTATATGCACACCGAGCTCTGTTGCTGCTCAGGACTTTGGCTACTTTGAGACAGGTGTCGCAGAGTCTGCGTCGGTCGTGAATATCCTGCTTACGTTCGTGACCGCACTTGCGCTCCTCCTGTTTCTGTGGGGTGTCGCGGTGTTCATCTTTCGCGCCGGGGACGATACAGCCCGTCAGAACGGTCGAGCGCTGATGATCTGGGGGGTTGTGGCCCTGTTCGTACTGTTTTCAGTGTGGGGCATTGTTGCAGTACTGCGCGCAGCGTTCAGCGTTGATGGCGATGAGACCTACGCTGCACCCGGCCTCGATACGCCAGATGAGTTTGAAGCGACACCTGCTACGGGAGGTGGTGCACCTGCCCTAGGTCCGAATGCGCCTGCTCCAGATCCTGCTCAACCAGCTCCACTACCAGGACTACCTTCGGGTGGGCCTGGTGGTCTACCACCAACAGTTAACATATGATTCCCAGCGTGTCTGATAGTAGTAGTACGTGACCAGGTGATCTCAAGCATTACGATGTTGCGTCAATTCATCACATTGTTCCCGCACAATACCCGAGAACTCCACCGGTTACTGGTACGGTTTATGTCTGGTGCGCGAGGGGGCACTACTGTGTGCGCTTCGTTCGCACTACTGGCATCAGTTGCTCACGCAGACGAGGATCCCTCACTTGAGTACCTCAGATCAGGAGCGGTCCAAACTCGCGACCTTGTTGATATTCTCATCGGTGTCGCTGTCACGTTCGCGCTCCTGGCGTTCTTTTGGGGCCTCGCAAAGCTCATCTTCTTCGCTGGCGATGAGACCGAACGAGAGAAGGGAAAACAGGTCATGATCTGGGGCATCATTGGGTTATTTTTCATATTCGCTGTGTGGGGGCTCGTGACCCTACTTCAGCAGCTTACCGGCCTTGGTGATGCCGCAGACGATACTCCAAATACGCCCCGAATTCCTTTTGAAGACCCCGAGTAGGTGTGGGTTGGCTCACAAGCTACTACATATAGTGGCTAGTACGGGGGTGTGTGGAAAAGTCTACATCATGCTCTGACATTGGTGTATCATTACTCTGTTACTTACTATTCATTACTATTTATGTTCAAATCTCTCGCAACTCTGGGTCTCACACTGACCGTACCCCTCGTCACCTTCGCAGATGTAAACCCCAACCTTGAATACCTTGATCAGGGGGCTCTACAAACCCGCGACCTGCTCGATATCCTCATCGGCGTCGTGGTCACCCTCGCGCTCCTCGCGTTCTTCTGGGGACTTGCGGTCTTCATCCTCAACGCAGGTGATGAAGACGCGCGTCAGCGTGGACGCAACATCATGATCTGGGGCATCGTCGCACTCTTCTTCATTGTAGCAGTGTGGGGTCTCGTGCAGCTTGTGACGCAGATATTCTTGGCTGGTGATGTTGGCGATGAGCAGGAGGTGCCGACGATTGGTGGACGGGCTGATG
>CAYWKE010000024.1:0-1850 GCA_964459075.1 uncultured Candidatus Saccharibacteria bacterium | reverse complement strand
GCTGGTGATGTTGGCGATGAGCAGGAGGTGCCGACGATTGGTGGACGGGCTGATGGGTGATCAGTAATCTCGTTATGCTGCAGTAGTATGTTCAAATCTCTCGCAACTCTGGGTCTCACACTGACCGTACCCCTCGTCACCTTCGCAGATGTAAACCCCAACCTTGAATACCTTGATCAGGGGGCTCTACAAACCCGCGACCTGCTCGATATCCTCATCGGCGTCGTGGTCACCCTCGCGCTCCTCGCGTTCTTCTGGGGACTTGCGGTCTTCATCCTCAACGCAGGTGATGAAGACGCGCGTCAGCGTGGACGCAACATCATGATCTGGGGCATCGTCGCACTCTTCTTCATTGTAGCAGTGTGGGGTCTCGTGCAGCTTGTGACGCAGATATTCTTGGCTGGTGATGTTGGCGATGAGCAGGAGGTGCCGACGATTGGTGGACGGGCTGATGATGGTCTTGGAGGTGGAGGCGGGGGTGGAGGTGGAGGCGGGGGTGGTGGAGCTGACGATCTGATTGGAGGCGGAGGTGCTGATGATCTTGGAGGTGCTGGTGGTCCCGGTGGTGATGACCTGGGAGGTCCTCCGCCCCCAACATTCAGCCCCGGCGGTCCGTAGTGTATCTACCATGCATGTTAAGAAATGATTAAAGCCGTCTCGATAAGAAGAATCGGAGCATATTTTTTTAGGATCTCGTTCGTGAGTTCTGCTCTAGTCCTGTACACACCACCCAAAGTTTTTGCAGACGACGACCCAGATTTCCGCTACTTTCGACAGTTCGCTTTCGAAGGACTTACATTGGTCGACGTGCTGTTGGGTCTCGTGGTCACACTCGCCCTCTTGGCGCTCTTCTGGGGCATTGCGCTCATGATATTCCGTGCCGGTGATGAGACAGCACGAGCGCAAGGGAAGCAGGTCATCATCTGGGGGGTCATTGGGCTGTTTGTTGTGTTCACGGTCTGGGGGCTCATAGCGCTGCTGCAGCAGATATTCAACGTCGACCCCGACGCCGATGTGAACGCACCACCGACCGTGGATGGCCTCATATGATAGCAAGAGCGAGATAGTATGGAAGCAGCGGCCACATTCGTCGCGGCAGTGAACGCGACGATCATCAATCCCATCCTCGCGCTCCTATTCGCTGCAGCGCTCTTCCTCTTCATGTGGGGAGCGCTCTCGCTCGTCATTGGGGCTGGCTCTGACCAGTCGCGTAATGAGGGCAAGGCACATCTCCTCTGGGGTATCATCGGCATGGTCATCATGGTGTCAGTCTACGCGCTCCTCAACATCATGCTGGCGACATTCAATGTCGATCGAGAGGATCTTCCCGACGACCTCCCTCCACAGATCGCTGGATAACACAAAAAGGGCCACCGTGGTGAAATTACCAGGTGGCCCTCGACGAAAGAACAGACTCACTGCAGATCCTTCTTCGGGACAGCGTGCAGATGGAATTGGACACCATCTGCTTCTTGCCGCGGGTCGATGAACACGGCGTAGCAGGTTGACGACTTGTCCACGACCCAGTTGTTCGTTACCCCGAGTATGCGGCGCTCCTCGACGGTGAAGAAGTTGGGAAGCTCGACACGTACCGCCCGAGCCGTCGACGGATGTGGAATGGGCTCCCCCATCTCGTGGATCGGCCCGGCGATGATCCACGGTTTCATTGAGATGTTGCGCCCACCGAGGTGGACGAACAAGAGCGATTCGTTCCCCAGCACGGGCTGAGCGAGGATCGTGTCCTCGCGGCTCGTGCAGAATGCACCGCCGAACTGCCAGGGACCTGTATTCGGGGTCCCAACGAGCCCGTGCGCCAGAGACGCCGGCGGGCCGTCCGGATAGAGGCAGGT
>CAYWKE010000023.1:0-12596 GCA_964459075.1 uncultured Candidatus Saccharibacteria bacterium | reverse complement strand
TGGGTTAAGATACAAGAAAAAGAAGAGGAGGATGAAGATGATTTTTATTAGCATTTGGTATCAAAATCCATTTCCCTCTTCGTATTTCGAATCACGATTCGAATCACTGCGCACTGCCCTCCTCTTAAATCATGTAACACAAGATCCCCTCTTCGGGGATCTTGCTGACTAGCTCCGCCGGTAGGATTCGAACCTACGACCAATCGGTTAACAGCCGACTGCTCTACCGCTGAGCTACGGCGGAATCTATTGTGTTGTGAAGCAACGTGTAGTCATGCAAGACTGATCCATGAGGAGAGCAGTCTGCTAAACAGCCGACCTTCTTACAGAAGCTGTACACCTTTTGGATATTTCTGTTCGCATCACTCCAGAAATGCCTCAAAAGGTCTTGCGAAAGCGTCCCAGGCTTTCTCACTCTACCGCTCTGCTACGTGCGGAATCTGAATGTGCCGCAAGGCAACACTACGCCACTGTGTCGAGCGACGTGCAAGCAAGTGTACTGAATTCAGGCCGAATTCGCAACCGCAGGGAATGAGGAGTACAATAGGCATATGAAGTGGGCGTTTCTGCTGCAGGGGCTGGGGTACGCACTCGTCTTCGGCACCCTGTGGTGGGTACTCACCCGTTTATCAGGGTAATCATTGTTGCCTATGCTCACCCTTTATATGAAGACTGGTTGTCCCTTCTGTGAGAAGGTTCGGGCGTTCACTGAGGAGAACGACATATCCTTTAACGAGAAGAACATCGCCGATGAAGCGGTCGTTGCCGAGCTTATTGAGCGTGGGGGGAAGCGCCAGGTTCCGTACCTCGTTGATAGTGAGACGGGAACCGAGATGTACGAGTCGAACGACATCATCAGCTACCTTGCCCAACACTACGTCTCCTCGGGCGAGACACATACACCTGAGGAAGGCGACAGCGGCGCAGGGGCTGAGAGCGGAGGCGAGTAGTATGTACGTGCGTGTTCGCGTCACACCGGATGCACGTCGGGAGCGGATCGAAGAAGGGAAAGACGGCGAGCTCCTGGTGCGTGTGAGAGAGCCGGCGCAGGGCAACCAGGCGAACACGCGCGTACGCACCCTGCTTGCCGAGCGGTTTGGGGTGAGTCTGGGCGCGGTGCGCATTCTCACGGGACACCGCTCGTCGGGTAAGATGATAAGCATAAGTACACCATCATGAACATCACCTACAAGGGTATTCACGTTGAGGTCGGGGACGAACTGAAGGAGTATGCTGAAAAGCGGATGCTCGATTGCGCGAAGTTGCTCAAGGACGATACGGCAGCAATATGCGATGTTGAGTTCACCGATGATCACGCACAAGAGAAAGGCGCGGTCTTTCAGGTGAAAGCAAACCTCGAAGCGGACGGCACGCTCTACCACGCGCGTGCCACTGAAGAATCTTTCGAAGCGGCGGTCGACAAAGTGAAGGACGAGCTTCAGCAAGAGCTACGCCGCGCGAAGGAGAAGCGCGAAGACGCGATACGCAAGGGTGGCATGGAAGCAAAGGAGTCGCTAAGGGAGGGGTAGTATGGGATTTGAAGACGGATCTAGGCCCGATCCTCAACCTGAGCGAGGACCTGAGGACATCAGAAAAGAAGCCGAGGCGCTCGAGAGTGACGTGGATGAGTTCGCCGAGAACAGGGGGGTTTCGCACGTATTGAATATACTCGCTCGGTCAGATGGTGATATCCTGCGCGACCTGAGACAACAAGCCCGGGAGCTTTCAAAGCAGGGTATAGGGAACGTCGACGCTCGGCTTGTTCAGATCATGTCTGACTATCCCCCGAATGACCCCACTAACAACAAACGCGTAGATAGCGTCGAGAACGTACCCGCCCCACTACAACAGTTGTATGTCGTGAAGGTGGCACTCGAGATGCTCCAGGAATATCGTGCTAAGGGATCACACTCACCTGTAGATAGCCGGAGACGAATAGAAGATCGTGAGCTGGAGCGGGCAGATAGCATTCTCGCGTCTGTCGAGCGCTTGTCCATAGACGAAAGCGTAACGCATGCACTCAGCCTGCTCGACAAAGCGTCCTCTGAAGAGATTGCTCCACTAAAGGATGACGCGATCACGTATGCATACGAGGGAATAACGGAACTGGAACAGAGACTTGAATCGGCAAAGAGGTCTGTTGTGCATCGCAAGGGAGATGAGTCCAACCAAGGAAAACTCACTATTGATGCTGTCCCAGAAGGTGTTCGCGAGCTGTGGAAGATCAAAATTGCTGCTCAAATGATCAAAACCTTTTCATCGTAACTCTCTTGAGTACGTGGCCTGTGGTGTGTGGATGGTCTTGCTCCTACAATGACCGAAGTATGTAATACGGCATACGCTCTCTCCCTTCGGGGATGACCGTATCGGGCACGAAGATACCGTCCTGCAGGTGTGCCTCGGTGATCTTTACTCGTCCTGCTTTCGTATCAATGAAGTGCGTCCCCGGCCATGGGTCGAACGCGCAGAACTTGAGGAACTTCATTCGCTCTTCAGCGGGGTCACTCGATGGCATGAGCGAAAGCTCGCCGTCCTCCTTTTTCAATTTCTTGGTGAACGTCGCTCGTTCGTGTGCTTGCTCTTCGGGTGTGATGGCACCTTCGAGCCACGCGGGAATGGTCTCAGCTAGTAGCTCACCTCCGGCGTGCCAGAGGATGTCGTTGAGCGTGCTCGCGAGGAGCGGCCACTCTTCAGGAGTGATAGATGCGGCCGCGATCACGGGGCCGTGGTCCATTTCCTCATCGAGGAGGATGATGGACACGCCGCAATCAGGGTCATCCGCGAGTATCTGAGACTGCACCGGCGTGGCACCCCGGTACTTCGGGAGAAGCGAGGGATGGACGTTGAGCGTGCCCTGCTGTGGTAGATCGAGGATAGTTTTTGGGATGAGCATGCCAAATGCCGCGACCACAAAGTAGCTCCACTCGGAGTTGAGTAGGATGTCGAGCGCAGGGTCGTCGCGGAGGTTCTCGGGTTGGAGCACGTCGATGCCGCGCTCCTCGCCCCAGACTTTTGCGGGTGGCGGTGAAAGCTCGCGACCTCGACCGCGGGGGCGGTCGGGCTGGGTCACGATAAGCGTGGGAAGGAGACCGGCCGCCTCAAGCTCATCGAGCACGATGTTCGCGAACTCGGGTGTTCCGAAAAAGACGAAGGGGTGGTCTGCCGGTTTGAAGCTCATGATACGTTAGTGAGCGTGAGGGTACTCCGCCTCCCATGTGCGGAGTGCCTTGTCGGTGAAGAGCGTACCCGCGAGGTGGTCGCACTCGTGCTGGAAGACCTGTGCGAGCAGGCCGCCGGCTCCGCGAGTGAACTTTTTCCCGTACTCGTCGTACGCTTCGATGGTTGCGCGGTTCGCTCGTGCCACGACACCGTACGTGCCGCGCACAGAGAGACATCCTTCATCCATCTCTTCTTTCTTCTTCGAGAGCTTGATGATTCGGGGATTGATGAAGACGAAGTGTGGGTCGGTGCTGCCAAACTCCGCATTCTCTGGGCCGAACACACGCTCAGCGATAACGAAGATGCGCTTTGACACGCCTATCTGCGGGGCAGCGAGAGCGGCACCGTCCTCTTCACGCGCGAGAGCATCACGCATGTTCGCAATGGTCGTGATGAGGGGAACGGTGCCGAATTCCTCAGGTGCGACCTCGGCCGCTTCTTGGCGCAGGACCGGATCACCTTCTTGTACGATGGAGGTCATGGGATGTATCAGACCACACCAGGCAGGAAAACGCAATGGCCAACGCAGTTCTCGGTTAGAGGATCTTATCAGGGTCGACCTCGACACGGATGGTGGAACCGAACGAGCGCAGGATGGCGACAACCTCAGGAATAGGCCACTCGGGACGTTTGCGAGGTAGGGGGTCGCCGCGCCTCCGGCGCGGCGACCCCTCAAATCCTTTCGTAAGCTTCATGAATCCCTGGCGCAGGGTCGAGCCGCCCGCGCGAGCGCGCGTCTGCGGCATCTCGGCAAACCCCCAGGGCGCGAGTGCACTTCCAAGCTCTTCCATCGTGCGCCTGGTCGCTTCAGACGCACCCTCGGTCGTGACCTTGATGAAGGTCGCGTGCGGCGGGTACTGGTAGCGAGCACGGTCGGCAAGTTCGCTGCGGTAAAAGTCACCCAGCGAGCCACGTTTGGCAAGGGTCAGAATGTCATCGTCGGGCTTGCGGGTCTGGATGAGGACGCCACGATCGGTGCGCTCTTGGGTGCGCGCAACGATAGAAAAGATGCGTTCATACATGTTCCACTCAGGGACCGACAACAGCGAATCGAGCGATACGATCGCAGAGAACGAAACCCGGGGCAGGTAGGTGAGCGCCATCTCGGTCCCGAGGAGGACCGCACCCGGCGTTGCTGCAAACTCGCCCGCGAGTCGCTCTGCTTTCCGGTGGGTCGAGATGTGCTCGCGGTCGAATATCAAACGTGGCACCTTCGGGAGCACGCGAGCCAACTCGCGCTCAACGAGCTGGATGCCGATACCCAATGTTACCAGTTTCCACGAGGTGCAGTGGCTGCAGCGCTCACTCGCCGAGCGCAGTGCGCCGCACGCGTGGCACACGAACACGTTCTCGATAGCGCCGTGGTGCAGGACGACCGGCGCGCCGCAGGAGAGGCACGATACGCGTTCGCCACAGTCACCGCAAACCGTGACGGGTGCAATACCACGTCGAGCGACAAAGAGGAACGTGCGCTCGCCCACCTCGTGGGTGCGGGTCAGCTCTCGCAGGAGTTCATCACTGAACACCCGAAACGGGGTGCGTGCCTCACGCGACGTGTCCGCGGGCGCGCGCATGTCGAGAATGTGGGTGGGTGGCGTGCGTGTAATGCGTGTAGGTATCTCCCGCAGGGTCTCAAGAGAGCCGTCTTCAAAGCGCTGCATGGTCGAGACGCGTACTGGTTCATCGGCTAGAACGAGAAAGGCGCTCGAGGCGCGCGCGAGCCACTCGGCACAGAGGCGGAAGTCGATGAAGGGTTGGGTGAGCTGTTTGTAGCTTCGGGTCGCCTCGCGGTCGACAATGATGGCTCCAACGTCAGCGCGTGGCAGTGCGAGGAACCCAGGGGTCATAATAAGAAGGACCGGGTGGCGCTCGGTGCTCGCCTGATTCCACGCATCGAGTATCTGCTTCTTTGAGCGGCTGCTGTGGAGGAGATAGCGGTAGCCCTCGATGCCCTTACGCAAGGAGCGAGCAAGGAGTTCAGCGTCGTGGATGGTGGGTGTGAGGAGTATGACCGAGCGACCTTGCGCGAAGGTCGCTCGGATGATCTTTTGGTACTCCTCGATGCGCGTGCGCTCATCTGCCATGAGAAGTTGGGGGGTGAAGGTGTGCGGTGTGTGCTCCTCCACATCTGGCGTGGCGAGCACGGGTTCCGGGAGTGCGCCCTCATTCCGCACCAGGGCGGGGAGCGTGTGAAAAAGAACGGTCCCGGGTGTGGTGACGTAGTACTCCGCCGCTTGCGAGAGCGCTTCGAGCATCGCGGGGGTTAAGACGCGCGCACCTGCGGATGCGTCGATGCGGCGCAGGGCGAAGTCGGCACTACGGATGCCCGCCTTCTCCTCACGCGCGGACGCGCAGGAGAGGACGATCGCACTGATGGTGCGTCGCTGCAGTGGCACCTCGATCACGCACCCCGGGGGGAGCGAGGTGCGTGAAAAGTAGGTCAATTCCTCGGCGAACGCGCCGCGGGTGACCGGAACGACCCGAACTACGTACATATAGGGAGTATAGCAAAGTGCTCTACTCCCGCGTGAGCTCTATCTCAGCGCCCAAGGATGTGAGCTTTGACGCGAGATCTTCGTACCCGCGATTGATGGAGTAGACGTTGCGCAGGAGGGAGTCGCCGGGAGCACCGAGCATCCCAATGAGGAGGATGGTTGCGGGGCGAAGTGCAGGAGGGCATACGAGCTCTGCCGGTTTGAGCTTGCTCGGGCCGGTCACAAAGACGCGGTGCGGGTCGGCGAGGAGGGTCTCGGCGCCGAGCTTATCGAGCTCAGTGAAGTACAGCGCACGCTTCTCGTACACCCAGTCGTGGATGAGGGTCGTCCCTTCGGCTTGTGTTGCGATGATGGCAAAGAAAGGGAGGTTGTCCATGTTGATGCCAGGGTAGGGGCGCGCGGCGACCTTCTCGGGGGGCGCGACGAGGGAACTCGGCTTGGTTTTGATATCGACCAGCCGTGTGCGTTGATTGTGTGAAAAGTAGGAGGTGCTTTTTGTGTAGCGAAACCCCATCTTCGCAAGGACGAGGAGCTCAAGTTCGACGAAGTCGATCGGGACGCGCGTGATAGTGATCGCGCTCTTGGTCACGACGGATGCAGCCAGGTAGAACATCGCGTCGGTGGGATCCTCAGAGATCGTGTACTCGACCGGCTGGGAGATATGCTTGTGGCCACGAATGGTGAGCGTGGTCGTGCCGATACCCTCGATCTCCACGCCCAGGGTTTCGAGGAAGAAGCAGAGATCCTGGACCATGTAATTTGCCGAGGCGTACTTGATTGTCGTCTCGCCGTCCACGCCGGCCGCGGCCATGATCGCGTTCTCGGTCGCGGTGTCGCCCGACTCGTACATGATGATCTCGGCGGGTGCGAGCCCTCGGTGGCTCACCCGGTACGCATCCCTGGTCGTCTCGATCTCAACGCCAAGCCGCTCCATCGCAAAAAAGTGAGGCCGCACCGTGCGACTGCCGAGCTTGCATCCGCCCGACTGAGGAAGCGAGAACCGCTTGAGGTGATGCACGAGAGGTCCAATGAACATGATGATGCTCCGCGTGCGCTTGGCCGCTTCCTTGTTCAGCCTCCGGAGGTTGAATTTCTTCGGTGGGGTAAGGGTAACCGAGGAGCCATTCCACGAAACCTCAACTCCGATGGATTCCAAGACCTCCAGGAGCCGGTAGACTTCCTCGATACGGGGGCAGCGGTGGAGCGTCGTGGGGGCGCGGTTGAGCAAGGATGCGCAGAGGATGCCGACCGCGCCGTTCTTGCTGCTGTTGACCTCGATCGACCCGCGCAGCTTCTTCCCGCCGTGAATCTTGAAGTTGAGGGTGGGTTGCATGCGGGCTAGTGTAGCATACTCGTGCAGCTAGTATCGAAATCGCTCCCGAACGATCTCATCGAGCGTGAGGATGTGCCAGAGAGGGAGGGCGATATCGAGCGTGTAGCGTTGTAGGTCTTGTGTGGTAAATCGGACTCGCGTATCAGCGACATGTAGCGGCATGTGTGGCAGGAGCACACTCATTTGGTTGCCGATGAATGATATACGAATGTTGCCCTTTCGCTCGAGCCACCAGTCGTGAAGATTTGCCATGAAGTCAGGGGTAAGGATGTAGCGCGCCTCGACAGGATCGGACGTCGCCACGTAGAGTCGTTCCTCGAAGTCGTTCCACTCAAAGATTGTCTCCTGGACGTCACCAGATCGAGTCATCTGGTCCCAGAAGGTGGTATGGCCAAAACCGTCCTCATCTCCTTCGGTTGAGATGAAGGTCTTGCCGGAGACGGGACGGGGGAGCTCACTGATAGCGAAGACACCGTCGACACGTCGCTGCGCACCTCGTGTGGGCACGTGGCTTGGGATGATGCGGCAATCCAGGATAGCAAGTGAGCCAAGACCACTGATCTTCTTCTTGATCAAGATGTCACGATGCGTGCTCGGATGGAGCTGCGAGTATTCGATCTGGCGTCGTTCGCGCGAGGCGAACCCTGTGTAGGTAAGGGGTTGGTCAAAGAGGGTGAGTGTCTTATTTAGGAGGAGTTGAGATACGAGTGTGTGTGCCCGTGTCAGTTTCCGTCGCCGCGCAATAAGGAGATTGAGCAGGGTACCAAACACAACGATAAGGGTTGTGACGGCTTGAGCAAGGCCGGGGAGTAGAATGATGATATTCCACCACACCACTACATAGAGAACGAATACCATGACCGACATCAGAACGACCAAGGAGTCACGCTTCCGGTCAGCATGCCGGGTCACTTCTGTTGTGTAGTCACCCCACCGCTCAATGATACGTTGTCCCAGCGCGCTCTGGTTCGGAATCTTATCTCGGGTGCTCATACAAATGAGTATACCGTACCGGTTGTAAGGAGTAGTACAACAGCGTAGTATGGCCCTCACTATGGGGCTGTTCGGGCACAAGTTAGGAATCGACCTTGGCACGACCACGACCTTGGTGTTCGCACCGGGAAAGGGGGTGGTTCTCAACGAACCCTCGGTCGTCGCAGTGGGGCCAGACGGCAAGACGGTTCTCGCGGTCGGGGACGAAGCGAAGGCTATGGTGGGTAAGACCCCTGATGACATCACTGCGTATCGACCCATGAAGGATGGTGTGATCGCTGACTACCGTGTGACCGAGGCCATGCTCACCTACTACATTCGGAAGGCGCTGCCGCGCTGGAACCTGTATCGGCCTGATGTCTTGATATCGGTCCCCGCAGGAGTGACCTCGACCGAGCGGCGTGCGGTCATTGAGGCAGCGGTGCACGCAGGGGCACGCAACGCGTACGTCGTAAAGGAACCTATCCTTGCCGCCATCGGCGCGGGCATTCCCATTCAAGAAGCCCGCGGGCACATGGTCGCCGACATAGGGGGCGGTACCATAGATGTTGCAGTGATATCGCTCGGCGGCATTGTGGCATCGACCAGTGTGAAGTGCGCCGGTAATCGCATTGACCGCGCCATCATCGACTACGTCAAGAAGGCGCATTCGCTCGCAATTGGCGACAAGACCGCCGAGGAGATAAAGATCGCCATCGGCTCGGCGCTCGCGGTCGAGGAGGAGTTGGTGCACACCGTCAAGGGTCGAGACAACGTGTCGGGCTTACCGCGCACGGCGGACGTCTACACCAACGAGATCGTCTCTGCGATACAGAAGGAGCTCAAGGAGATCGTAAAGGCCATCACTGACGTTCTGCAGGATACGCCGCCTGAGCTTGCTGCCGACATCATTGATCGTGGCATCACGCTCACCGGCGGCACCTCACAACTGCGCCACCTCCCCGAGCTCATTTTGCGTCGCACTGGCGTGCTGGCGACCGTCGCGCGCGAGGCGCCGCTGTGTGTTGCTAAAGGTACCGGGGTTGCGCTCGAGCACCTCGATACCTACAAGCGCAGTATCATCACAAAGCAGTAGCTCGCCCGTTGGCGTATGGGAGTGGCTAGGGGAACAACACGAACGATACGTGCCGCGCTCGGCAGCATTCTCACCCTCGCGCTCTTCATCATCGCCTCGCTCGGTGCGGCGTACTACGCAGAGGTGTTGCTCGAGAGCGATATGCTCATGGGTCCGTTGGGAATGGCTCAGTACGTCATCATTACCGTGATCGCGGTCGTGGTGGCGCCCATCTCGACCGTGCCGTTGATACCTGTTGCGAGCATGCTGTGGGGACCGATCGTCGCCGCGCTCCTCTCCATCCTCGGGTGGGTCGTGGGTGCGCAGATCGCGTTCGAGCTTGCTCGGTCGGCATTTCGCCCTTTCGTTCTTCGCTTCATCACCCTGGAGCGAGCTGAGCGCTACGCCCACGTGGTCATGGGTGAACGGCCGTTCTGGACGCTTCTCTTACTACGCATGTGCATCCCGGTTGACGTCCTCTCCTACGCAGTCGGTTTGTGCGTGCCTATGCATCGCCTTTCCTACATACTTGCGACCCTCATCGGCGTGAGCCCGTTTGCGTTCGTGTTCGCCCACGCGGCAGAGTTGCCACTCACGTACCAGCTCATCACGCTCATGGGTGTCGTCATCGCGGCTACACTCGGGAGCATGCGCATTGCACGCGTGGCGCGTGGATAAGGGTGCGCGCGTGCGCGCGCGCGTGCGCGGTATACTTGAGGGGACATGTCATCCCTTGAGCAATCATCGCCGTTCGCTTCGCCCGAAGAGGAACTCGCCTACCTCAGGCGTCTGGTCGCTGAGCGGGAATCGCAGCTGGAGGGTACCCTCGAGCGCGTGCCTGAGCCGCACGAGCGAGAACGTGCGGCGACCGAGCTCGTTCGCGAGTACCAACAACAGCCAGCGAGTGAGGTTCTCGACGAGGAACACATCATGCCGGCTATTGATATCTACGAGTATTCTCTCGACCTCCCCAAAGATGACGATGATGAGACTATTGCTGATTTCCTCGCGGTCGCGCACGAGCGCGGTATCAAGAACGCGCTCACCATCATCGAGCGATTGCAGAGCCCGCACCTCGAGGACGATTTCCATCGCGCGCTGGTGCAGTACATTCGCGAGGGTCACCCCGCGGCGGGACTGAAAGAGGGAAGCCCCGAGTGGCAGGCCCTGCAGATGACCCTCTTTGAGGTCGCTTTCCCAGGGAAGGGGGACGAAGAGGGCGGCCGCTCGCTCAAAGAGCTCATCTCGGCGACCGAGCAGTTCTACGCCGGTATGCTCTCCATCGCGGATGAGAGAACGATGGGGAAGCGGCACTTCACGATAGAGATCGCGGTATCAGAGAGTTCTGAGGAGATCGTCTTCTACGTTGCGGTCCCGACCGACAAGCGCTCGCTCTTTGAGAAGCACCTCTCCTCGCTCTTTCCCGAGGTGCGCCTCCATGAGCAAAAGAGTGACTACAACATCTTCGTACGCGACGGGTATGCCAAGGTCGCGACCGCAACGCTCGCGGAAGAGCACGCGCTCCCCCTCAAGAGCTACGAATCTTTCGATCACGATCCGCTCAACGTACTCATCAGCGTGTTCTCGAAGTTCGCAACGACCGGTGAGGGTGCCGCCGTGCAGCTGGTGGTGCGGCCGGCCGGTGAGCGCTACCAGAAGCAGTATCGCAAGGCGCTCGAGTTGATGCAGAAAGGAAAGAAGCTACGCGAGGCGTTGCGCGAATCGGATTCGGGCATGTCGGCAGAGTTGAAGAAAGCGGCGTTCGAGATATTCCGTGGTGGCCCTAAGAAAAAGGAGGATGAGCTCAAGGACGCTTCCCCTATCGATCAAGAAGCGATGGAGGCGGTGCGCGAGAAGGTCACCACACCCATTGTGATGGCGAACCTGCGCGTTGCAGCCTCGGCTGAGGAGGAGTCACGTGCTGAGAGCATCCTGTCTGAGATACTTTCCTCGTTCAATCAGTTCGCGAGCCCCGCAGGTAATCACCTCACCTTCAAGACGGTCGGCTACCGTCGCTCACCCGAGGCGCTTCGTAACTTCACCTACCGCAAGTTCGTGACCGCACAGAACATGCCGCTCTCCCTGCGCGAGTTGACGACGCTCGTGCACTTCCCGGCGCCGGGCACGGTGCACGCAACGAGCGAGTTCAAGAGCGTGAAATCAGGAGCGGTCGCAGCGCCACTCGGTCTGCCGCAAGAGGGCACGTTCCTCGGCACGAACACGTACCGTGGCAAGGAGTCAAAAGCATTTCTCACGCCGAAAGATAAGGTGCGCCACATGTACGTCATCGGACAGACCGGCACCGGTAAGTCGGTTTTGCTGCAGAACATGTGCGTCCAGGACATTCAACAAGGTCACGGCGTGTGCTTCATCGACCCGCACGGCTCCGATGTGCAAGATATTCTTGCAGCCGTGCCGCCGCACCGCTATGAGGACGTCATCTACTTCGACCCAGGGCACACGGAGACCGTGCTCGGGCTCAACATGCTCGAATACGATGAGTCGAAGCCCGAGCAGAAGACCTTCGTCATCAACGAGCTCCTCGGCATATTCAAAAAGCTCTACTCCCACTCACCTGAGAGCATGGGGCCGGCGTTCGAACAGTACTTTAGGAATGCGACCGGACTCGTCATCGAGGACCCGGCAAGCGGGAACACGCTGATGGATATTTCGCGCGTCTTGACCGATGAGGCGTATCGCGCGTTCAAGCTTGCGCGCAGTAAGAATCCAGTCGTCAATTCGTTCTGGCGAGACCAAGCGAGCAAAACAACGGGCGACTCGGGGCTGAACAACATCGCACCCTACATCACCAACAAGTTTGATGTGTTTACCGCAAACGACATCATGCGCCCCATCATCGCGCAACCCAAGTCGAGTTTTAACATGCGCGAGCTGATGGATAACCGAAAGATCCTTCTGGTGAATCTGAGTAAAGGCAAGCTTGGCGATATCAACGCGAATTTGATCGGGCTCATTCTGGTCGGAAAAATTTTGATGGCCGCACTCTCACGCGTCGACATGCACGGCGAGCGCCCACCCTTCTACCTCTACATCGATGAGTTCCAAAATGTCACGACCGATTCCATCTCGGCAATTTTGAGCGAGGCAAGGAAGTACGCACTAGGGCTCACCGTTGCGCACCAGTTCATCGCGCAGTTAGAGCAGGGCATACGGGATGCGGTCTTTGGCAACGTTGGCTCGATGGCGTGCTTCAGGGTTGGGACCGAAGATGCGGAGTTCATGGAGCGACAATTCGCGCCGGTCTTTGAGGCGCGCGACATCATGAACATCGACAACTACAACTGCTACCTCAGGCTTCTGGCAAACGGTGTCCCGCAGACGCCCTTCAACGTACTCACCCCGCCACCGCCCACAGGAAACCCAGAGGTGCGCGAAAAACTCAAGCAACTCTCCTTCGCAAAGTACGGAACTCCGCGCGAAGAAATTGAGGCGATGCTACAGAAGCGGTATGGTAAAGGACTGTAGCAGATGTACTTGGAAG
>CAYWKE010000022.1:11139-12895 GCA_964459075.1 uncultured Candidatus Saccharibacteria bacterium | reverse complement strand
CTCGTCATTTCTGTGCACAAGCGCGCTTGTCGAGCGGGCGTTTTCATAGGACGATGAGAGTGCAATGAAGCTCTTTGGCAAAGCAGAAAAAACACAGGGAATTCTGGCAACGTACGCGCTGTTTTTTGTGCTTGCCGTTGGGCTCGCGTGGCTCGTGCGCGCGTGGGAATTTGTGCCGGGACTATTTCAGAATGGAGAAGAAGGATTCTATCTCGCGCTCGGTCTACTTTTCTTTATCGGCTACCTCGTGAATTTCTTCGCGCCGAAAACCGGCGTTCCGTCGTTTGTATGGGCGATCGTATTTGGAATCGCGCTTCAGCCACTTTTTTTCATATTCACGCAGGACAAGCACGCGCTTCTCATCGTGGTGGAACTCCTCGCCGCGTTTGTCCTCTTTGGTGGCGGGGTCGAGGTGCCGTTCAAGAACTTCAAGAAGTACTTTGCGCCCATCGCCTCTATCTCACTACTGGGAACCCTCATCACCATATTCCTGTTTGCCTACTCGCTCGAGCTCTTTGTCCCACTCTTTGATCTTGAGATAGCATCGATAGCACTCCTCTTGACCGCCGCCATCCTTGCCTCCATTGACCCAACTGCCATCATCCCGACCCTCAAGCACCTGCGGCTCAGAAAGCCCTTCCTGCGTGACATCGCTGTCTCCGAAAGCGCGGTCAACGATGTTGCGGGCACCATCATCACGCGATTCTTCCTCGTTGCAGCACTCGCATTCGCCGGTGGCTCATCGGTCGTGCATGAGTTCATGCCGCTTCTTTCAAAAGATACGCTCGAGACCTTAGCGCTTGAGATCATGTGGGGGGTCGCGGTGGGGATCTTTGGTGCGTGGATGCTCGCGAAGTGGTCTGAATCGGTCGCGAAGACCAAACATGAGTGGAGTGACCCCGCGCTCTTCTTCTCGGTCCCCATTTTCATGTATGCCCTGGGGAGCTTGGTGGGAGGTTCGGGCTTTTTGGCGGCGTTCGTCGCTGGCCTTCTCTACGACGGACAGCACGAGATGGCCACGGTGCGACACTTCTTTGAGACGGTCGTCGATGGGTTCATCAAGCCGGTCATCTTCATTCTCCTGGGAGCGATCGTACCTCTGGGTGTGTTGGCCGCGACCGCAGGCATTGGTGTTGTCTCAGCGCTCGTGTTCATGTTCGCCATCCGGCCGATGGTCGTCTTCATCTCACTCATGCCCTGGTTCATCCGCGACTCGAAGCTCTTTGAGTGGCGCGAGCTCGTGTTCCTCTCGTTCATTCGTGAGACGGGTGCCATTCCCGCGGTCCTCATTTTGGTCGCGGTCTCTGCGGGTGTCGTGGACTCGCAGTACATCTTTGCTATCGGCATGTGGGTCATCATGCTAACCCTCCTCATCGAGCCGCCCTTGACGCCGTGGCTTGCGAAGAGGTTGGGTGTGGCGAGGTAGCTTGTCCAACTATCTTTCGTGTGTTTTGCTGTTGTACAGACAGCATCGGGAGATGATGATGAAGAAAGTCAATCAAGGAGTCGGGGTTGCAGTAGGTCCACTGTTGAACGTCCCGCTGACTGCTGGGTTTCAACTTTGAGAAGTTTGCAATGAAGTATCAGTTGTCAGAATGTTGATGTCGAGGACGAAGAAGGAAGTATGCGTTGCGAATGCTTGGGAACTACGGAGTATACACGCAACGAGTGTAGTCGTCCAACTCGTTCGAGTCGACTGACCGCCGCAGGGTTCGCCTTTCGGCGGCTCTGTGCGTATTATGGGTATGCTACGATA
>CAYWKE010000022.1:0-11039 GCA_964459075.1 uncultured Candidatus Saccharibacteria bacterium | reverse complement strand
CGCCGCAGGGTTCGCCTTTCGGCGGCTCTGTGCGTATTATGGGTATGCTACGATACTGCCATGCAGTACCCGGTACGTATTCTGGTAGGCCGCACGCCTGAGGTGCTTGAGCGCGCGCGGGAGGTGGTGCGATTCGAAGGAAGGGAGGTTGACGGCGACCCGGACATCTCGATACAAGAGCACGACGGCTTCAGCATCGCTGACGCCAGGGAGCTGAAAGCACGGGCGAGCCAGCGGGGGCTTTCGCACGAACCCATCTACATCATTGCGGTCGCAACCATTCTGCACGAGGCGCAGAACGCCCTCTTAAAGCTGTTTGAGGAACCGCCTGCGGGAGCATCGTTCATTCTGTGCGTCCCGTCGCTCGATGTGCTCCTGCCGACTGTGCGTTCGCGCGCGATCATCCTTGACGCTCCAGAGAGTGAGCTTGCAGAAGTAGCGCCATCCTTTCTTTACATGACCCTCACTGAGCGACTCAAAGAAGTAGAACGCTTGGTAAAAGAGAAGGACCGACCGAGCGCAGCGCGTTTGCTTGAATCCTGCGAGCGCTCGCTCGCGCGTCGCCACGACCCGGCGCTTGCCTCGCACCTCACACGCCTCATCGAAACCCGTCGCTACCTCGCTTCACCCTCCTCATCCCTCAAACAGCTTTTGGAGTTTGCAGCAATAACGCTTCCGCGCTAGTGCGTTGACCGAGCGCTCGCGAGCGCGTATCCTTAGCAGCACAAAATCTGTTTCTATGGCATTCTCATTTTCCGAGTACAAAAAAGGATTGGCAGACGCGGCCGAGTGGCTCAAGCGTGAGCTGGCGGGTGTACGCACGGGCCAAGCAACGCCGGCCTTGTTGGATGGTGTGAAGGTGGAGGCGTACGGGCAGCCCATGCCGCTCAATCAGGTTGCTTCGGTGACGGTTGAGGATAGTCGATCGCTGCGCATTTCGCCGTGGGATCAGGGCAATACCAAGGTCATCGAGAGAGCGATACAGGACGCCAACCTCGGTGTGTCGGTCGGCGCTGATGAGAGTGGCGTACGTGTCTCCTTCCCTGAGTTGACCGGCGAGCGCCGCGAGCAACTGAGGAAGCTCGTGAAGAGTAAACTTGAGGATGCGCGGGTGACGGTGCGCGCAGAGCGTGATCGCGTTCGTGGCGACATTCAAAAGAAAGAGAAAGATGGCGAGCTGTCCGAAGATGAGAAGTTCCGCGCGATGGACGAGATGGAGAAGCTAACCAAGGAAGCGAATGAGAAGCTTGAAGCGATAGCGCTTCAGAAGGAGAAAGAGATATCGCTCTAGTCTCGAGCATCACACACCACGTCGCATGAGTATCATCATTTTTTTTCTGATCCTCTTCCTGCTCATCCTCGTGCATGAGTGGGGGCACTTCATTGCGGCAAAGCGCTTTGGGATACGTGTGGATGAGTTTGGGCTCGGGTTCCCGCCAAAGCTCTTTGGCTGGAGGAAGCCCGGTGGCGAGACGGAGTACACCTTCAACCTACTTCCTATTGGTGGGTTTGTGAAAATATTCGGTGAGGATCCGGATGATGAATCGACCAACGGGCCCGATCGCGAGCGCTCGTTCGTACACAAGCCCAAGTGGCAACAGGCGATCGTGCTGGTCGCGGGCGTTACCATGAATGTCGTGTTGGCTTGGGTGCTCTACGTGGGCACATTCCTCGGAGGTGTTCCGACCGCGATCGAGGCACAGGAGCTGGAGCAGTACCCCCAAGCGCGTCTTCTCATCGCAGCCGTGCTCCCTGATTCTCCTGCAGAGCGCGCGGGACTGGTGCCGGGTGACGAGATCGTCGGTGCGTACCGTAGTGAGCAGGTCGAGGTGCTCATCCCCGAGGCCATCACCGAGCTGGTCGCTACGGGGCCGGAGGATGTACCCCTCTTCCTTTCCATCAAGACAGATGGGGAAACGCCAGAGATCGTCGAGGTCATGCCCGAGGTTGGGGTACTTGAAGACGATACTGAGCGAGCTGCGGTAGGCATCCAGATGTCCCTCGCCGCGATGAAGCGCTACCCTATTCACGAGGCACTCTGGCTTGGCACACAGCGAACCGGTGAGATGCTCTACCTGGTGACGGTTGGTCTTGGTGGTTTCTTCGCGAGTGCATTCACCGGCTCGGCCGACCTCTCGCAGGTCACGGGGCCGGTCGGCATCGTGGGTCTCGTGGGCGACGCTTCAGCGCTCGGGTTTGCCTACCTCGTCACGTTCACGGCATTCATCTCACTGAATCTCGCGGTCATCAATATGCTCCCGTTCCCGGCACTCGACGGCGGGCGCCTCTTGTTCGTTCTCATCGAAAAGCTCAAGGGCTCACCCATCAAGCCTGCGGTCGCCAACACCGCAAATGCGGTAGGCTTCGGTCTCCTCCTCTTGCTCATGCTCGTCGTGACGGTGAGCGACGTCGTGAAGCTCTTCTAAACGTAGGTGCTCAGGTGTGCTACACTAGGCCCCAATGGCAGGGTTTAGGACGGGGTTCGTACGGGGTATGGAGCCGCCCTTGAGGGGTGCGTGTGTTGGTCCGTTGAGCACTCGCTCCGGACCCTGGTCTTTTCAATTTCTCTACTAACCCTACAAGTTATAGATAGGCATATGAAGCAATCACACCTATTTACGAAAACACGACGCGAGGTACCGGCGCGGGAAACCGCGCGTAACGCGCAGCTCCTCATTCGGGCGGGATATATCCATAAAGAGATGGCCGGTGTGTACGCATACCTGCCGCTTGGCTTGCGGGTGCAAGAAAACATAAAGCAGGTAGTGCGAGAAGAAATGAATGCGCTTGGGTGCCAGGAGCTCCTCATGACGGCGCTCCAGAGCAAGGAATTGTGGGACTCAACCCACCGGTGGGATGATTCGGTCGTCGACGTGTGGTTCAAGTCGCAACTGAAGGCAGGAGGCGAAGTGGGTTTCGGCTGGAGTCACGAAGAGCCGATCGGCAACATGATGAAGAACTACCTCGCGAGCTACCGCGACCTGCCCGTGTGCGTCTACCAGTTCCAGACCAAGCTGCGCAACGAGCTAAGGGCCAAGAGTGGCGTGATGCGCGGCCGTGAGTTCGTGATGAAGGATGCGTACTCCTTCTGTGCGGATGAAGCGCAGCACAACACTATCTACGAGGGCATGAAGGTTGCGTACATGAATGTCTTCAAGCGCCTCGGACTTGGCGATGATACGTACATTACGTTCGCGGCAGGTGGCGCCTTCACCCAGTTCAGCCATGAGTTTCAAACGGTCTGCGAAGCGGGTGAAGATGTCTGCTACATCAACCGCGAGAAGGGTATCGCACTCAACGAAGAGGTCTACTCGCCCGAGACCCTCACAGAGCTCGGGGTTCGTGCAGAAGAACTCGAGAAGGTCACGACAGCGGAAGTGGGAAACATCTTCAACTTCGGGCGACAAAAAGCAGAAGACCTCAGCCTCACCTTCACCGACGAGTCTGGAGCGGATGTTGCCGTGTGGATGGGCTCCTACGGCATCGGCGTGACGCGCCTCATCGGGGTGCTCGTGGAGAAGTTTGCAGACGAGAAGGGGCTGGTGTGGCCGAC
Source organism: uncultured Candidatus Saccharibacteria bacterium (assembly GCA_964459075.1). GTDB lineage: Bacteria > Patescibacteriota > Minisyncoccia > Phycocordibacterales > UBA12088 > CAYWKE01. Next base: position 7,486 of record CAYWKE010000022.1, on the reverse strand, counting down.
GAACGTCGCACCCTTCACCCACCACATCGTGCAGTTGGGGAACGACGAGAAGGTACGAACCGCTGCGCAGGAGCTCTACACACAGTTGCATGACGCGGGTGTAGAAGTGTTGTTCGACGACCGCGACGTACGGGCGGGAGAGAAGTTCGCCGACAGCGACCTTCTCGGTATCCCGTACCGCATCGTCGTGAGTGAGAAGACCCTCGAAGCCGGAACCTTCGAGGTCGTCGAGCGCACAACGGGTGAGACAACGAAGCGCTCGCGTGCAGACCTCCTCACCCTCACCAGCTAAGTACCCATGTCACTCTTCGGTCGGATCACACGCCTCTTCAGCAACGACATCGGTATCGACCTGGGTACCGCCAATACGCTCGTCTACGTCAAGGGAGTGGGTATCGTCATCAACGAACCCTCGGTTGTTGCGCTGAATGAGAAGACCGGCCAGGTGGTCGCGGTCGGGCGGCAGGCAAAGCAGATGCTCGGCCGCACGCCGCAGCACATTCGTGCGGTGCGGCCACTGGTCGACGGGGTCATCTCTGATTTTGAGGTCGCCGAGGAGATGCTCAGCTACCTCATCTCAAAAGCGCAGCGCGGGCGACAGCGCTTGTTGGGACCACGCGTCATCATCGGGGTGCCGTCTGGTATCACGAACGTTGAGGTGCGAGCGGTACGCGACGCAGCGAAGAATGCAGGCGCTCGCGATATTCACATTGTCGAAGAACCCATGGCAGCAGCTATTGGCGCACGGCTTCCGATCACGCGCGCTGGCGGGAACATGATCATTGATATCGGTGGCGGTACGACCGATGTCGCCATTATCTCGTTGGCGGGTGTTGTCGAGTCTCAGAACATCAAGATTGCGGGGGATCATCTCAATGCGGCAATCGTGAGTTACATCAAGAACGAGTTCAAGATCATCATTGGGGATGTTACCGCTGAAGAGCTGAAGCTCGCGGTCTGCTCCGTCGCTGAGAAGGGTGAGCCCTTAGAGTCAACCGTGCGCGGGCGTGATGTGGTGACGGGACTGCCGCGTGAGATCGTCATCACCGACTCAGACGTACGCGAGGCCATCATTCCTCTCATGGACTCTCTGATGGAGGCGTTGAAGACCATTCTCGAATCGACCCCGCCGGAGATCCTCGGCGACGTGATGCAGCGGGGGGTCATCGTCACTGGTGGCGGGGCGCTCATCCCCGGTATGCCCGAGCTCATCCAAATGGTGTTGGGTGTTCCGGCGACCCGTGCGGAAGATCCCCTGACAAGTGTAGTGCGTGGTACCGGAACCATCTTTGATCACTTCGACGAGTTCCGCGATATCCTCATTGTGCATGATGATCAACCTGTCGTATCGCGCTCGCGCGAATAGATCATTCGGTAGGGGATTGGTCGCCGCGGGTGTCGTTGTGGGGTGCGCGCTGGCCTGGTTGGCTCCGCTTCCTCCGAGCATTACCACGGGGGTGCTTGGGATCAACGAGGCGATCGTGCGCTCCGCCGACCGACCTTCGCCCGCGCGTATCGTCGGCGCCATGATCGCCGACCGCAGCGAGCTTGTGGCAGAGAACGAGGCACTACGTCGAGAACTCGCCGAGCACACGCTCGCTGAGGAGTTTGCGAGCGCTCTCGTACTCGTCGACGCCAAAGAGCGGGAGGCGCGCACCTATGCTCCTGCGGGGACCCTGGTAGCGCGTGTCATGCGGACGCCGAGCCAGTCTCTTTCTGACCGGCTCGTCATCGATCTCGGTGCACGTGAGGGGATCGCTGCGGGAGATCTGGTGACCTACCACGGGGTGGCGTTGGGTGAAGTGGTTGCGAGCTATGCGGGAAGTGCCCGGGTCGAGCTCTTCAGTAACCACGGTCGCTCATTCGTGGCACTCCTCGCGCCCACGGTGGGTACCAGTACGGCGAGTTCGACAGATCGATCGGTCGCTGTGCGAGGAGAAGGTGTAGGGGGCGGCATGTACCGACTCACGGCACCTCGGGAGGTTGCGGTCGCTGTGGGTGATCTGGTATACCTGCCGCTCGATCGCCTCCACGTCGTGGCGCGTGTAGAAGCTGTTGAGCGCGATCCGCTCGAACCAACGCAAACCGTTTTCGCCCACATTCCCGTTGCTCTCTCGAGCATGCTTGCGGTTGAGGTGCGGCCACTCCCCGAGGCGTTCGCTCAGTAACTATGCTCGTTGCGCGCTCACTCATGCTTCTCCTTACCGTGGCGCTCGTGAGCCTCGGGTCCTGGGTCAGTAGCGTTGCGGTCGTGGCATGCCTTGCTGTCCTTGGACTTCCCGAGGTGCTCATAGCTGCGCTCGTATTTGATATACTGAACACATCGGGGGACGGGGGTCTCGGGGTGCCGAAGTTGCCCCTTACGCTCACCTGTATCGTGATACTTACCGTGCGCGCGCTTCTTATCCCCTCGCTACGCAGATCATGATCTTGAACTGGTTCAGACGCTCTCGAGAGGTGGCGGTCGATCCGCACGAGGTATTGCTGGATGCGCACAATCTTCCCGGATACGATCTCTCGCAGATGGAGGGGCGCTTCGAACGTCCCATCAAGCGTCGCTCCATCATTCTCATTTTTGCGTGCTTTCTTGTCATTGCAGGAGCGATTGTCGTGCGCACGGGTGTGTTGCAGCTGGTCAACGGCGCCGCGTACGCTGCTCAAAGTGAAGAAAACCGGCTCGCGTACACACCCCTCATTGCCGAGCGCGGTATCATGTTCGATCGAGCGGGGCAGGAGTTGGCGTGGAACGTCCTCAGTGAGGATGAGGAATTTGCGGGCCGTGCCTACACGGCGACCTCTGGGGTTGCACACGTCTTGGGCTATGTGCAGTTGCCGCGACGCGATGTGCGGGGGTTCTTTCATCGTAGTGCTGTCGAAGGAGTTGCGGGTAGCGAACTCGTATTCAACGATCTCGTAACCGGCGAGAACGGGGTTCAGATCGTCGAGACCAACGCGCTCGGTGCCGTGCAGTCGACCGGAATCGTGGACCCACCTCTCGATGGTGAGCACGTCACGCTCTCACTCGATCTGCGTCTGACGAACCAACTCCACGAATTCATCCGTGAGCGTGCCGAAAGTGGGACCTTCCGCGCGGGAGCCGGGGTTATCATGGATGTCAAGACCGGTGAGGTGCTTGTGCACACGAGCTATCCTGAGTTCCCACCCGAGCTCATGAGCAATGCGACAAGCGCGGCACGAATCCAACAACTGAACGAAGACGAGCGCACGGTCTTTCTCGATCGGGTCGCACATGGCCTCTACACTCCCGGTTCCATCGTGAAGCCTCTGATGGCGCTCGCAGCGCTCGAAGAGGGGGTCATCGATCCTGAGACGGAGATCCTCTCGACGGGGCAGTTGGTGGTGCCCAACCCCTACCAGCCCGACAACCCGACCATCTTCAAGGACTGGCGTGCGCACGGGATGACCGATATGCGAGGTGCGATCGCGGTCTCGAGTAACGTGTACTTCTTTCATATTGGGGGTGGCTTCGGAAGCCAGGAGGGACTGGGTATCTCTCGTATCGAGCGGTGGGCACGCTTGTTCGGTCTTGCAGAATCGACCGGTAGTCACTTCGATCCCAATCCTCGGGGAACAATTCCGTCGCCCGCGTGGAAGCGAGAGACGTTCGGTGAAGATGAAGTGTGGCGCCTGGGGGATACGTACAACACATCGATCGGTCAGTACGGTTTTCAGGTAACGCCGCTCCAGGCGGTGCGCTACGTGGCAGCGATCGCCAACGGCGGCACGCTCCTCACTCCTCACTACCGCGCCGGAGAAACACCTGAAGGTATCGATCTTGGTATCGATCCTGTACACCTTGCGGTCATCCAGGATGGTATGCGGCTATCGGTGACGGAAGGGACTGCTGGCGCATTGCGTTTTCCAGAGGTTGCTATCGCAGGGAAGACCGGTACAGCTGAGGTGGGGAGGCGGAAAGAGAAGATGCACTCGTGGGTCGTTGGGTTCTTCCCGGTTGAGGAGCCGCGCTACGCGTTTGCGGTCTTGATGGAGGAGGCACCAGCGGGAACCCTTCAGGGTGCACCCTACGTCATGTACCAATTTGTTGATTGGCTCAGGAAAGAAGCGCCAGAGTTCCTTGACGGGCCGATGGACGCCTAGCGTACAACGCCCCGTTTTTTTCCTTGTTGCAACTCTCTATATCCGCTATACTTGGCTACACTAATCGCGTTGCCTATGTCAGATGATGCTGCAGGGAAAGAGTTTCTCTCCCCAGAAAAATTCGAGGAGCTCAAACAGGAACTGCACCAGCTCAAAACGGTGCGCCGCAAGGAGGTGGCCGAGAGTTTGGAGTATGCTCGCTCATTAGGCGACCTCTCAGAGAACGCCGAGTACCAGGAGGCACGCGACCTCCAGGCCGCTATCGAGGAGCGCATCGCCAGGCTTGAGCAAATGATCGCGAACGCGGAGATCGTCACCCACAGCAAAAAGAAGTCAGATGTTGTCGCGATGGGTGCGAAGGTCAGCATTCAGAAGATCGGTGAGAAAGATACGCACAAGTACGAGATCGTCGGCAGCGAAGAAGCTAACATGATGGAGCGTAAGATAAGCTACCTCTCACCTCTGGGTGAGGCGATGATGGGCAAAAAGAAGGGTGACGAGTTCTCCTTCGAGACCCCCAATGGCAAGCAGAAGTACAAGGTGGTGGGGATCGAGTAGACGAGAATCACGAATCCTAGATCGTGAATGATGAATGAACGCCCGGCACGAGCCGGGCGTTCGCTGTGAGTTTGCCATTCTACCATACCCAATTTCATACGATATATCGTATGAAGTGCGAGAGTGCACATCGTAGCAACAGAGGGTTCACTCAGTAGCGCTAGTCCACAATGACCGCGGCTGGCGGGGTGGGGAGCGGCTCGAAGGTCGACATGAGGTAGAGCGCGGTCGCGAGAATGATGACGAAGGGAATGAACCAGAGGATGTCAAGGAGGAACTCAGCACGATTGAGACTACGCTCAAGCTCTTCTGCTCGGGCATGACGCTCATCCTCAGAGAGTCCTTGGCGTTTGTTGAGGTGGCGGAGCTCTTCATTGGTTGCGTACTGCTGCTTTCCAAAGACCACGTGAGCCGCGATAAGAACGAGCAGGTAGCCAAAGGTGCCAACACCCAAGGGGTCGAGCGATCCGTCGTCGCGGACGATGAGAGGCAGCGCGTTGTTCTCGCGCAAGCCGGCGATAGCAAGCACGAGGATGAGCGCCATCGTGAGGTAGCCAATCGTGACCGCAAGTTGCAGTAAGTGCACGTTGTGCTTCTCTGGGTGTGCGTCGTCGCGGTGGCGAAGTCGTGAAAGTGGAGCGCCCCGTAGCGCAGCGCGGAAGTTCGCAGCTTGCTCGCGTCTGCCACCAGGGAAGTAGGTCGCAGCCCACCCCAACAAGACCGCGACCATGATGCCACCCGAAGCGAGGATGATGCCTACGATCTGCTCACTCACCAGCTCCATACAGGAAGTGTAGCAGAGGAGTGGAGGGGTTGGTCACACCACGTGGGGATACACGCCAATCAATCTACTGACTCCAGGAAAGCTAGTATCTCCGCAAGGGTAGGCATGCCGAGCGCGACATAGAGCAGGAGACCAAGTATGAGCGTGACAAAGATGAACGTGCGTGTCGGTCCTGAGAGGTCGGGTGCTTTGCCAAGTTGTCTGCGGTGTGTTGTGGGTGGGGCAGAAAAGGGGAGTGGTCTTCGCTCCCTGGCACTGGCACGTTGCTCTGGGGCGCTCGCAAAGAGATTGAAAAAGGTATCGTAGTCACCGGTCTCATTCGCGCGGCGCCATTCGCGTTTCAGATCGACGCCGCGCTCTTTCGCGCGCTCTTGCGTCTTCCCCCAGAGCGCAAGGAAGAAGATACCAAAGAAGAAAAGAGGGAATAATGCTCCAATGACCTCCATGCTGCTTAGTATACCTCTATACACACACACGCAGCGTATTGTTGTCACCACGGCCCCGTTCAGCTAGTATGAGGCGACATGATAGACGAAATACGCGCTGAGCGCTTGAAGAAACTGGAGCTCTTGAGGGAGGCGGGGATGGACCCGTACCCGGCCAGAAGCGAACGGACACACACCCTTGCCGAGGTGAGCGCGGGCTTCGACGCCCTCGTTGAGTCGGGCGAGACGGTCACGATCGTCGGGCGCATCATGAGCCGTCGGGGGCAGGGGGCACTGTCCTTCGCAGATCTCTTCGACGGGACCGGCCGTTTTCAGGCGGTACTCAAGGTGGATGAGATGGATGAGCACAACTACGCCTTGTTCCAGAACGTCGCCGATCAGGGCGACTTCGTCGAGGTCGCCGGTGTGTGCTTCACCACGCAGCGTGGCCAACCGTCTCTCCTCGTGCGTTCGTGGCGCATGCTCACCAAGTCCCTACTGCCGCTACCGGACGAGTGGTATGGCATCAAAGATGAAGACGAACGCTTTCGCAAGCGCTACCTCGATATTCTCATGAATGGCGAGGTGCGCGACATGGTTGAAAAGAAATCGCATTTTTGGCGAGTGGTTCGCGACTTCATGCACGAGCAGGGGTTCATGGAAGTTGAAACGCCCATATTGGAAACCACAACAGGAGGCGCTGACGCAACGCCTTTTGAGACGCACCACAACGCACTCGATTTGGATGTGTACCTTCGCATCTCAGCAGGGGAGTTGTGGCAAAAAAAGCTCTTGGCGGCAGGGTTGCCTGCGGTGTTTGAGATCGGGCGTATCTTCCGCAACGAGGGCATGTCGGCGGAGCACTTGCAGGACTATACGCAGATGGAATTCTACCAGGCGTACGCGGATTTTGAGAGCGGTATGCCGATGATACGCGAGTTGTATCGGCGCATCGCGCGGGAGGTCTTTGGGACCGAGCAGTTCAGTATTCGTGGGCACGAAGTTGACCTTTCCAAGGAGTGGGAGCGGCTCGACTACTGCGCACTCATCAAGGAAAAGTTCGGCATCGACCCCTTGGATACGACCCTAGAGGACGTGCACGCAAAGCTTATTGAACTCGGTGTGTCGGTCGAGGGGGTGACCAACCTCGAGCGCGGCGTCGACACGCTCTGGAAGCAGATGCGCAAGGGCATCACCGGCCCTGCCTTTCTGGTGAATATCCCCGTCTACCTTGAGCCTTTAGCAAAGCGCTCCCCAGATGACCCCCGCGTTGTCGAGCGCTTCCAGGTTCTGATCGCGGGAAGCGAGCTGGGGAAGGGGTACTCAGAACTGAACGACCCCATCGACCAGCGAGCGCGATTCGAAGCGCAGCAGAAGCTTCGCGATGCAGGAGACCCCGAAGCACAGATGGCCGACTGGGATTTCGTCGAGGCTCTGGAGTACGGCATGCCACCCGCCTTGGGCTTTGGCATGAGCGAGCGACTCTTCGCGTTCCTCGCCGACAAGCCCGCTCGCGAGACACAGTTGTTTCCGCTGATGCGGCCACGAAGCATTGACTAAATACAAAAATATAGTATAGCTGCAAACAGCACTCAACTGC
>CAYWKE010000021.1:0-13211 GCA_964459075.1 uncultured Candidatus Saccharibacteria bacterium | reverse complement strand
TTCTCCCCGCCGCGCTCGGAGATGCGGCCTTTGACGCCAACGCACACGTCCGGGGTGAGCTTGTCGCGCATTTCTTTGTAGACGTCTGCAAAACACACCGCCTCGATCATTCCCGTCTTATCGGCTACCTTCATGAATGCCATCTGGTCACCCTTTTTTGTGAGGATCGTTTTCTGCTCCTCGATGATGCCGTAGACCACGACCGAGGTACCGGTGTAGCTCTCAGCGATCTGGGCGATCGAGAAGTCGTGCTTCTTGAGCTTCTCCTCAAAGCGATTCAGTGGATGCCCAGAGAGGTAGAGACCCAAGAGCTCGCGCTCCCAGGCCAGCTGCTCCTGCATGCTGATCGCCTCGGCCTCGGGAAGGGTGAGGGTGGTGACCGAGCTTTCCATACCCCCGAACAGGGAGTCCTGCCCCTCGGGCTTACTCGCGACCTCCTTGGCGAACTGCAGCAGGAGGTCGAGGTTGCCGATCATGCGGCCACGCTCCTCAAGGTTGTCGAGGGCGCCCGCCTTGATCAGGGACTCGAGCGACTTCTTGTTGAGGTTGCGGCTCTGGACACGCGTCAAAAAATCGGCAAGGGAGGTGAACTTGCCGCCGCGCGTTCGCTCCTCGATGATCTCGGTGCCGATGCCCTCGCCGAAGTTCTTGATCGTGAAGAGGCCGAAGCGGATCGCCTCCGTGCCTGTAGCGTCGGTGTGTGCATCGTCCTTGGTGGTGACAACGGTGAAGCCGCCGTCTGACTCGTTCACATCCGGCGGCAGGACGGAAATGCCGAGCCGCTCACACTCGTGGATCGCGACCGCGACCTTCTCTACGTCGCCCGAGTCAGCGGTGAGGATCGCCGCCATGTACTCCACCGGGTAGTTTGCTTTCATATAGGCGGTCTGGTAGGCGACGCGGCCGTAGCTTGCGGCGTGGGCTTTATTGAACCCGTACGCGGCAAAGGGCTCAATGAGCTTCCACAGCGCCTCGGCCTTCTGAGGGCTCATCCCGTTCTCTTTGAGGCCCTCGATGAGCTTATCCTTCTCGGCGGCCATGACCTCTGGGATCTTCTTACCCATCGCCTTCCTGAGCATGTCGGCTTCAAGCCAGGAGTAGCCCGCAAGATGTATCGCTATCGCCATCACGTCATCTTGGTACGTGATGACGCCGTAGCTGCGCTCCAGGATGTCCTTCATGCGCGGATCGAGGTAGGAGAGGAGGTGCGGGTTGTGCTTGCGCTCGATGTAGGAGGGAATGGATTCCATCGGTCCGGGACGGTAGAGCGCGACCATGGCGTTGATGTCGTGAATGGTCGAGGGTTTGAGGTCCTTGAGGTGGCGGGTCATCGCGGCACCGTTCAATTGGAAGAGCCCCATCGTAAAGCCCGCAGACAGCAGCTCAAAGGTCTTCGGGTCGTCGATGGGAATATTCTCAATGTCGATATCAATTCCGTGCCGCGCCTTCACCCGCTTCACGGCATCCGCGAGGATGGCAAGGTTCTTGATGCCCAAGAAATCGAACTTCAATAGCCCCACGCCGTCCTCGCCGACCGCGTGCATGTCGTACTGCGTGATGAGTTTGCCCTCGCCCTTCTCGATCGTTTTGGGGTCGTACTGCAGGGGGACGTACTCGGTGAGGGGTTTGGGTGCGATGACGACACCTGCTGCGTGCACGCCTACATGGCGAGCACGCCCCTCGATCTTGCGGCCCAGATCAAGGATCTCGCGCACCACGGCGTCTTTCTTTTCAAGCGTGGCCAACTCTTCACTCATCTCGAGCGCGCGGTCGATGGTCATGGGGAATCCCTGCGAGCCCATCGGGATGAGCTTGGCGATCTGGTCGCCCACGGCGTAGGGGTGTCCGAGAGCGCGCGCGACGTCGCGCACCACCGCGCGCGCCATCATCGTTCCGAACGTGCCGATCTGGGCGACGTTGTCGTAGCCGTACTTGTCCTTGGCGTACTCGATGATCTCGTCGCGCCTATCGTCGGCGAAATCCATGTCGATATCGGGCGCGGAGGGGCGCTCCGGGTTGAGGAAGCGCTCGAAGGGAAGTCGATACTCCAGTGGGTTCACGTTGGTGATCCCGAGGACGTAAGTCGTCAAGGAGCCGGCGACCGAGCCGCGAATGGTCGTGAGGATGCCGCGCTCCCGCGCCTCGCGCAGGAGATCGCCCACCGCGAGAAAGTACACCGCGTACCCCTTTGTCTTGATGACCCCAAGCTCGTAGTCGAGCCGTTCCTTTACGGCGGGTTCATCGAGAGAGAGTCCCCGCCACGGTACGCCCTCGTACGCACGATGCTTGAGTTCGTCGTTCGCCTCGCGACCGCTCTCGATCTGGTAGTCGGGGAACGTCCACTCCATGGAAATGGTGAGGTTGCAGCGCTCTGCTATCTTTACCGTGTTCGCAAGCGCTTGAGGCTCGTCGCGGAAGTACTCGGCAGCCGTGTCTTGTGAGATAAACGAGAAGTCCTCGTCGTCGTCATCGAAGCCGCCCCCGCCTCCTCCGAACGTGCCTTGAATGCGCAGCATGGTCTCGCGGGCGCGGCGATCCTCTGGCTTGAGGTAGTAGACATCATGGGCGGCAACGAGCGGCGTGTCGGTCGTGCGCGCAAGGGCTTTGATCTTCTGCTGCAGTTCCTCGTGGCCGCTGATCTCGGGATGGTGGGTGAGTTCGAGGAAGACGTTCTCGGGCCCGTACAGGTCTTTGTATCGTGTGACGAGTTCGGCGGCCCGCTCCTCCTCATCGTTCTTGAGTGCTGCGGTCGTCTCACCTGAGAAGGACGGAAGGATGGCAATGAGTCCGTCTGCATGCGCGGCCATCACCTGGTGATCGATGCGAGGGCGATAGTAGAAGCCGTGGAGGTTGGACTCCGTGACGAGTGTGATGAGGTTCTTGTAACCGGCTTCGTTCTCTGCAAGCAGTACCAGTCGGTGGCGGCGATTGTCGATGCGGGGCTCGCGGTCGTGGCGGGTGCGTAGTGCCACAAAGAAGTCCACCCCGATGATGGGCTTGATGTCCTCTTTTTGGCACGCCTCGTAGAATTCGATTGCGCCGTACATGTTGCCTGTGTCCGTGAGCGCGAGCGCATCCATGCCGTCCGCTTTTGCTGCCGCGACGAGTTCTTTGACCGTCGGCAGGGCATTCAAAAGCGAGTAGTGACTGTGCGTGTGCAGGTGGACAAAACGTGACATGTGACGTGTGTGCTTGGACTGTGGATTACCCGGCTGTATCCCAGGGAGAGTGGTGCTAGTATAGCAGATGTAAGACTCCGAACCCCGAAATGGAGCGCGAACTACACCCCAACATTCGATATATTGTGGGCATCGACGAAGCTGGTCGCGGGCCCATCGCAGGACCGGTTGCGGTCGGAGCGGTCGCTCTTCCTCTGGAGAGCTCGACCGCTGAACAGTTCAGAGATTCCAAGAAACTCGCGCAGCATAAGCGCGAATTTGCTTTTGCGGGCATGCAGTCACGGCAGGAAGAGGGCGGCATGCGCTTCTCGGTCGCGATGGTGGGCCCGCAGCGCATTGATACGATAGGCATCAACGGCTCCATCTCGGTCGCCATCGAGCGGGCGATACGTCGACTCGAGGTCGACCCCGAGGAGACCCTCATTCTCCTTGATGGCGGGCTGCGTGCGCCACGCCGCTACCCCTATCAGGAGACCATCATCAAGGGCGATGAGAAGGTCTACGCGATAGCGCTCGCCTCGATCGCTGCCAAGGTGCAGCGTGACGCGAAGATGCGTCGCATCTCCTGGGATTTCCCACAGTACGGCTTTGAAGGGCATAAGGGCTACGGCACACACGAACACTACAAGAGCATTCGCATGAACGGGTTGTGCGTGTGGCACCGACGCTCATTCCTGAAGCAGTACGTGGAGCGGGAGCTTGTGGGTTCTCGGGGTTGACAGAATGTGGTGAAGGAATAGAGTGGGACGTTGGATGATGTGTTCTTCGATCTCACGCGAAGAGACGCGGAGTCCATGGCCATGGACTACATTGAGAAAGGGAGTAAGCCCACGGTGAGTAACGGGACGCAAAACAAAAGCGAGGATATCCTCGTCGTAATGGCACTCGAGGTCATGTTAGCCCTCGGGCTCAGTCCCCAACAGGCCGAGAGAAGCCTCGGCAGACTCGAAGAAGAGGCGAAGCGCCTAGCCGAAGAGGAAGCTCTTCGGCGCATTGAGGGAGACCGTCGTCGAGGTTGCGGCAGTTACGCAACCGCTGCGTGAAGGAGGGCCGGGCATCTCGCGGGGTGCCCGGCCTCACCAAACTCCTTGCCAAACCCACATTTTCTAGTATAGTACTGCCACTATGTCCGTACGGATGCGAATCACAAAAAGCAAGACCGGCAGCCGGCGCTCACACGACCGCGCGCCTGTCATGGCTCTTGCCCACGACAAAGAGTCGGGTGTTACCTACCCGCGCCATTTCATGAACCCTGAGACCGGCGAATACCGCGGCAACAAGATCGTCGATGTGACCGGCCGCGAGCAGAAAAAGGCCGTCAAGCAAGAACAAAAAGCAGAGGCAACCAAGCAGGAGACAGCAGCCGAGGCACAGAAGACCGAAGAAGCTGAGAACAAGGAGACTGCTGAGAAGTCAGAACCAAAAGCAGAGAAGAAAGAGGAGAAGTAGTCAGCAGCACTAGGCCTTAGGCTCTAGGCAAGTCTAGGCTCTAGGCAGTAGGCTTTAGGGTGAGCGGCGCGGCCAAAGGCCGCGCCGCTTGTTAGCGCCTAATGCCTAAAGTCTAGCGCCTACTATCTCGCTGTCCCCAATCCCCAGCTTGAGGGTTTCTGGCGCATCCATACAATTCGCCGTATACTGGTGGGGAAGCCCTGCGGGGCAGCAGAACCCTTGTTCTTATGGCAAACCGGCACCTTTCGCGCTCGATCGTCCTCCAGACACTCTTTGAGTGGGATACGCTCGTCGAAGAAGGAAAAGATGACATCCCCCTCGTTGAGATGCTCACTCGGAACGTTGAGGAGTTCGCGCCCGGTTCCAAGGACACGCCCTTCATGCAGAAGCTCCTTCGGGGTGTCGTCGAGAAGCAAAAAGAACTCGACCTCATCATCGAAAAGGCCGCACCCGAGTGGCCCATCAATAAGATAGCCCGCGTCGATCGCAACATCCTGCGCATCGGTCTCTTTGAGCTTCTGTTCTCAGACCGTGGCGAAGTGCCGGCCAAGGTCGCTATCAACGAGGCCATTGAGCTCGGGAAGAACTTTGGGGGCGAGAACAGTGGCCGCTTCATCAATGGTGTTCTTGGCGCGGTCTACAAGGAGCTTGGCGAGCCGGGAAAAGATGAGACCAGCAAGAAGAAAGGTGTCGCAGCAAAGAAGCGCGACAAGCACCCCCCTATCCCCTACGAGCAGATGCCCATTGAGCGCAAAGGCGGCGCGGTCGTCTATGCCAAGGAGGGTGAGGATATCTACGTCGCACTGGTGCACGATGTCTTTGGTCACTGGACCTTGCCGAAGGGGAGTATTGCTGACGACGAGAGTCTTGAGGAGGGTGTGAGGCGAGAGATCAAGGACGAGATCGGACTCGATGTTGAGATCAAAGAGATACTTGGAGAGAACGAGTACGTCGCCAGTCAGCCCGAAAAGGGCAAGGTGCGTCGCAACGTCGTGTACTACCTCGCCGAAGGTCCGTTCGAGGATCTGACCTTGGAAGAGAAGGGCGGGCTCGATGACGCACAGTGGTTCAAGGTGACCAGCATACTTGACTTGAACTTTTATCACGATATTCTCCCTATTGTGACCAAGGCGATAAACATTCTTGCCGGTCAGAAACATTAGAAGACGCGCATATTTTGGCGTATCTCGTCGTCTTCGGGGGCTCACCCACTCGCTGTGTGATCAAAACAGCTCACGAGCTCGCCCCTCGACGCCTCGACTACACCAACATCCACGCATCTTCAGGACGGGGCTACGTATTTCGCGGATCTCTTCGTTACCTTCGGGCTCTCATACGTTGCGATCCATCGAGATCCGTACCCCCTTGTTACCAATTCGTAATCTGGCGCGGAAACCAGTCAAGACTACAGCACACGGGGAACGTGCTCTGTTGTGATCCTGACTGAATGTTCGCCCACACACAACCGTGGAACCAAAACCAATTTCCGACTTCGAGGCCCTCCTCGGGGTCACGTTCACTGATCAGTCTATAATTAAGCAGGCGTTCATCCATCGCTCGTACGTCAACGAGCACCGAGGGGAGCGCATCGACCACAATGAACGCCTCGAGTTTCTGGGCGACGCGGTCCTTGAACTTGTGGTGACCGATTTTCTCTTTCACCACTTTCCTGGGAAGCCCGAGGGAGAACTGACGGCCATTCGCGCAGCACTCGTCAACACCAACACCCTCTCTGAGGCGGCGGTCAAACTCGGCGTGACCGACTACCTCTACCTCTCACGAGGGGAGGCGAAGGATACTGGCCGCGCTCGGCAGTACATTCTCGCGAATGCGTTCGAGGCCATCATCGGTGCGCTGTACCTCGACCAGGGGTACGACGTTGCTAAGGGCTTCATCGAGACGAACATCTTCCCGCTGACCGAGAATATTGTCGCACAACGCCTGTGGCAGGATGCGAAGAGCCGCTTTCAAGAGGAGGCGCAGGAGCGGGTATCGATCACCCCGAGCTACCAGAAGCTGCGTGAGGAAGGGCCTGATCACGACAAGGTCTTCACAGTGGGGGTCTTCCTTGGCGAGGAATTGATCGCTGAAGGTGAGGGAAAGAGCAAGCAGGAGGCCGAGCAGGCAGCAGCGACCGCGGCGCTCGTTGTGAAGGGATGGTAACATACGCACATGATCATCAAGGGAATGATACTCATTGTCATCCTGCGCATACATGACCAGGTGAAGCCGTGGCAAGCGGCGCTCATCTACACGGTGCCACTCGCGCTCCTGAGCCTTGTGGCTGCAGATGTTGCCCGTGTTGCTGTAGGGGCTGGTATCGCATTTCTGGGAACGTGGGGGTACTTTGCACTATTGCGCTTCACAGGTTCGGGACCCGTTCACTACTTGGTGATGATAGTTGGCGCGGTCCTTGTCATCATGTTTTTGTGATGTGAGAAGAGATGGATGTAAGAACGTGAAAAAGGAAAGATGAAACATGAAAAAGGAACGGCCACCGGCGTCAGCCGGTGGCCGTTCCAGTAGTTCACGGTGTTCTACCTTTTGAGCTTTGCCGTTTGCGTTTACACTGTACCCATGCACCTCAAGGATCTCACCATCAGCGGGTTCAAGTCCTTCGCGCAGAAATGCGAATTCACGTTCGGGGAGTCGATAACGGCTATCGTCGGGCCCAACGGCTCCGGGAAGTCGAACGTTGCCGAGGCATTCCGGTTCGTCCTTGGTGAGCAGTCCATCAAATCGCTTCGGGGCAAGAAGGGTGAGGATCTCATTTTCACCGGAGAAGGGAGTCGCCTGAACCGTGCTGCGGTCGCGCTCACGTTCGACAATCGCACGGGAGAGTCGGGACGGCTCCTCAACATTGATTTTGATGAGGTCACCATCGAACGAGCGGTCTTTCGCGACGGCACCAACGAGTACCAGATAAACGGAAGCAAGGTGCGGCTCAAAGATGTCACGGAGCTTCTCGCCGGGGCCAACATCGGCGCCTCCGGCCACCACATCATCTCGCAAGGGGAAGCTGACCGCGTGCTCTCTGCAGCACCGCGCGAGCGCCGCGCAATGATCGAGGATGCGCTCGGGCTGCGCGTCTACCAGTACAAGCTTGCTGAAAGTGAGCGCAAGCTTGGGAAGACCCAAGAGAACCGCATCCAGGTCGAGAGCCTACGTCGTGAGAACCAGCCGCACATGAAGTTCCTGGAGCGTCAGGTTGCCAAGATCCACAAGTCGCTTGAGTTGCGCGAATCACTCACCCACACCTACCAGGAGTACCTCAGGCGAGAGCACCTCTACCTAGAGACCGAGCGGGAAGAGGTCGCCTCACTCACCGAAGAGCCAACGAAAGAGGTGAAGGAGGTGGGTGATCGCATCAACGAGCTACGCACCCAACTGGAGGCGAACGAAGCAGCGGACGCAAAGCGCGATGAAGTGCTCGCACTCGAGAAAGAGCTCTCCGCGGTGCGTGGTGAGCTGTCGCGCCTGTCGCGGGAGGTAGGTTCAGCTGAAGGGAGTATCGCGTTTGAGGAGCGTCGGGTCGCTGAAGAAAAGCGCAAAGCGGCAAATGTCGAGGAGCGCCCCATTCCGTTCGGTGAGGTCAAGGAACTTGCCGAGGAGCTCACCCATGAAGCGGACGAGGCTCTTTCCGGTGATGATGCTGCAGTGATACGCAAAGCGCTTGAGCGGGCGCACAAGAGACTTGCGGCGTTCGTCGCAGCGCATTCGTCCCACCGAGGTGAGCGGCACGTCGACGAGCGTACGCTCAGCGAGCTGACTACGACCCTCGAGCGTCTCAAGCGAGAACTGGCAGACACCGAAGCGCAGGAAGCCACACTCGGTGCGCAGCTTGCCGAGCTGCAGGAGGCCATGGTGCGCGAGAAGGATGAGAACCGCGAGCAGGAGCGCGAACTCTTCTCGCTCATGCAGCGTCACAACGACCTGCGCGTCCTCCTCTCAGATCTCAACGCACGCGGGGAGCGCCTCAGGCGCGACGAAGAGGAATTCAAGCGTGAGTTGGGCGAAGCGGGAGCTCTCATGGGTCGTGCGGTCCTTGATTTCAAGCAGTACCAGATCGAGGATGAGGAGGGAAATGCACTCTCGCTTGAGGACTTGCTGGACGAGAAACGTGAGAGTCAGGAAGAACGACGCAGAGCGCTGGAGCGTATGAAGATCCGGTTGGAGGAGTTGGGTGGCGCGAATGCGGCTGAGATCCAGGCAGAGTACGCAGAGGTCAAAGAGCGGGATGCATTCCTTGAACGTGAGCTGGCGGACCTTGCGCAGACCGAGACCTCGCTTCAGGAGCTCATCGACGAGCTCACGGCGGAGTTGGAACAGAAGTTCACGGAAGGCATCGACAAGATCTCGAGCGCGTTCGGCGAGTTCTTCACGCTCATGTTCGGGGGTGGGAAAGCATCACTTACGGTCGTTCGTGAAGCAAAGAAGAAACGACGGGGCGCACTTGAGGATGAAGACGAGCTCGGGGATGAGGAAGCGGATGAGGAGGATTCGCCCCAGGGTGAGTTGGGGGTCGATGTTGCGGTCTCGCTTCCCAACAAGCGGGTCAAGGGACTCATGATGCTCTCGGGTGGCGAGCGCGCGCTGACCTCGATCGCGCTCATCTTCGCAATGAGCCAGGTGAACCCGCCTCCGTTCTTGATACTCGATGAGACGGATGCTGCGCTCGATGAGGCCAACAGCCGCCGCTACGGTGACATGATCGAGACCTTGGCGCAACGCTCTCAGCTCATTGTCATCACACACAATCGCGAGACCATGAGTCGTGCGGGTGTGCTCTACGGGGTGACGATGGGTGCTGATGGGGTCTCGAAGCTCTTGTCGGTGAAGCTGGAGGAAGGGGTGCAGTTCGCGAAATGAGTATGAGGGGTGAGTGGAGAGTATGAAGTATGAGTATGAGGGCGCGGCGGTTACGCCGCCGCGCACCATGCTTTCGTGTTGACTCAACAAATACTGGATAACCGACGTCCGGCACTTTTTCAGGAAGGATGGTGTAATTTTGACAAATGCCTACTATTCGGGCATAAAAGTATCAGCAGCCACTTGGAGGGTACCATGTACATCAAAACTATCGTCTTTCTCCTCTTTGCTCTCACCGTGCCTCCTGCGGCAGCGGCTGATGAGCAGCTTCCGGATAGCTGCCTCCTCGAGCAGCATTCTGTCGAGCTGGTGGACGCACGTCGGCAGTTTGCTGGTGTGTCACGGATCCTGGCTTCGGGAAAATACGACGGTATGTGCTACGTCACGGCCGTCTTTCACGAAGGAAAGTCGAACGAGTACTGTCGGTACTTCTATGCCACGCCTCATCGGTGCAAGCAGCTGAAGAAATGAGAAACCGCCAACCCCGGCCACGCTTCGCGCGTGAGCCGGGTTCGACCATTCTGACGAGTGTCTGTCCACGTTGAGATTGTGTGCAGGTATTTGGTACAGTAGTGCGGTATGAATCAACTCTACACCATAGGTATCATCGTATTGTTTCTCATCGCCGGGCTCTACGTTGCCGCGCGTGCGCCGCAGTGGCTCGCGAGCGACGAGCTTGTAGACACGGCGACGACCACGGCTGAGGTTGAGTCGAGCGATCCGACCTCGCCACCACCGATGCCAAGCGAGGAAGATCTCGCCCAGTTCGAAGCGATGCTTGAGAACGTGACGCCCGAAGACTTACAAAATAACCCAGAACTACTTCAAATGGATATGAATACAGACACCCAAGCACCTGAGCCCGCGGCGACCGAAGGGCCAACACGCGCAACGCTCAAGACGAACAAGGGCGACATCACCCTTGAGCTCTACACCGACCGTATGCCCATTACGGCGGGCAACTTTGTCGATCTTGCTCGTAGTGATTTCTACGACGGGGTGAAATTCCACCGCGTCATCGATGGCTTCATGATCCAGGGAGGTGACCCACTCACGAAAGACGATAGTCAGCAGGCGCGCTGGGGCACGGGTGGCCCGGGCTACGCGATCGCAGACGAGCACATTGAGGGCGAAGGACTCACCAACGTACGCGGCACCATTTCGATGGCAAACTCCGGTCCCAACTCGGGTGGCTCGCAGTTCTTCATCAATACCGCTAACAACACCAACCTCGACTTTGATAAGCAGCCGCTCTCCAGCAAGCACCCGGTCTTCGGGCGCGTGGTAGAGGGTATGGACGTCGTCGACGCGATCGGCGCGGTACAAACCGGCCCGCGGGACATTCCCGTCGAGCCGGTTGTCATTGAGGACGTTGTGGTAGAGTAACAAGAAAGCGCCTGGGATAGGCGCTCTCGCAAAGAACGAGTTGGTCTTGGTGCTAGGTTCCATCAAGAGTGACCGGTACCTACGCCGGCTCGACCAAGTAGTCATCAGCAAAGTGTGTCAAGCCGTAGCGGAGATCCGCCCCAAAGAGCTCGACCAACACTGTATCGCCACGCTCCCGAAGCGCTCGTAGGAGCTTCGCGTGGCGCTGAGGATCTCGGATGGTGATCCTCACCTCTGTGCCATCTGGTACTCGTGTTGCGCGTACGGGGCTTCGCGGAGTGTGTGGTTGTGCCCATGAGGCTAACTCCTGCTTGGGTTCCTAGATATCGAGGTCATCATCCCCCAGTCCTTTGATTGAGACGCGAAAGTCTTCGTCCGGTTGAAAGATAGAACCGGTACGTTTACCGACGATCCTGACAAAACCAAGCGTTTGTTGAGGTTACGGGCTTGTTGTGCGGCGGCGTGCATGAGTTGGTCGTACTGATCAGAGAGCAGGCCGTGCAGTCGAACGAACCTGTGTTCTAGGGTATAGAGTTCTGGTAACCCATAGTCTTTGTCAAGTTGCACGTGAGGATTGGCGTGCAGCACGCCATCAAATCGCTCGGACGCTGGTTCGATCCTCTGGTCTTGATCGAGTAGTTCGAGGCCCATGACTCCAAGTAGAGCGTGTACCCCCGGCTTTCTGTCGAGTGAACGGAGCTGAAGTACCCCACTCTCACCAGCACGCGGTAGTGCGTTGGTGGAGTCTTCGTGTCCTCAGGCTCAGGGAGTACGGTGAGCTTGTTGAGCCAGATGTCCTTGATAAGTTCGAGGTGTAGTATGTCGAATCGCACGCCGGGAAGATCGGCTACAGTGTACGGCTCGGCAAGCACTAGTGTTGCCTCAGCTCGATCCGGTTCGAACCCCCCCATTCGCATTGAGAGAACCGTGAGTTGCATACCTTCCCAGCGTACCCGCCGGGGAAGTAGAGCAAACCCCCTGAAGGGTTGCTGAGCTCTTCTGTTCAACATCCGCTACATTCCTTTCAAGAGCATACGCAACCAGATGGCGGCGGCTACCATAAAGGTAGCTGCCAAGATGTACGCTTGAGCAAGCGCGATGAACCAACGACGTTCATTCCTGCGCATGTGATCTCGTCGACGGAGCGCCTGCAGAAGCCGATGAACGAGACGCATAGGATTCCTCCCACCTCCTGCCCCCACTTATTTGGGAGCAGGAGAAGGAGGAGAAGTGCACGCGATGGCGCACTTCCCCCAAGTGTCAAAGAACAATATCGTGTTTCGTCAGGCCCGGGCGGTCTCGCCGCCCTCGCCGTTGTTGCCGAAGCGGAGCGGGTCGGAAGTCGTAGTCACTCGTCCCCTGCAACTTCATCGCCGCCCGGAGGGTGCCCATCTTGGCAGTCGTCGCGGGGGACGACTGTGAACCCAGCGGTTATCACGACGACGCTGCAGTTGACGATTAGGGGCTTCAGATCGATCAGAAGCCCTTTGGCGTCGTCGGCACCATCCACGAAGTGCTCGATGGTGAGCTCTTGGACGTGCCACACCGGTATGTGCCCGTCGCGCGGTGGCACGAGCATGATGACGCCGGTCAACTCCACGATCGGTGCGGTCTCCGAGTCGGCGACGAGCGCCTCGAGTTCCGCAAGAACATCTTCTCGGGCAAACATGCCGAGAGAGAGGTAGTGATTGATGGAAGGATCGAGCGACGGAACGACAGGTTGATCGTCCCCCGCCTCGCTCATCCCGGTCGGAGCGAACAGCATGCCCCCATCCGGGAACACCTGCAAGAGGTAGAACGGGTCACATTCCAGCTTGACCGCAACAAAGCGTTTTTCCTGCACGTCTCGTACTCCCGATACCTGCTTCCGAACCATTCCAGAAGCAGGAGAGGGAGGGGAAGGGCGGTCGGTGCCGCCGCTTCCCACAGAGTGCGGTGCGCTCAGGTGGGCTCATCATGAAGAAGGGTGGGTGCGTACGTACGGGGCTCACCAACTCTATTGAGCACGTAAACTCGACCTCGTCATGGTCCTCTCGTGGCACAAAGGTCCCGAATAACCCGACGACGCCGCCGGATCGGGGGAACGAACTGAGCAAGTCCTCGATCCCAGTCACAAAGACATTGTTCTCAGACGAGAGGTCAATGTAGATACGTCGCGGGTCACCCTCATTCATTAGAACCAAAATGAGGTGAGTTCCAGTATCGGTCAGTTCGCAGTGATGAACGCCGATGGTTTGGTGAACCTGTTCGGGGGCTTCGCTCTGGAGTGTCAAAGAACCATTTCTCCATGCTCCTCCCCGCGACCTGCTCGTGGGGAGGAGAAGGAGG
>CAYWKE010000020.1:0-15369 GCA_964459075.1 uncultured Candidatus Saccharibacteria bacterium | reverse complement strand
CTCTTAACAAAGCCATACTATATCAGATGTAGCCTCCCGAATGTTTCTTTAACTCGTATTTTCTTTCGACCGCCGCGAAGAGTCCGAACAGGCGAGGCAGCTCACCGGTCGGTGGTCTTTCGGATACCTTTGGTGCACTTACGCACCCCGCAACAGCGAAAGCGAGAAGCAACCCAGAAAGTAAGCGCCCCATGGCGGATATCCTCAGGCAGGTTTCATCCAGCACCCAGCATAGCCACTTTCCCCAAAAGCACAAGTCGATTGTGAAGCATCCGTTCTTGCGCTTCACGGGTTGACCAGCGATAATAAGGTCAATGGCAAAGCAATCGGACGAGGTCGATCTGTGGGAGCTGAAGCAGACCCTGGAGGAGCAAGGGGAAAAGCTTGAGGCATCTGCCTCTGCGCTCTCTGAGGTTGCGGGTGGTCTGGTAACCCGCATCAATGCGCTTGAAGAGCGGATGGAAGAGATGAGCGCAAACAACGCGAGTCAGCGCGCGGAGGAGGTGGCCGAGCTGCGTGAGGATCTTTCCGCGGTGCGGGAGCTGGTCGTCGAGATACACGCCGAGGTGAAGAACCTCGAGGCAGAGCACGACGCAAAAGAAGATTTCATCGATGAGGCGGAACTTGAAGACGATGCGCTTACCGAGGATGACGAGGATGCGATACCCGAGCCCAAGGTCTGGGATGAGGACGCTGAGGATGATGAGGACGCATGGAGCGGCGACGATGAGCCGTTCGATGATATTGAGCGCACGTAAACAAGCATCATGACAGAAACGATCGGCATTTCGGATACATCTTATGAACACGAAGCTGCACTTCGAAGGACTGGGCATCAAGAAGAAGCTGATGCTGTTGCGCAAGCCCGCCAAGAGGAGCAGATCAAAGCACAGTACGGTATAACCGACGACAATGGCATTGCTGCAAGTGCGTGGGTCTATCCTGCGCCCAGCAATGAGCAAGCTTCTGAAGTAGGTGAGCGCGAGCCGTTTGACTCAGCACCCACTGAACACGAATACCTCCGGGCTTCGCTCGACCACATCAACTACGCCGTGCAGCACGGCAAGAGCTTCAGCTTTCGCAAGTGGGCGCACCGCATGATGTCCGAAATGGGCATCGACGGCTCGCCGGATGAGGATGCGTCACTCGATGCACTTGTGGCTGCGCTTGAAGACCGCATTCGTAATATCGAACGTGATGCACAACGTGAGGCTGAAGAAGCCGAGCGCCTTGACACCATAGCGGGCCTACGTACCTCGATAGATGAGATCAACACAGCGGTGCGCGAAGGACGCATCAAGACGTTCATGCGTGGTGAGCGCTTTGCCGAGCTGCAACAGCTCACAGGAGCAGAGAGCTTGGATGATGTGGTAGCTGGCATAGAGGAGCGAATTCATGCAGCGGAGCAAGGCGAGGAACTCTCAGTAGAGGGAGATACAACGAATGGAGTTGAATCGGCGCATGTCCCCGATGGGGAGGAAGATACCAGTGGAAGAAAGGAAGCGTCAGAACACCTGGGGGACTCTCCCTCCCTTGAGGCGCTCCTCACCTCACCTGATGTTGCTGCAGCTATCAAACGGCAATTAACGAAGGACCTAGAAGAGCTTTCTCCAGATGAGTTAGAGCAGCGCTATCGAGGTGTAGCTGCGGTGCTTGGGGTCTCAGACGTCGAGGGACTGCAGATGGCCCTCACGGAGCTTTCAAGTAGACAGTCGGATATTCAGCCGAGCGCAGAACTTGGTGAGATGTGGCAGGCTGAGGCAACACCAGAATCACTTGTTTTGCCAGAAGCAGGTCCGCGCACGCCTACCCACGAAGCATTCATCTCACTTGCAGACCTCCGTGCAGAGCGAGAGAAGTGGATCGCTGAATTCGAGCTCGGGAAGAAAGAGCGTCGCAAACAGATAGGGAACTATCGGTTCCTCTTGCGAAGCGTGCTCGGCTCTCAAGAGGAGCGAGCCCGCGACGATGAGCTGTTCGAGACGATAGAAAGTCTCGATGTGCAGATCGAACTCACGAAACGTATCCAGCAAGCGGATTCGGTGGACAAGCTCCTCTCGGCACTGCGCTCTCTCTCCCCTCGGGAGCGGCTCTACGCGCGTAGTCTCCTCAACCCGTTCAACCAGAACGATGCGAGCGAGCGATTCGACCTCGATGGGGCCATCCAAGCGGTCCTGCGTTGCGCAGATGGAGAGGGAAGCATCAAAGCCGTGCCGGAAAAGTACGGCATCCAAGCGAAACTGCGTGAGCTCCTGGGAAGCAATGCTAAGGAGGAGCAACCATCGCGTCCCCCGCGTGCAGAGGGAGAGGCAAGGAGGGTGAGGCCTGAGACTTCCTTGACCCCCACAGTCGAAGAGCAGCTTGCTGAAATTCGTGAACACGAGGTGGCACTGCTCGTCTCACTCATCCAAGCGAACGAGAACCCTTCTGCCGAGTTACTCAAAGACCGGCAGTTCCTCCAGCAGCTGGAGCAGAACGAGGAGTTTGTCACCCTCGCACAACAGCACAACAGATTCCTCCATACAGACACTGAGCGTACTAGCTATACTCAAGAACTCTACGAAGCGGTTAAACGAGCTCTATCAAAAGGTGTATCGGAATCCGATGACGCTGAACGGCAAGGTGAAGCGTCGGGGGAGGTGCACCAGGAAGCATCAGAGGAAGGTCAGGTGATAGAAGCGGCGGCGCGAATGGATGCTCCCCAGGAACCACTACGGGCCAAGGTCGAAGATGACGGAGCGAATGTTGAGGATCCACGAGGGGGACTGCTATCGCGTCTTGCGGATGCGATACGTGGTTCGTCTGATGATGAGAAGACGGGCACTAAAGCACTAGAGAATCCCGAGAGCCCGCCAGTCGCTGAAGTGGCTGAGGTTGAGGATGGAAATGAAGATGTTCCATCACCTGAAGAGGAGTTGCGCCAAAAGATAGAACGTATCCAAGCCATGGACGAGGAGGGTGTCAAGGGCGAGATAGCAGAGCGATTTCGTGAGCTGTTTCAGAAACGACTCGCCGAGGGTGATTTGAGTGAGGCGTGGCTTGCGAGTGATGCGTTCAAAGATAAGGTGAAAGAGGAGGATGCGCTGTTACGTGCATCAGCGGACCGACTATGCGAATTGCTTGGTGAGGAAGAGGGGCGTATCGCATTCTTTGATGTAGCTCGATCCAATGCGGAGCAGGTCCGTGCACATGGGCCTGGGCCGAGTTTCGAAAAGAAACCAAAAAAGACAAGACGAAGAAGAAGGAGAAAGAGGATGTAATAGAACGACATTCCAACAAGCACCAAAACAAGCATCAGCCGCTGACGCGGCTGATGAGGGAGGCGACGAGGGAGAGCACGACGCCGAGTAGGAGGGCGGCGACGTAAGCGAACAGTCTCCACGATCGGTCTCTTCGTCTGGTCGAGCTTGACTCCAGTTCCAGTCGTTCCTGCGTGCCCTGCAAGTAGACCGAGCACAGAACCTCAAGAGCACACCCACCCAAAGCAACGACCATGAGAACGCTACCCACAATCCTCGCACTTGTGAGAGGGTACGTGGTGACGCCGACCACCACAAGCACAACCGCGCCGAGCGTCGCAAGTGTACAACGCTGTGCGAAGCGCATTTTGGCATCATTCGTCATCGATAAACTCCTTGTTTCGGCAGCCCCTACTGCCATCTGCTGACGTAGTACCATGCCGCGTTTTGAGCTGCAAGTGCTATACTACATACGCTATGCGAACGTACATCCTTATTTTCTGTATTGCGCTCGTTGCAGTACATGCACCACATACCACGTACGCGCTCACACTACCCCCCTCGTTCATCGAGCGGGTCGTCACCCACTTCTTTCCGGACGAGCCAGCGATGGTCGCGGTCGCACGCTGTGAGTCGGATTTGCGGCAGTGGGCTCCAGGCGGAGCTGTCCTTCGTGGCGGCTTGGGGGGACAGATGATTGGCCTCTTTCAGCTTCATGAGCGCTATCACCGTGATGCTGCATACGCTCTCGGACTCGATATTGATACGCTTCTGGGGAACGTCCTCTATGCCAGACACCTCTACTCGAGTGAAGGACTGACCCCGTGGCGCTCATCACAGCACTGCTGGGGCAGCGTGTTGCCATGAGTATCGAACCTCTCCTCGTGCAGGTGCTCTTCTGGGGAAGTTTTTTGGTGTTCCCGTTCGCCGCTCTTTTGTACTGGTGGAGTAGGCGCATACCCTATGTGCTCTACGTACTGCTAATGCTCCTCACCACCTCGTTCCTCTGGGCGCGCTTCGTCGAGCCACAGCTCATTGTGGTGCGCGAATCGACGGTCGAGTGGGGGCTGCGGGAGCCCGTCACTCTTGTCCTCATCGCCGACATGCACCTCGGGGTGTACAAAGGGGAGCGCTTCATGCGGCGGGTCGTCGCCACGGTCAATGAGCTGGAACCCGATTACGTGCTCATTGCGGGAGACTTCACGTTCCATCCGCGCCTCACAGCGCTTCCGCGCCTTACCGAGCCCTTTGGGGGTATCGAGGCACCAACGTACGCGGTGTGGGGTAACCACGAGACACAAGATAGATTTGAGGATGTGCGCACACCGCTTGCGACCCTCTTACCCGAGGTGGGAGTATCAGTTCTGAACAATGAGGTCGTTGAGTTGCCCGCATTCACCGTGGTCGGCCTCGGCACGAATCGCAGTGGGGAGGATGAGGTCTCTCTGCTCAGGGAAGTGCCTACGAGTTCAAAACCGACCATCGTCCTCACGCACAACCCCGACACGACCATGCGCTACACGCCCGACATGCAGGCAGACCTCACCTTCGTGGGGCACACGCACTGCGGACAGCTACGCATCCCCCTCTTGTACCGGTACGCAATTCCCACGGTCGGCGACTTTGATCGCGGGTGGTATGACACACCCGCCGGAGCGCTCTTCATTACCTGTGGCCTGGGTGAGGTGGGTCTCCCGATGCGTTTCCTCAATCCTCCCGTGGTCGATGTCATCACCTTGCGGTAGAGTGAGCGTATGGAAGTTACGCAGAACAGATTGCACTTTGTATGCACCGGTGGGTGCGGGGGTGTTGCTCCGGCCGAGGGTGTGTGTGGCGCACAGCACTGTCCAAAGGAGGGGATGCCGCTGACCGAGTGTCACTGCACCGATGGGCGTCACTTTGAGGCGTTTGAACGGGAGGGTGAGGAGGTGAGTGAGTAGCTACAGTCCAAATGCCTGAGCGGTGAGCTCTCGCACCTCACCCGGCTTGAGGCCGGAGAGGGTGATGCTCCCGAAGCGGATGCGCTTCAAGGCGGTCACGGTGTAGCCGAGGTTCATGCACATGCGGCGTATCTGGTGCTTCTTGCCTTCGGTGAGGATGATGGTGAACGAGCGTGCGCCGTTGACGCGCACCGTGCACGGCCTGGTGGTGTAGCCCTCAATGTCGACGCCGCGCTCCATCTTATCTTTGAATGACGGGCCGATATCTTTGTTGAGAGTCACGCGGTACTCCTTCTCAACGTGAGAGGCCGGGTCGAGGAGGTGCTTGGTCACACGTCCATCATTGGTGAGAATGATGAGTCCGGTAGAATCCTTATCCAAGCGACCGATGGGGAAGACGCCCACGATGCCGTGATCATGCTCGATGCGCTCGATGATGCTCTCGGTTTGGCCTGCGTCATCCTTGTTCGTGATGATGCCTTTGGGTTTGTGGTACGCCAGGTAGGTACGCTCTCGGCGTGCGACCTTCTTTGAGACAACGACGTGGTCATGCTCCTTAACGACGTCGCCGAGCTTCGCCACCTTGTGGTTGATGTGCACCAGGCCAGACTCAATGAGTCGGTCTGCCTCACGGCGACTCGCGATACCCTGGTGCGCGAGGTACTTGTTGATGCGGATAGGGAAGTCCATTGAGGGGTTAATATAACAATAAATCAGTCGTTTTGTCAAACAGCCATGGTTATGCACACTTGTCAACGAAGCTGAAGAGGAGTATAAGGAGGGTGGCTGAAGCGGGAGAACCACAATGACCGACCCCTACGGCGCGCCGCGGCTGGTGTGCAGCAACCCCGTCAACGGCACAATCATTTTCTGTGTCGCTATGCTGCTCCTCCTTAGGGGAGGCGCATATTTGATCACACTTTTCCCTTTTTAAGGGAGAACACCGCCCACAACATTTCCGGTTGTGGGCGTTGCGGCGTATACTGTACATGCATGGGACTCTTCGGACCCTCAAAACCAAAACAGATCACCAAGAAGGAGATGGACCTGGTGAAGCGTCACCTCTACGGCAAGCTCGACAAAAAAGAGTGGGCTGACGTGGAACAGCTCTTCCATGGCGACCTCCATGAAGAAGGCGTGCTTCACAAGGGTATCGATAGCTCTGAGGCACAGCGTGGCATAGGCTGGTTGCGGGACAACATGAAGAAGCACCACCTTGAGCACGACGACATCGACCTCTTGGAGTCGCACTTCGAGAAGCACCTCAAGGATTAGCGCATAGCGCATCCGGTTTTCTACACACGTGCGCTAGAGCGTTGCGCCTACTCGTGCGACAATGGGCGCGTGAGTGTTCTTGCGATAACGCTTCCCATCTTCCTCCTCATCGCGCTGGGCTTTGTGCTGCGCTCGATGCACGGCATCACCAAGGACGGCATCCACGCGCTCAATAGCTTTGTTTACTGGGTGGCGCTCCCCTCGGTCATCCTCATCTCATTCTGGGGCATTGATTGGTTCGACCCCACGACGCGCGAGGTGCTCCTGGTGAACACGGGAGCACTGGTCGCGTTCGCACTCCTCCTCGTTGTTGTTTTGAAACTACTCCCGCTCTCCGGCCGCACCCGTGGCGGGCTCTTTGCGGCAATTCTTGTTGGCAACACCGTCTACATGGGATTCCCTATCGGGGAGCGCGCGCTGGGGGAGGGGAACTTCGATCTGTTCCTTGCCGCGGCAACGCCGCACCTTGTCATCGGTATCGCGCTCTCCATTCTTGCCATCGAGTACTTCGCCTTACGCTCGCACTCGGTGAAGCGCTACCTCAAAGATTTTCTCTTCAACCCGCTCATCATCGCGCTCATTGCGGGTATTTCACTGTCTGTGCTTGGTGCCTCAGGAAGCGTGGTCGACCTCCTCAAGCAACCTATCACTATGCTCGCTGCGACCGCCTCCCCCGTGGCACTCGTTACCTTGGGCGCGTTCCTGCGAAGCGCGTTCAAGTTCAAGCTCGTAGGGCTTGCGCTTCTTGCGGGCATAGGAAAGCTCGCGATACTGCCGTTTGCGATATTCGCTGCGGGACTCCTCATTGGGTTCGACGAGAACCTCCTCACCGCGTCGGTGCTTGCGGGGGCGATGCCGACCGCGGTGACCTCGTTCGTCATCGCGGAGAAGTACAACGCACACCCCGAGTTGGTCGCTTCTGCGCTCTTTGTGAGTACGCTTGCCTCCGTTGCAACGATACCACTCGTTCTGTTGAATCTGGCCTAGTGAAGGAGTAGCATACACGTATGCGACAGCTTGGGCTCCACAACCTCATTCTCCTTGGCCTCTTTGGGGTCATCCTCGTGCTCGCCGTCGTGCTCTTTTTGGTGCCGACACCCGCTCCGGTCGTTGAGGCACCCACGGCTGCGAGCGAGCCTGCGGTCACGGCTGAATCGTGTGTGGCGGATGAATGTCTCGCCTTTGATAGCGTAGCGACCGAGTTGCCCGAGAATGTGGTCGATGCGCTCGTCCGCGCGTATCTCGATGAGCAGAAAGCGTTCGCGACCTACGAAGCGGTCATTGAGCGATTCGGTGTCGTGCGTCCGTTTTCGAACATTCGCCGCGCTGAGGAGCGTCATGCCGCTTCGCTCGCTGCACTCTTTGAGAAGTATGGTGTGGCGTTCCCGGATACGTTTGACATCGAGCCGCTTGCTGCAGAACTCACCCTCACTGAGGCGTGTACGCTCGGGATCGCGGGTGAGATCGAGAACATTCGTCTCTACGAGGAGGAATTATTGCCCATCGTGGCTCCCTATCCCGACATGACCCGCGTGTTCACTGATCTCATGGAGGCCTCGCGCGAGCGACACCTGCCGGCGTTCACGCGCTGCGCAGAGTAGGAAATACGTGCTATAGTGCGCCCTATGTCAGGAAAACAACTCACGTATACATTCATTGCTGGGGTCGTCGCACTGTTCCTTGTGCTGCTTGTTGTTGCGGGACGCGGTGAGCAGGGTGGCGAGGATGGCGCGGTAGGCACGGCGACCTACACGGTCGAGAACTGTGTGGCCGACGAGTGCCTCGCGGTACCGAACTTCCGCTACCCGGCGCGCGCATTGCCGCCACAGCTTGAAGAAGCGCTTGAGCGCTCATTGCAGGACACGTACCAGAGCATTGCGTTCAACTCGCTCGTCCTTACTGAGCTGGGCGAGGGCTCCCCTTTCCTCAACATCATCCGCACCGACCAACACTACCTCGCCGCACAGTTGGCTCTTTTTGATAAGTACAACGTAACCATCCCGCAGAACACGTGGTTCGACCGCATCGACACGCCAGAGAGTGACCTTGACCGGCAGCTTGCGTGCGCGCGCGGATTCGAACTCAAAAAGGAAACGGTGCGCCTCTATACCACAGACCTGCTTCCTGTGGTGCAGGATCGTCCGGATCTGCTCAAGGTATTCACGGCTATCGCGAATGCTGCCGATGAGCTCCAAATGCCCGCGCTCGATGCGTGCTATGAAGCAGAGCGCGCTGCACCGGTCTCTGATACGCAAGCGAGCGAAGGGGACGAGTAGGAGCTACTCCTGCGGTGTGTCCACCATCGGCTTTGCGGTGTGCACGCCGATATAGTTGCCGTCGGGGTCGATGAACCAACCAATCCACCCGTACTCACCGATATCTTTCTTGGGAACCATGATCTTCCCACCAGCAGCTTCAGCTGCAGCAAGGGTGGCTTCGATGTCGGTGACGGTGAAGTAGAGGATGACGCCGTTGCCGCCGGGTGTGTAGTGCTCGCTTTCAACGAGTGCCCCCGCCGCCCCCGGTTTACCCCACTCCATGGGGAAGGCAAGCATCTTCAATTCGGGCGAAGGCGAGGGAAGTTCCTCGAGGGTGAAACCCAACACCGCTTCATAAAATGCTTGCGCGGTCGAGAGGTCCTTGACGGGGAGCTCGAACCAGTTGACGGGATTGTGGTGCATGGGAGTACTAGTGAGTGCTAATGCGTATAGTGTACCACGTGTACGATCCGGGACGTGGTAGTATTGGTGCTAATGATCAAGAACTCCATCATCGCACTCCTCCTCATCGCCATCGTGTCGCTCCTGTGGTACGTGCTCTCTTCCCGCTCAACCTACGTGCGTGTCGAGGTCGAGGGGGACGTGTCCACATCAACGGTTTCTGTGGAGGAAGACAGCGAAGCAGTATCGCCTGGGGTGCCGGCGAGTACTGAAGCGGACACCGAGCAGCGATTCGCGGAGTTGCTGGAAGCGCGCGTGGTCTCAGATATGGGTCAGCCGATCGAGGGTTTTGAGCCGAGAATGTTCCTCTCGGTATTCCCGTCGCTTGAGGCGAGCGACTTCGACGTCGTTGCTGCGCAGCAAGGCAGCTATACCTTTTCGAGTGGGTCACTCACGTACGTGCCCAACAATGAACCACAACATTCAGCTGGACCGGCGATAACATCTGCGGGTATGGGAACATTGCTTCGCACGGTGAGCACCCGTATGGGACACCCTATCGATACGACGTACGACATCGACCGACTGGTCGGCTTGCTTGCGCACGGGCAGGGGGAGTTTCGGTGAAAGAGAAGCGGAGGTGGTGCGTATGAGTAATCGGCCGTTGGTCGAAGGTCGTACCAGCACAATTAACATTCGATATGTCCACGCGAGCTTGGGAGTTGCGCAGGCGCTACGTCAGGTCGTTGCTCATGCGTTTGCGCGAACGTATCTTCGCTTGAACGAGAACGCCGCCTCAATAGAGGCGGCGTTCTCGTTCACCTAGACCTACCTATTCCTGCTCGGTCGTTGTTGCGGTCGAGGTCGATGTTGTAGTTGCTGCGATGAGCGCCAGCTCGGGGATGAGCTCCTCGATATCCTCGATGGTGCGAAAGCCGTAGATGGGCTCTTCGTTGACGACGAGTGCGGGGAGCTCTCCCGAAAGACCGTAGATGGAGCGGAGCGTATCTAGAACGGAGAGGTCGAGGTTGTAGTCGTACGCGTAAATGCGCAGACGTGGGTACTGCTGCTGCAGCTCAGTGAGGACGTGCCCCTGCTTGATACAGTCGCGACAGTCACCTTGGTTGGAGTAGAAGTAGAAGAGAAAGATCGGCTCGATCTCACACTTCTGCGCGACCTGTTTCATCAGGAGGTAATCTTTTAACAGGAGAAGCGTGTAGGAGCGCTTGAGGCGTAGCACCTCCGGGTCATCCACGCCGAATTGCCCCTCGGCGAACTCAAGCTTCTGTGCGAGCTCACCCAATTGGCGGGTGAGGACCGAGTTCTCTTGAATAGCCTCGCATGATACCTGTTCAAGAAGGTCGAATTGGGTCTCGAGGGACAGGATGTCGATAGAGATGTTCTCCTCAATGGAGCGGATGTCAGCAGCGCGGCGCTCGTTGGCGTAGTTGCTGATGTAAAGCACCGTGCCAAAAATGGCTGCGGTGATGAGAAAGGTGAAGAGATATTTGACCCAGTCCATAGCAACAGGTAGCGGTGAGTCTACGCGAGTAGCCGCACGATGGCAACACGCGTGACGCTTCTTACGAGCGTTCTGCTTGCCAGCTCGACTCGCGTGAGGTAGCTGCGTTCACTGTGGCCTTGATGAGCCAGAAGGGTGCGATGAAGCCGTAGAGAAGGATGTAAGCGATCATATCGCGCCCGAGTGGGTTGATACGGTCGCCAGTGAGCGATTTTCCGATGAAGATGAGGACCGAGGTCAAGAAGATGACGAGTATGGTGAGCAAGATGACCGAGTGGGTGTTGAAGAAGAACCAGTCGAGGGTCGGGAGTCCGGGGAGCTGCGGCCCGACCGCTTGCCAGACCAAGAGCTGATGGTCGGCCATGAGGTAGAAGCTCTGTATGACGAGTCCGAAAAAGATGAGTGACGAGATGATGCCGAAGATGGCGAACGGCAAAATGAGAATGCCGAGGTGACCATGGCGGCGCGAGAAGAGGAGATGACGGTACTCAGAAATGTTCTTGAGGAAGCCATAGGTCCAGCGTACGCGCTGGCGAATGAGGGCTCGCAAGCTACTCGGACCTTTGGTGTAAATGTGGGCGCGGTGTGCGTTTTGGATCTGCATACCGCTGCTTTGCATGCGGAGGGCTATCTCGAGGTCTTCGGTATTGTGGGCATGACGGTAGGAGCCGAGCTCCTCAAACACCTCACGACGGAAGAAGGAGAATGGTCCCGGTGTGACGAACTGTGCATCGAGGAACGAGAAGGTTCGGCGAATGAACGCGCTCATGCCGTACTCGGCATGTTGGAGGTGCTGGAGTATGGAACGAGGCTCATGGATCTTGATGGCAGGGGTGATGGCGGCGGCCTCGGGGTGGCACTCGAGCGTGCGCACGATCTCGAGGAGTGCGTTGCGGGAGACGAACGAATCAGAGTCGAGGCAACCGATCAGCTCAGCGTCGATGAGGGGAAGTGCTGCATTGAGTGCTGAGTGCTTGCCGCCGTTCTCTTTATCGATCACCGTGACCTGCGGATGCTCCTCAAAGGAGCGCAGAAGTGCGAGGGTGCCGTCGGTCGAGCCGTCGTTGACGAGGTAGAGGGAGAGGAGCTCGGGGGGGTACTCAAGCGCGAGGAGTGACTCAACGGTCTTCGTGATGGTGCGCTCCTCGTTGTAGCACGGCACGATGACCGCGACGGTGGGGTAGCGGGTGATGGTCGTTTCGCTGAGGCGCTTGGTGTGGTGTCCGAAGCGCTCAAGGAATGACAGCAACAGGAACACCTCGAAGTAGAGGGTCACAAAAAACAGCGTATGTACAACCAATTCAATGAGGTCAGCCATGACCGCGCAATAGTATAGATATTGTACCAATCTGCAAGGGCGGTTGGCCAGGGATGTTACCGACAGGTGAGCTATGCTATGCTCGTGCCTACATGGGATCAAAAGGACATCGCCACCCCTTGTCGCGCGCAATTCGCGATACTGTGGAGATCTTCGGGGAGTTGGGATTCAGTTTTGCGTCTGGCCCTCTGATCGAGAGTGAGTGGTACAACTTCGATGCGCTCAACGTACCGCGTGACCACCCTGCGCGCGACGCGCAGGACACCTTCTTTGTGAATGGTGCTGCGGAGCGTGTGTTACGGACCCACACAAGCCCCGTGCAGGTGCGCTACATGGAGGTGAAGATGCGTGCGGGCAGTGCGCCACCATACCGGGTCATCGTTCCGGGTCAAGTATTTCGCAACGAGGCGACCGATGCGACTCATGAGGCGGCGTTCTACCAACTTGAAGGACTCGCTATCGATGAAAAGGGAAAGGTGACCCTCGCGCACCTCAAGGGCACGCTCGAACAGTTCTTCTCGCGCTTCTTCGGCAAAGAGATCGTCACGCGTTTTCGACCCGGCTACTTCCCGTTCGTCGAGCCGGGGGTCGAGGTCGACATGTTTTATGAGAGCGCGCGCGGCGCGAAGTGGATGGAGATCATGGGCGCCGGCATGGTGCACCCGAATGTCTTGCGGG
Organism: uncultured Candidatus Saccharibacteria bacterium; assembly: GCA_964459075.1. Lineage (GTDB taxonomy): Bacteria > Patescibacteriota > Minisyncoccia > Phycocordibacterales > UBA12088 > CAYWKE01. Next base: position 2,737 of record CAYWKE010000020.1, on the reverse strand, counting down.
CGGCAGGTGTCGACCCAGAGCGCTATGCCGGGTTTGCCTTTGGCGTGGGTATCGAGCGACTGGTCATGGTCAAGTACGGCATCGAGGATGTTCGCTTGTTCCACCAGGGGGATCTGAGGTTCGTGAACCAATTCTAATACTCATGAATCGTGAATGTGGAATCTCGACTGTAATGAGCAAATGAAGAATGAACACAGATAAGGTACAGTTCAAGGCAGAATTTTCTGAGCGACTCGTTGCATTTTCTGTATCAATATTGCACTTTGCAGATATCCTAAGAAAGAATCGAACGCTCGTTCCGGTTGCTGACCAGCTGGTACGTAGTGCGACCTCAATAGGTGCAAACGTACATGAAGCACGTGGTGCCGGGTCAAAAAAGGATTACCTTCACTTCTTTCGTATAGCAGTAAAGTCGGGCCACGAAACTGTTTTTTGGCTCACCGTTGTCAAGCGATATGATTCAACCTCCAAAGATGTTGAAGTGTTGCGAGATGAATGTGAACAGATCGTCAAAGTTTTGACCTCAGGCATTCTCACCATGGAAGGTAAAAAAAAGTCATGATCCATCATTACATTACAGACTCACCGCTTATACATTTACGATTCCTTGTATGAAAGTCCTGCATTCATGGCTCCAAGACTATTTCGATGACCCACTTCCATGTGCTGAGGAGTTGGCTGAGTTGCTGACGTTCCACTCGTTTGAGATAGAGGGTGTGGAGCAGGTGGGGGATGAGTGGGTCATCGATGTTGATGTGCTTGCTAATCGCGGCAGCGATTGCTTGTGTCACCGCGGCATCGCCTGCGAGCTCGCCACCATCCTCGAGGTGCCCCTCAAGGATCCACTTGCGTTAGAGCTCCCCGAAGCGAAGCCGTGCACCGCTCGTATCGCTATCGAAGCGAATGAACTGGTGAACCGATTCTCGATCGCCGAGGTCTCTGGGGTCTCAGTCGGTCCCTCACCTGAGTGGCTGCGTACGCGCCTTGAGGCTCTCGGGCAGCGCTCCATCAACAGCGTCGTCGATGCGACCAACTTTGTGATGCTCGCGCTCGGGCAGCCACTCCACGCGTTTGACGCTGACAAGCTGAGTGGCGATGAGAAAATACTCTGTGTACGCAGCGCGCAGCCGGGCGAGTCGATAACCACGCTCACGAAAGATACCTACGAACTTACGCCCGAGACCTTGCTCATCACGGACGGGAATGACACGACGCCGCTTGCGATCGCGGGCATAAAGGGAGGTGCACATGCCGAAGTAGATGCGAAGACAAGTAACCTCATTCTTGAGGCGGCGAACTTCAACTACGTCTCGGTGCGCAAGACCAGTCAGCGTTTGAAGCTTTCGACCGACGCGTCGGTGCGCTTTCAAAACCAACCCTCACCGGAGTTGACCCGCTTTGCCCTGCGTGACGTGGTCGCACTCATTCTCGATATCGCGGGGGGTACCCGCGCAGGAGAAGTAGACTGGTACCCCACACCACTCGAGCGGCTCGCCGTACCGGTGGCGCTTGCTGCGATCAACGAGACACTTGGTACCACCCTCACCGAGAGCGAGGTCGATGCCATATTCACGCAATTCGCGTTTACTGCTAAGCGTACTGCCGATGGCTGGAGCGTCACACCACCTCTTGAGCGAAAAGACCTTACGTGTTCGGAGGACCTCATTGAAGAGGTGGGTCGTATCGCGGGATACCGCTCACTTGCCTCACTACCGCTCGATGAAGGGCGCACCGAGGTGGCTGTCCATCCACTCTACGCGCTCAGTGAGCGCATTCGCCATCTGCTCGTCGGCGCGGGATTCAGTGAGGTGATGACGTACACGCTGCGCGAGAAGGGTGCGGTTGAACTTACCAACGCACTTGCAAGCGACAAGAACTTTGTGCGCGATTCACTCACGCCGGGCATCGAGGAAGCGCTCGCGCGCAACAGCTACTACGCGCCGTTGCTTGGACGTGAAGACATCAGTGTATTTGAGATCGGCGTTGTTGCCACAGGCCTTACCAAAGACGGCTTTGCGCAAGAGCGCACGATGCTGGCGCTCGGGGTATCGCTCACCAAGAAGCGCAAGGGGGTGACTGCTGACTCCGTTCTCGCTGAGACCCTCTCGCTGCTTTCCGATGAGCTTGGTGTATCGCTTGATGCGAAAGCCGCCCAGGGTGTTGTTGAGATCGACCTGAGCGAGCTTGTGTCAAAGCTCCCAACGCCCGAAAGCTACCCGGCAGCACCCCCGCAAACAGGGAGCTACACGCCCTACTCCTCATACCCGTTCGTCCTGCGCGACGTTGCGGTCTGGGTGCCTGAAGGCACGACCGCAGGTGAGGTCGAGTCGACCATTCGCGAGCACGCAGGGATGCTTCTCATGCGGTGCGATCTCTTCGACGAGTTCTCAAAAGAAAGCCGCACCTCATTTGCTTTCCACCTTGTCTTCCAAGCGCCTGATCGCACGCTCACCGATGAGGAGGTCGGCGCGTCCATGGACGCACTCACTACCGTATTCGCAAGGCATGCATGGGAGGTGCGCTAGTTGCGTGGAAGTTGTTTCTCAGAAGCCAGACATCCATTTTCGCAGCGTGAGTACCGCGCACTCTGCTCAGATCCGCTATCCCCACCCCCCCCTCGCTCCTCACAGAGAGGTCTTGCTACACTATACGCATAATCATCGTATCAAGTCTCTATGCGCCCACTTCTCCTCTCCCTCACTCCTCTCCTCACCCTCGGGCTCTTTGTTCTCACCCC